>JAUIFY010000357.1 GCA_030430245.1 bacterium | reverse complement strand
CGCGATGTACAGCTGCGGGGCGACCACCTTGCCGGTCTGGCCGACCTGGAGGTCGTTCGGGACGAATCCGGCGTCGACGGCCGCGCGGGAGGCTCCCATCGCGGCGCCCATGGCGTCGACCAGCGGCTCGAGGACCTCGGTGAAGTTCTCGCCCGACTTGAGCCCGCGGCCGCCCGAGACCACGATCTCGGCCTCGGTCAGCTGGGGACGGTCGCTCTTCGTCTCCGCGAACTCGACGAACCGCATCTTGGTCGCGACGTCGCCCGCGAGCTCGGCCTTCTCGGACGGGGCATCGGCGCCGCCCGGCTCGACCGCCTCGAACGCGGTTCCACGAACCGTGATGACCTTGGTGTCCGTCTCGACCGTGACCGTCGCCATCGCGTTGCCGGCATAGGTCGGTCGGACCAGCGAGCCGTCGTCGTTCACGTCGGTGATCTCGCTCGCCATGCCCGCCTCGAGGAGCTGGGCGACGCGCGGGAAGAGGTCCTTGCCGATCGCGGTGGCCGCGGCGATCACATGGCTCGCCCCCTCGGCCTTGGCGACCTGAGCGACGCCCTTCGCGAAGATGTCGGCCAGATAGTGCTCGAGGCGGTCGTCGTCGACGACGATGACCTTCGAGACGCCGAGCTTGCCGGCCTCGGCCGCGATCGCGTCGACTCCCTTGCCCATGACGAGGGCGACGGTGTCACCGCCGATCTTGCTCGCGGCGGCCAGGGCGACGGCAGAGGCCTTCTGGACCTTGCCGTGGGCGTGTTCGATGAAAACGAGATTCTTGCTCATGATGGTTCTCCCGCCGTCAGATGAGCTTGGCTTCGCTGTGCAGCAGCTCGACCAGCTCCTGCACCGTCTCGACCGTCTTGCCCGCCTCGCGCTTGGGGGGCGGGGCAACGGAGACCTGCTTCACCTTCGGATCCGCGGACACGCCGAGATCGGCGAGCGGGACTTCCTTCAGCTCCTTCTTGCGGGCCTTCATGATGCCCGGCAACGAAGCGTAGCGCGGCTCGTTCAGGCGAAGGTCCGAGGTGATGATGCCGGGCAGCGTGAACGCGACCGTCTCGAGACCGCCGTCGACCTCGCGGGTGACGGTGACGTCCTGGCCCGAGAGCTCGACCTTCGACGCGAAGGTCGCCTGGGGCCAATCGAGCGCGGCGGCGAGAAGCTGGCCGGTCTGGTTCGCGTCGTCGTCGATCGACTGCTTGCCGAGGAACACGAGCTCCGGCGACTCCTGCTCGACGATCTTCTCGATCACCTCGGCCGCGCGGGCCGGATCGAGCATCGTGTCGCTCTGGACGAGGATCGCCCGGTCGGCGCCCATCGCGAGCCCCGTGCGGAGCTGCTCGGTGGAGTCCGTCGTGCCGATCGAGAGAAGCACGACTTCGCCTTCTCCCTGAGCCTCCTTGATGCGGAGCGCTTCTTCGAGAGCGATCTCGCAGAAGGGGTTGATGACGAACTTGACGTTATCCTCGACGATGCCCGTTCCATCGGGCTTCACGACGATGTTGGTCTGCGGGTCGGGAACCCGCTTGATCGGGACCAGAATCTTCACGCCGACGCTTCCTCCTTATGAAATGAGCCCCGGGGCTACAGAAATTCTAACCCGAGGTGATGTCCGGTAGGTAGCAATCGGGCCCCGGCTGTCAACGCACCGCGGCACCGGACCGCCCTCGCATGCGCGCCCGTGATGCGGCCTCCCGTTCGGGCCCGGGGGCGTTCGCCCCGAACCCTCTCCCCCGCGCGCCGTGGTGGGGTCCCCGGCGGGGAGCACCCGGGGGACCTCACGCAAAACTAACGCGCCTCCGGCCGGGGCGCTGCAGTATGGTGCTCCGGCCCGGAGACGTTTCCGACCGGCGGCCAGCCCGTCCGAAGAGGAATTCGATGTTCCCCTCCCGATCCGCCTTCTTTCGGGCGACTGCGGTCGCCGTCGCCTATCTCCTGTTCTTCGATGCGATGGCGTTGTCGGCGTTGCAGTACGTGCCGGCGCGCCGGGCGCGCGCGTTCGCGGACGCGCAGGCGCGCGTCGAGGCGGCGGCCGCGGTGGCGGTCGATCTGTACGTGAGCGGCGACGACGCGACGTGCGGAGGCCGGACGCCGTGTTTCTCGACGATCCAGGGGGCGGTCGACGCGGCGGGACCGGGGCAACGGGTTCGGATCCTGCCGGGCCAGTACGAGGAGCAGTTCTCGGTCGAGGACAAGAACGACCATCCAGGGGCGTCGGAGGGGGACCGGATCCATATCGGTCCGGCGGAGGGACTGGGGACCGTAGTCATCGGGCCATCGGGCGAAGGGTGCTGGAACGGATGGGCGGTGGAGGTCGAGCGCTCGGCGTACGTGACGCTGCACGGACTCGTGATCCGCAACGCGGGTCGTCGCGGCGTGAAGATTCGCGGGCAGCGGCGGCAGAACGAGGCGGTCCACTTCGTCCAGAACGTGGTCTACGGGGACGGCGATCCCCGGTGTCAGGGCGGGGTGCGTGTTTCGCACGACAACCCGCGCACGGTGATCGCGAACAACGTGATCTACGGGACGCGTCGCGACGGCATCCACATCGGGGACGCGGGGGAGGGGCCGCAGTACGTCTTCAGCAACACGGTGGTGAACAACGGGCACACGGGGATCTACGTGGCGCGAGCGTTCGAGGCGTACGTGGTGAACAACCTCGTGTTGAGCAACGGCGATGGCCGCAGCCTCCGCCGGTACGGCATCCGGCAGGGGCGGAAGGGGCCGCGGTCGGAGACGCTGCACATCCGGGGGAATCTCTCGTGCGGGAACGCGCGGGGCGAGTACTACCGGATCGTCTGGGGCGCGGACGACGGCGCGAACTTCAGTCCGACGGGAGTGGAGGACGCGGCGGTCGGGGCGCTTCCGGGGTGTGAGGAGGCCGAGCGCATCTTCGACGACCTCGTGGGACCCGACGGGGAGGTGAACACCGGAGACGACGACTTCCTGCTGGCGGCGGACTCGCTCGCGGTGGACGCGGGCGTCCCGCTGGTCGCGGAGGTCCCCGGGCTCGCGGAGGCTCTGCTGCGGGCGGACCTGACGGGGGAGGACGCGCGTCCCCTCGACGGCGACGGGGACGGGCGGGCCGACTACGACATCGGCGCAATCGAGGACGGCGTGCGGGATCCGACGCCGACGCCGGAGCCGACCGGGACGCCGACCCCGACGCCACGGGTCACGCCTTCGCCCGACGCGACGCCGAGCCCGGCGCCGACGGTCGTTCCGTCCAACCCGCCCGACGCGCAGCAGATCGCCGACCAGGAGATCCTCGAGCGCCAGATCCTGGCGTTCCCGATCGCCGCGACCGACGCCGACCTCCCGAACGAGACGCTCCGATGGACGCTGACGCAGAAGCCGGTCGGAGCGACGATCGACGGCGAGCGCGGGACGTTCCTGTGGGTGCCGACGGGGGGCCAGACGGGCCGACACCCGATCACGGTGCGTGTGACCGACTCGACCGGCCTCTTCGACGAAGAGAGCTTCGAGGTCGACGTGCGCGACCCGGGCGGGCCGCCGGTTCTCGGCGAGATCGCGGATCGTACCACGGCTCCGGGGGGCTCGATCGGCCTGACTGCCGTTGCGACCGACCCGGACCTGCCGGGGGATACCCTCACGTTCTCGCTGTCGTTGGCTCCCGCCGGCATGACGATCGACGGCCCGAGCGGCGCGATCTCCTGGACGCCGACGGCGGCCCAGGTCGGCGTCCACGACGTCACGGTTCAGGTCGAGGACCGGGAAGGTCTGATCGACTTCACGACCTTCATCGTCACCGTGGAAGAGCCGAACGGTCCGCCGGTCGCGCGAAACGACGCCTACGTGACGCGGTTCGGAGAGACGCTGACAGTCGGTCCCGCAGGCGTGCTCGAGAACGACGACGACCCGGATGACGACCCGCTCACTGCGATGCTCGTCGACCCGCCCCTCCGGGGCGATCTCACGTTTCGCCCCGACGGGTCCTTCGACTACACGCCGACGACCCTCGGAACGCGAATCCACGAGGACGTCAACCTTTCGCTGCTCGCGGTCCCCCAGGTGGTTCCCAGCAGCACGCTGTTCAACTCGGATCCCGAGAACCTCGTCGACGGTGATCCCGCCACGAGCTGGTTCACGGAGGTGGGAGATCGCTGCGACGGGGGAGACCCGGTCGAAGAGTGCGCCGCGTTCCAGCAGGTCTTCCTCGATCCGATCGTCGTGAAGGAGATCCATCACTACCGCCATCGGCCGGAGCAGGCCTTCCTCCTCCTCGACTTCGCGCAGGGCGTGTACGAGCTCTATGACGCCGACGACAACCTGCTCTTCACGACTTCCGATCACGGGCCGGACATCGAGCTTCTGCCGACGCCGATTCCGGATCCGGCTCGCGTGGTCATCGACGTGCAGGGGCTGGCAGGCGGTCCCGTCGGGAACGTGACGCGCGTCCTCTTCCGGGCCACCGGATACTCCGGCACCAACTACCAGGGCTTCGGCGAGATGCACGTGCTCGGCGACGGTCGCATCCAAGCGCTGCAGGCGGAGGAGGAGTGGGCGTGGACGGCGCAGTCGATCGCGCCCGGCGAGAACATCAACAACGGTCGTGTGCTGGTGGCGCCCTCGGTCGGCGACCTGGATGCCGATGGGCGACCCGAGGTGGTCTTCACGGCGGCGCAGCTCGACCGGCTCTACGTCGTGAACGGAGAGGACGGTTCGATCGAGTGGTTTGCAGAGGATGTCCACGGGACTTCGTCTCCTCCCGCACTCGGTGATCTGGATGGCGACGGCTTCATGGAGATCGTCGTCACCGGGACGAGCACAGATCTCGTGCACGTCTACGAGCACGACGGGACCCGGAAGGCGACCCTCGACTCGTCCGAGGACCCGAGTCTCGGTTCGTCGGCTGGCTTCCGTGCCCTCAACATCACCGAAGTGAGCATCGCGCTCGCGGACTTCGACGGGGACGGACGGCCCGAGATCGTCATCCCGGATGGCCGTGGTGACGGGCGAATCGTCGTCTACAATCTCGTGGGCGACGAGTTCGCGTTCGTCGGCGTCACCGACAAGCTCGGCTGTGGCAACAACCGCTACCGCACCGTTTGTATTCCCACCGTCGCGGATGTCGACCTCGACGGCCAGCCCGAGATCATCGCGGGGTCGGTCGTCTACGGCCTGCCGATCACCGAGCGGGTGCCGATCGGCTTCACCTCGTTCGTGACGAAGGTCTTCACGACCGAGCACCGGAATCTCGATTTCCTGGATCGAAACGACCGGAACTACGGCTGGAACGGCGTCGGGAACTTCGACGACGATGCCTTCGCGGAGATCGTCCTGGTCGCGCCGGATCCGGACGATTGGTCCCCGGGCCAGCTGACGGTCTTCGAGCACGACCTGTCGGTCAAGTGGGGGCCGATCGACCTGCCCGACGGCGGCGCGGGCGGTCCGCCGACGATCGCCGACTACGACGACGACGGCGAGCCCGAGATCGGCGTCGCGAGCGCTTCGCGCTACTACGTCTTCGACACGGACGGATCCATTCTCTGGGAGCGCGAGACCACGGACGGAAGCTCGAACCGCACCGGTTC
>JAUIFY010000356.1 GCA_030430245.1 bacterium | reverse complement strand
ACCGTCGGCGAGGTCGACGTACGCCTCGTTCACCCGCATGCGCCGGCCGTAGATCCGCCGCGCCTGGCGGTCGTAGCGACCGTTCGGGAAGCTCGCGACGCCGTTGATCAGGGCGACCTCCGTCGCCTTGCTGACCTCCTGCAGCTCATGCTCCCGGTATTGCGAGAGGACCTGGCTCCAGCGCTCTGGACCGTAGTCGTAGATGCCGTCGTAGAAGCCCCACAGCGCGACCCGGCCCTCGAACTCGTCGATCCACTTCTTCACCGGCTTCACGAGCCTCCGGAAGTCGACCTCGAACTCCGGGTTCATGAAGTTCCGCTGCTGGATCATGTCGCCGCCGTTGCGCGACGGGACCGCTCCGGCCTGGTTGAGCGCCGTGCCGTTGCTCTCCTTCTTGGAGTGCTCGGTCGCGATCGTGTACTGCGCGTAGAATTTACCGCGTATGGTGAACGCGTCGTTCGGTCCGAACTCGATCGCCGACGCGATTCGCGCCGCGACGAGCCCGGACAGTAGAACCAAGAGTGCGAGCGTTCCGCGCGCGATCCGTGAACCCATTCCCTTCCCCCTCATGAAACGATCTGGCGTTCCGCCCGAGCCGCCACCAACCCGGGCGGGCAGGACGCAGAACCTATGAATTTCGGATCCCGGGTGTCAATGAACGACCGTTTCGGTGACTCCCACCCAGTTGCCGGCGCCGCCCGAGGATGGTTCCACCGGGTCATGACGACCCTTCTCTCCGCCCTCCTCGCCGCCGGACTGCTGGCCGCCGCGCCGGCCGTGGCGCAGGAGCACGGTCATGACGCGACGTCCCAACACGGATTCGAAGACGTCGAGCACTGGACCTCCGTCTTCGACGCAGCCTCGCGGGACGAGTGGCAGAAGCCGGGCCTGCTGGTCGCGGCGCTCGAGCTTCCCCCGGGCGGCCGGGTCGCCGATCTGGGTGCGGGGACCGGCTACCTGCTGGGCCATCTGTCGCGCGCCGTGGGAGCGACCGGGGCCGTGCTCGCGATCGACACCGAGCCCCGTCTGGTCGAGCACCTGCGAACGCGCGCCGAGAAGGAGGAGCTCGCGAACGTGACGCCGATTCTGGGCTCGGCCGACGACCCGAGGATCCCGCACGGCTCGGTCGATGTCGTCCTGATCCTCGACACGTTCCACCATCTGAACGACCGCCTGACGTACGCGCGACGGCTGAAGGACGCGCTGCGCCCCGACGGCCGGATCGCGATCATCGATTGGCAGAAGCGCGAGCTCCCCGTCGGCCCCCCTCCGCCTCACAAGCTGCCACGCGCCCATGTGCTCGACGAGATGCGGCAGGCCGGCTACGAACTCGTCCGCGAGCCGGACCTTCTGCCGTATCAGTACTTCCTCATCTTTCGACCGGAACCGTAGGCGGCCACCGGCGAGGCGCCGACTACCGTGCGTCGGCGGCACCTTCCAACGCGCGGCCGACCCGCCACCCGCTCGTTCGCCCCCTCGATCCGACTGGCCGAGCCCGATCACTCCGCCGCGTGGTGACGCAGGCTCGCCAGCAGATCGCCCCACCATCCTCCGATCATCCGGGCGAACGCGAGCCCTTCGCGCCCGTGGCGAGCCGGGTGATCCTCGGCCAGCGTGCTCCAGCCCCGGTGCTCGAGCACCACCCGAGTCCCGTCGGCCAGCTCCTCGAACCGCACCTCGACCTGCGTGACCTCGCCTTTCGTGAAGTTGCGGTTGCGCCACTCGAAGAGGAGGCGCCGCCCGGGCTCCCACGCGAGGATTCGGCCGATCTCGAACTCTCCACCGCCCGGTCCGACCTCGACCAGCCGTCCGCCGGGTCCCGGCTCGAACCGCATCACGCCTCCGTCGCTCAGCACCCCGCGGAATGCCGGCCCGCGCCGCCACCAGGCGTCGGTCTCTTCGGTGAACACACGGAAGGCCGTTTCCGGATCGACCGCGACCGTCGACGTGACCTTGATGCCGTCCTTCTCGATCATCGACGTCGCGCGCGCGTCTCCGCGTGCTGCTTGAACGCATCGAGCTGCCCCGCCCAAAACCCCTCGACGCGCTCCAGCCACGCCTGGAGATGCCGGAAGCGCTCGGGGCGGAGCCGATAGACGCGAACCCGAGCATCCTCCTCGACACGATCCTCCTCGATCAGGCCACCGCGACGCAGCACGCGAAGATGTCGACTCATCGCGGGAGCGCTGACGTCGAAACGCGCCGCGATCTCTCCCGCGCGCAATGGCTGCCGCCGCAAGAGATCGACGACCGCACGTCGTGTCGGATCGGCGAGGGCCGCGAGCGTCCCGTCGATCTCGCGTTCGGAGAGCCTCATGCGTCAAGCCTGGTGCTCGGCCTCGGTCGCCTTCTTCCAGGCCTCATCGTCGAGGCGTTCGCCGAAGGACCACCAGTGTCCTTCCGGGTCACGCACCTCGTAGTTGCGATCGCCGTAGTGTTTGGTCGTCGGCTCCGCGATGATCTCAGCGCCCGCCGCCCGGGCGCGCTCGCAGTGCGCGTCGATGTCGTCGACGTACATGTACATCCCGGACGTGACACCGCCGGCCGAGGCCGGGCTCCTCAAGGCAAGGCGCGGCCGGCTGGCCGCGGGCGAGGCGACCATCACGACGGCATCGCCGCAGACGAGTTCCGAGTGCGCGAGCGACCCGTCGGGGGCTTCGATCTTCACGCGCGTCGTGAAACCGAACGCCTTCTCGAGGAAGTCGATGGCGGCGAGCGCGTCGTCGTACACCAGAGCGACGGACAGCTTGGGCCAATCGGCCGGAGGGTTCTGCGGCATCTGCGATTCTCCTTTCGTCTTTTTAATTAACTACACGATTAATATTTCTCTTGCAACGGCTATTTTTCGAAACGCCCCGGCCCGGCCCCTCAGTGATCCTGGTAGGCGCCCAGAACGCAGCGGAAGCCGGGCGGCGGATCCTCGAACGCGAAGCTCGCCGGATCGCTCCCCTTCGGGAACGAGAGCAGCGTCCGGGCGATCCACGGCGTCATCGCAGTCGGCCAGATGTGCCCATGGCTTCCCGTGCACGAGAGGGTCACGACGTCTTCCTGCGCGGCGTAGTAGAGAGCGGCGTCGCGCGTCTCGGGGTCGTAGTTCGCGATCGGGTTCCCCGGGGGCCACACGTCGCTCGGACCGCCCCAGATCACGATCACGAGGGAGCGGTCCATGGTCGTCGCGCTCTTGGGCGCCGCCCGACCGCCGTACCAGTTGCCCGACGCCGCCACCCCGCCCGCGAAGAGATCGGAGTTGAAGGTCATCGACCGATTCGTGAGCGATCCTCCGGCGGAGATCCCGCCGACGTGCACCCGCCTCGCCTCCACCGGCCAGCGGTCGGCGACGCAACGAACCATCGCCTCCACGAACCGGACGTCCGGCCCCTCGTCGTCGCTCGCGCCATCGATCGTTCCATCGAACCATGGCTCCCAGATCCGGCCGTCGCTTCCGATCTGAGCGCAGTTCGTCTGGTTCTGGCTGCAGGTCCGGACGGGCGCGACGACGATCCATCCGTCGGCCGGCAGCCGATCGAGTCCCGACTGGTCGGCGAAGCCCAGCTCGGACTGCACCGTCCCCGTGAGCGACACGAAGAGCGGCCGCGGGGTGCTCACGTCGTCCGGAAGGAGCACGTGGAACTGGCGATCGATCCCGCCCGACGGGAAGCCCTCGTTGAACCCGGCCTCCGGCGCGAAGCCGGCGGGACAGGAGCCCTCCAGGGCCACCGGTCCCGAAGGCCCCGTGCCCGTCGTCGCGTCGTCGCCGCATCCGACGACGCCGGTCGCGACGACGAGCACGAGCACGAGCACCAGGACGTTCTCTACCGCGCTCCGCATGCTGCCCTGTCTCACCTGCCGCCGAACGAGGCAAGGGGCGCCGTCGACGGGCCAAGACGTTCCTCAGCCCGAAGACGGCGGGACGTCGACCTCGAGCACGATCGGCAGAAACACCTCGAACCCGACCGCGCCGCTGCGCATCTCGGGAGAGCCGTGGCCGTCGACGACGACGACGAAGGGAGCCGGGCGGTCCGGCGCTCCTTCGCAGCGACGTGGATGATCGACGCCAATCCGGTACCGGCCCGGCGCGGCCGCCGGAAACACGACCGTCTCGATGCGCGGGCCCGGGTCCCCACAGCGGACGTCGCGCTCCAGACGGCCGCCGGAGCGGCTCGGCGAGTTCGCGAAGTACACGCTCTCCTGCGCCGGGTCGGTGACGAACAGGTCCAGGTCGCCCCAGGCGGGAAATGCGAGGCGAACGCGCAGCGTGCCCGCCGGCGGCGGGGCGGCATCGAGAGTCGCGGCGAGAGCGTCGAGCTCGACCGGGTCGGGATGCCCCGGCGCCCGCGGCGTCGACGCCGCACACCCCGCGAGAGCCGCCGCGAGAACGACCGCCCCGACGACGTCAGGAGAGCGCATCGGGATCGAGCCGGATCACCTTGGGCTGCGCATCCTCGATCTGCCACGTCGGGAGGTTCGAGTTCGAGGTCCAGACCCGCCCCTCGTCGTCGAAGTCGATCTCGCGCGTATACGTCACCTGCGTCGGCAGCGGGTAGACCGTGAACTCCTCGGTGCCGGGATCGAAGCGCATCAGCGTGTCGCTGTTGGTCCCGCAGACCCACACGCCGCCGTCGGGAGCGACGTTCAACGCGTACGGCGTCTCGGTTCCCCTGGGCTCGATCGGCAGGGGCCACGACTCGAACTCGCGCGTCTCCGGATCGAAGCGCGAGACGACACCCGCCGAGAACCCCGGGATCCAGAGCTTGCCCTCCCCGTCGAACCGCAGCCGCCGCGGACCCGTGAACGGAGTCTCGACGATCTCGACCTCGAACGTGTCGGGATCGATTCGACCGATGCGATGCGCGTTCAGCTGGCTGAACCACACGTCGCCGTCGGGCGCGACGTCGATGCCGTAGGGGACCGGAGCGTCCATGCCCTCCCCACCCCCGAGCGAACCCGACAGGTCGACGCGCTCGGCGAGCCAGAGGGCCACGGGCAGAAGACGCGACGCGATGGCCTGCCCCCACGTCGGCGCGGGAAGTCGAATCGCGTGATGTTCGTCCGTCGCAGGATCGTACATCCCGATGTGGTTCGAGACGGCGATCGTGTACCAGACCCGCCCCCGGCCATCGAAGCGCAGGGTGTGCGGATAGAAGCCCTCCTGCAGCTCGTGCACCGTCCACTCCTCGCTCGTCGGATCGAAGCGGGCGAGACGGTTGCCGAGCGCGAGGGTGGTCCAGATCGCCCCGTCGGGTGCGACCTGCAGAGAGTGCGGGCCCACGTGCGCATTCGCGTTCGGGACCGACGGGTTGATGGCGGCGAACACGCCCCCGAGAGGAAGATCCCCCTGCGGCACCGGGAAGCTCGCGCGCTTACCTCCCGGAACGCGCGGGTCGAGTCGGTAGAGCTGATCCTGCGTCATGTCGACCGAATAGATCCTGCCGTCGGGATGTACCGCGAGATCGTGCTGCATCGACGCCTGATGTCCCAGGACCCACTCGTCGATCACCGCCTCACGAACCCGTGGGGCGGGTGGAGGCGCGAAGTCGGGAGAGTCCATGTCGGCCGTGAGCTCGGCCACCGCGCGCCTGGGCTCGTACGCCT
>JAUIFY010000355.1 GCA_030430245.1 bacterium | reverse complement strand
GAAGGACGTCGTGCAGAACCACATGATGCAGGTGCTCGCGTGGCTGGCGATGGAGCCGCCGGTGAGCGCATCGGCGGACTGTCTCCACGACGAGCAGATCAAGGTCTTCAACTCGATCGTTCCGATCGACCCCGCCAACTACGTTCGCGGGCAATACGAGGGCTACACGAAGGTGGACGGAGTCGCATCGCGCTCGCGGACCGAGACGTACTGCGCGCTGCGCGTCGACATCGATTCATGGCGTTGGGAAGGAGTCCCTTTCTTCCTGCGCACGGGAAAGGCGCTCGCGACGAAGGCGACCGAAGCCGTCGTCGAGTTCCGTTCGCCGCCCAAGCAGCTCTTCGATCATCCGGGCTGCAATGCTCCGGAGACGAATCGTCTCCGCTTTCGCCTCGGCAGCAACGCCGGCGTGTCGATCGACGTTCAGGCGAAGAAGCCCGGCGACGGGATGCACTCCGAGCCGGTGACGCTGAACGTCGACTTCTCCCAGGCGCTCGGCGCGTCGGCGCTGCCCTACGAGCGACTGCTCGGCGACGCGCTCGCGGGCGAGGCGACGCTCTTCGCGTCGGAACGCGCCGTCGAAGGGACGTGGGCGGCGATCGATCCCATCCTGGGCGACGTCGGTCCGGTTCGGAAGTACGCGCGCGGCTCGATGGGCCCGAAGGAGGCCGACAAGCTCACGGCCGATTTCGGGGGCTGGGTCGATCCGAGCTAGAGTCCGGGCCGAATGCGGCACACGTTTCGGCCCGGACTCTAGCCCTTCCAGAGGGCGATGCCGCCCAGGACGCCACCGAGGTTCGAGTGGAGCCGTACGTTCATCGGCAGCTCGTCGGCGTGGAGGTGCTTCGCGTTGCCGCCGCCGAGGTGGAGCAGGCGGTAGTTCCAGATGGGCTCGACCTGCGCGATCACGCGGTCGACGCGCTTGCGCCACTTCTTCTTGCCGACCTCTTCGAAGGCGGGTTTGCCGACGTAGTCCTCGTACGTGCGGCCCTTCCGGAACGGATGGTGGCCCAGCTCGAGGTTCGGCACGAGGCGACCGTCGACGAAGAGCGCGGAGCCGAGGCCGGTCCCGAGAGTGAGCACCATCTCCACGCCGCTGCCTTCGATGCTCGCGTAGCCCTGAACGTCGGCGTCGTTCGCGACGCGGACGGGCTTGCCCGTGATCTCCCGCAGCGCCTTCGCGAGCGAGACGCCACGCCAGCTCGTGTCGAGGTTCGGCGCGGTCCAGATGACACCGTCGTGCACGACGCCCGGGAAGCCCACCGAGACGCGGTCGAACTCGGGCTGGCCCGCGATCAGGCCGCGCAGGGCTTCGATGATCGCGCCCGGCGTCGCGGGACGCGGCGTCTCGACGCGCTGACGCTCGTTGAGCGCGGTCCCGGCGGGGTCGAGGACGAGCATCTTGAGTCCCGTGCCACCGATGTCGATGGACAGCGTACGCGCCGCGGCGTCGTTTTCGGTCATCCAGATTTCATGCCACGCACGCCGCGCTGAGGGGAGAGGGGCCCGTCCCGGCTTGTCTCGCTGCATTGGGTAGGCTAAAGAAGCCTGTTCTTCGAATCATCATTTTCTAATACCGCACGATCTGACTCTGGCCCTGGCGGCCCCGGTTCTCGGGAGCCCGCGCGGCCCCTAAAAAACTGGTGGCAGGATGCAAAGTTTCGGACCCTATCTCCTTGGATTGGTCGCGGTGGTCGTGGCCGTGTTCGGGCTGAATACCGCCCGGAAGCTCTTCGGGCAGGTCGAATCCGTCAAGGTCGACAGCGACAAGATCGCCGACATCGGCCAGCAGATTCAGGATGGCGCCATGGCGTTCCTCCGGGCCGAGTATCGGGTTCTCGCCGTTTTCGTCGTGATCGTGGCGGGCCTCCTCTCGGTCGCGACCGAGAGCTGGCAGACGCCGGTCGCGTTCCTGCTGGGGGCGATCTCGAGCGTCGCGGCGGGCTATGCGGGCATGCGATCGGCCACGACCGCGAACACGCGCACCGCGATGGCGGCCTCGCAGAGCGGCGCCGGTGCGGCGCTCCTCGTCGCCTACAACGGCGGCGCGGTGATGGGCCTCTGCGTCGGCGGCCTCGGTCTTCTGGGGATCGCGGTCATGTATCTCGTCTGGGGCCACAGCCTCAGCACCGTCCAGTACATCAGCGGCTTCGGCATGGGGGCTTCGAGCATCGCGCTCTTCGCCCGCGTGGGAGGCGGCATCTACACGAAGGCGGCCGACGTCGGTGCGGACCTCGTCGGCAAGGTCGAGGCCGGCATCCCGGAGGACGATCCCCGCAACCCGGGCGTCATCGCGGACAACGTCGGCGACAACGTCGGCGACGTCGCCGGCATGGGTGCCGACATCTTCGAGTCGTTCGTGGGCTCTCTCATCGCCTCGATCGTGCTCGGCGCGACCATCACCTCGTCGACGGCGGGCCTCATGTTCCCCGAGGGGCACATCCTGACCGCGTCGGATCGCGCGACGCTCATGGGTCTTCCGGTCCTGCTCGCGATCCTCGGCTTCGGGTCGAGCATGGTCGGCGTGTTCTCGATGAACTGGCTCAAGAACTCCGAGCCGGCCGGAGCCCTGCGCAACACGACGCTGATCGGGGCCGGGCTCTTCTGGGTGCTCGGCTTTCTCGTGCTCGGGATTCTCGGCTTCCCGCTCGAGCCGCTCTACGCGGTCATCGTCGGCAGCATCGTCGGCATCCTGATCGGTCTCGCGACCGAGTATTACACGTCCGCCGACCGGGTTCTGGGCCTCCGCACGAAGTCGGTGCAGCGCATCGCCGAAGCCTCGAAGACGGGACCGGCGACGAATGCCATCACGGGTCTCGCGGTCGGAATGGAGAGCGTCTTCCTCCCGCTGATCCTGATCGCGATCGGCATCTACTGGTCGAACCACGCCGCGGGCCTCTACGGCATCGCGCTGGCCGCCATGGGCATGCTCGCGACCGTCGGCGTCACCATGACGGTCGACGCGTACGGCCCGGTCGCCGACAACGCCGGCGGCATCGCCGAGATGGGTGGCCTCGGCGAGGACACCCGCAAGATCACCGACTCCCTCGACTCCATCGGCAACACGACGGCCGCGATCGGCAAGGGCTTCGCGATCGGCTCCGCCGCCCTCACCGCGCTCGCGCTCTTCGCGGCCTACTCGTCCGAGGTCGACCGGCTGATGGTCGAGAAGGGTGCGGTGGCCGGTAGCTTCACGCTCGAGCTCACCGATCCCCTGGTCGTGATCGGTCTGCTGATCGGCGGGGCGCTCCCCTTCCTCGTCGCGGCGATGACGATGACCTCGGTCGGCAAGGCCGCGGGGCAGATGGTCGACGAGATCCGTCGCCAGTTCCGTGAGATCCCCGGCCTGCTCGAGGGCAAGGAAGACGCGAAGCCCGACTCGGCCCGCTGCGTCGAGATCAGCACGACGGCGGCGCTGCGCGAGATGATCCTACCGGGTCTCATCGCCGTGATCGCGCCCGTCATCTGCGGCCTGATGCTCGGCCCGGCGGCCCTCGGAGGACTCCTCGCCGGAGCCACCGCGACCGGCGTCCTCATGGCTCTCTTCATGGCCACCGCGGGCGGCGCCTGGGACAACGCGAAGAAGGCGATCGAGCAGGGCAAGATCGAGGGTGAGAAGAAGGGCACCGACGCCCACTCCGCCGCGGTCATCGGCGACACGGTCGGCGACCCGTTCAAGGACACGAGCGGTCCTTCGCTCAACATCCTCATCAAGCTGATGTCGATCGTGGCGCTCGTGATCGTGCCGCTGCTCGTCTGAGCCGGGGCACACGTTCGACGTCGAACGGCGGCGTGGCTCCGATGCCGCGCCGCCGTTTTTCGTTCAGCTGGAGGGGGCGGCCGCCGCGCGCGCGCGTGCGGCCGCGGTCGTGTAGAAATTCCGTGCGATGAACGACGGCTCGATCGCGACGATCGCGTCGCAGATCTCGGCCAGCAGGGCTTGCGAGTCGACGTCGGCCTCGTCCGCTTCCACGAGGTGCATGACGAGGTGGAGCGCACGGCGTTGCTGCCCCTCGCCGAGCAACGAGCGGGCCCTCTCGAGGAGCGGCTCGCGGCCGGCGGTGGCCACCAGATCTCGCGCGACGTCGGCGCGCTTCGCCGGGATCAGCTCGGCCGGGTTTCCTCCCCACCAGCCGGCGTACATCCGCAGTACGTCGCGTACGATGAACGGCGCGCAGCCGTAGAGAGGTTGCAGGTACGGCTTGGCGGCCAGATCGGGAGGAAGCTCGAGCTGGGCGTCGACGATCTGGTCGGGCCACTGGCCGGCGTTCATACGTTCGATGACGGCGTCGTGGAGGAACCGGAGTGCGCGTGCCGTCTCGATGAGCGTCTCCGCGATCGTGTCCTTCCCCCGGATCGGATCTCCGTGTCCGGGGATCACCGTCACCGGCTCGCGTGCGGCGATCGCCTCGAGCGTCTTCGCCCATCCCAGGGTGTAGCGCTGCGGCTTGTTCGGGTTTCCGGCGTTCGGCAGAGAGGCGATCGAGAGATCGCCGACCATCGCGACCGATCGCTCGGGAAGCCAGACCCAGGTCGCGTCGTCCGTCTCCGCTTGCGCGTGGTGCAGGACGATGCGCTCGCCGGCGAGGTCGAGCTCGGCCGTGTCGCGGTATGTCTCGTCCGGCTCGACGAAGTCCTTGGGAAACGCGTCGATGCCGGCGGGGAGCTGGAACTGGCGGCGGTTCACTTCGTTGTTCCATCCCCAGGTGAGCCGATAGCGGGCCATGCGGTCGCAGACGCTCTCGTGTCCCCAGACCGTCGGGCGCGGGTGGCCCCGCTCCTCGGCCGATGCGAGGAACGCGGGCGCGCCGCCCACGTGGTCGACGTGGCCGTGCGTGTACACGACGTAGGCGAGCGGATCGTCGGTTGCCTCCGCGAGACCGCTCGCCGCTTTCGGGCCCAGCAGCTCGTTCGACGTGTCGACCACGAGGGACGCGCCTCCGCCCCACGCGAGTCCGACGTTGCAGAATCCGTGGAACTGCGCGAGTCCGTCGCCCAGGGGTTCGACGGTCCCGTTCTTCTTTCGCGACGTCAGCGCCTCACCGATCGTGCCCATGCGACCCGTGTACCCCGCGGCGGGTGGAGATCGAAGCAGAAACGTTCGAACGGCTCAGAGCCGCACCGGGAGGGAGACGAGGCCCCGGAGGATCGGGTTCGGCCGGTAGCGCGGCACCTCGATGCCGAGCTCCATCTGCGGGAAGCGTTCCACGAGCGCGCGCAGGGCGATCCCGCCCTCCAGGCGCGCCAGCCCCGCGCCCAGGCAGAAGTGGGCTCCGAAGCCGAAGCCGAGGTGGGGGTTGGGGTCGCGCCCGACGTCGAGACGCTCGGGGTCGTCGAAGACGGCGGGATCGTGGTTGGCCGCGCCGATGCCGATCATCACGAGGGAGCCTTCCTCGATGCACTCGCCACCGATCTCGAGATCCTGGGTCGCGACACGCACCGTCGCTTGAACTGGTCCGTCGAAGCGCAGGAGCTCCTCGATCGCCGTGGGAAAGAGATCCGGATTCGCGCGGAGGCGCGCGAGCTCGGCCGGCTCGCGGAGCAGGGCGAGCAGCCCGTTGCCGATCAGGTTCGTCGTGGTCTCGTGTCCGGCGATGAGGATCAGATTG
>JAUIFY010000030.1 GCA_030430245.1 bacterium | reverse complement strand
CCCGCCACGGCGACGCCGACGTCGGCGGCCGCCAGCGCCGGCGCGTCGTTCACGCCGTCGCCGACCATCGCCACGGCCTGGCCCGAAACCACCCGCTCGCGCTCCACGTACGCGAGCTTGTCGGCCGGAGACAGACCCGCCGCGATCTCGATGGGAGCGAAGGGGGCGGTTCCCCGCCGCGACGGCGTCGGGTCGCCCGAGACGAGGCGCACCGCGAATCCCCCGCGCCGAAGCTGTTGCACCGTATCCTCGACCCCCGCCGCGAGGGACTCCCCCAGCCGGACGGTCGCCTCGTCGCCCTCGGCGGTCGCGATCGTCACCGGACCGCGGCGCCCCGCCGCGATCCCGATCTCACGAAACAGCTCCGAGCCCCCGACGCCGACCAAGACCCCATCGACGAGTCCCGACGCTCCGCGACCCGGCCAGAGCCGCACGTTCTTCGCCTCCGGCCACGAGAGACCACGCGCCCGGGCCTCGGCGACGATCGCCCGGGCGAGAGGATGCGAGATCCCCTCCTCGACGGCGGCGGCCCGGGCGAGCAACGCGTTCTCACCGCGGGATCCCGACCGCACCTCGACCCGCTCGACGGCCGGCACCGCCTCGGTCAGCGTCCCGGTCTTGTCGAAGAGGACGCGTAGGACGTCGGCCACGCGCTCCAGGACCGGAGCCGAGCGGATCACGATCCCGCGCTCGACGGCGGCCGACAGCGCGCGAGAGATGGCGATCGGCGTCGCCAGCACGAGACCGCACGGGCACGCGACGACCAGGACCGACACGGCGGTGAGCACCCCTTGGTCGATCCCGTCGGCCCTCGCCCACCAGACCCCGGCCCCGATCGCGAGCAGCGCGACGACGGGCACCACGAGCGCCGCGACCCGATCCACCTGCCGTTCGAGAGCGGAAGGCACGGTGCGAGCCTCGTCCAGCAACGCCTCGATGCGGGCCTGCGCGCTCTCGTCGGCTCGGCGAACGATCCGCACGCGGAGCCGGCCATCGAAGCTCACCGTACCCCCCGCGACCGCGGAGCCGACGACCTTGCGCTGCGGCCGCGCCTCGCCGGTCAGCATGCTCTCGTCGACGTCGGCCTCTCCTTCCAGGATCACGCCGTCGGCCGGAAACGCACCTCCGGGGCCGACCTCGACGACGTCGCCCGGCCGGAGCACGGCCGGGCCGACCTCGAACCGCTCGCCATCCTCGCCGATCCGCAGTGCGACGCTCGGCCCCGCGACCGACTGGCGACGAATCGCCTCGGTCGCACGCGCCTTCGCGACAGCCTCGAGATAGCGACCGCCGGTCACGAGCAGCAACAGCATCACGGTCGTGTCGAAGTACGTGTCCGGCCGGCCCGCGACGACGTTGGCGACGGACAAGCCGAACGCCGCTCCCACCGCCACGACGATCAGCAGATCCGCCGTGGCGCGCCCCCGCGTGAGCCCTCCCCACGTGGATGCGAGAAGGGGCGCCCCGAGGAGAAGCAGTACCGGCACCGTCAACACGCCCGAAACGGCGCGCAACATCTCAAACATCGGCCCGTTGCCGACGTCGCCGTACACGTGGCGCGCGTAGGTCGGCAACGTCAGCATCATCACGTTCATCGAGAAGAACGCCGCGAGTGCGAGCCGCACCATGAGCGCGGCCGCGATCGACGGATCGCCGCGCGCGCGCGTCACGTGTGCGGCCAACAGGCAGCCTCCGCAGCAGAACCGCCCGGGAGCGCCCCCGATCTTCCCCTCGACCACGCGCCGCCCGAGACGGAGACCGCAGTGGTCGCACGCGCGCTCGGTCTCGGCTGGGGAGATCATCCCTCCATCAGATTGATGATCAGGTAGAGGACCCCGAAGACGAAGAACGAGACCCACAGGAGCGAGATCCACCACGGAACCGGGTTCGCCTCGTACCTGTTGTAGCGCGACTCCTCGAGCTCGGTCTCGGGCCGCGACGCCGATGCGGCGCTCTGGCCGCGGGGTGCGATGATCGGATCACTCATTGCCGATGTCCTCGTTGAGCTCGAGCATCCGATACTTCGGTGCCTCGATGTCGCGAAGCCGACCGGAGATCGCCGCCCACAGGGTGATGAGAAGAAGAGGCAGCATTCCGAGCAGGTACGTCATGACCGAGGCCGGACCGAAGCCCGAGACGTCGTCGTCGGTGATCGTCATGTAGAACTCGGTCATCTTGTAGACGAACGCCAACCCCGCCACGACGACTACCAAGATCGTCACGAAGGAGATGATCGCGAACTTGCCGTCGATCTTCATTCCGATTTCGTCTCCCAGCTCCCGAGCCACTGAACGTACGCGACGAGCGCCAGGGCCTCGCGCAGAGGCCTCTTGTCGTCGTCGAAGTACCAGACGTACCCGGGCATGATGGAGTACGGCGCGACGCTCCGCGGGTCGTAGAGGTGCGCCATCTGCCAATCGTTGGAGTGCTTGCCCGCCTCACGGATCAAGTCGGGCCCCACGCGCCGCGTCCCGAACAGGTGCGGTAGGTTCATCTCGTTCTGATACTCCTCGGCCGTCGACACCGGGCCGAAGCGCACGTCCTCGTTCGAGACCGGCCGGACGAATTGCGAGTGGCAGTGCCAGCAGGCCTCGGCGATGTACAGATCTCGACCGAGGTCGAGAGCCGCCGCGAACGACTCCGGGCCCACCTGCCCGAAGTCCCGCTCGAACTCGACCGGGTAATCGGCCGCCAGCTGGTGGAAGTCTGGCGTCGGGTTCTGCGCGATCGACTCGAGGGTCTCGATCGGCACGTCGCTCAGCGTCATGACCGGCATGATGCCCTGCAGGAAGAACCCGAGCAGGAACGTCAGAACGCCCGCGATCAGGAAGCTCGCTCCGAATCTTTCCATCAGGCAACCTCTCCCACCGCGGCGAAGTCCGACGTCTCCACCGGCCCGCGAGCGGTGGCCCACAACTCGTAGAGGAACAGGACCTGTCCGGAGATGATGATCAGACCGGCGAGGCTACGCGTCCACCAGAAGGGCGCGGACGCCTCGAGCGCCTCGGCCCACGGAGCGAGATTCGCCCACAGGTAGCCCTGGACGAGACCTCCCGCCGTGAGATCGACGACCATCAACGCGAGCCCCGAGAAGGTGAGCCAGTAGTGCGCGGTGAGCAGGCGTGGATGCGCCCAGGTCCGCCCGACCGCGCGCGGCCACAACTCGATGAAGAACCCGAAGATCCAGAAGCCGAACACGCCGAACATCACCATGTGCGCATGGCCGACGACCCAGTCCGTGAAATGGATGATCTTCTGGAACGTCAGGGTGACCTGGAAGGCGCACTGCAAACACGTGAGGCCGTACATGACCATCCCCGTGTAGAACCAGCGGATCGCGAGGTTTCCGCGGATGGCATCCCCGCGGCCGTGCAGCGTCGCGAAGAAGTTGACGAGCACCGTCAGCACGACGGCCTCGATCGCGATCGTCGCGACGACCGCCCCGTACTGGGCGTACATCGGGATCGGGCTGAACAGGAAGTGGTGGACACCCTGCATGGGGTAGAAGAACGCGATGCCCCAGAAGCCGATCAGAGAGAGCGCGTGGCTCCAGATCGGCTTGCGCAGGATCATCGGCACGAAGAAGTACATGAGACCCCAACCGATCGGCGTCACGAAGAGGCCGACCAGGTCGTGGATGAAGAGGCCGGTGATCGCCGCGCCGGCCGTCCCGGGCACCCAGAACTGCGGGAGGTAGTTCCCCATGAAGTACACGAGCCCGGTCCAGCCGAACGCGGCGAGGAAGTACCAGAGGCTCACGTAGAGGCCCGTCTCGGCGCTCTTGAAGATCGGAACCGACAGGTTCACGACGAGAAGAACGAGCCCGACGAGAATCAGTGGATCGACGAAGATGGGAGTCTCTCCCCATTCGATCGCCTGCCCGTACCCGCCGAGGATCCCCAGGATCGTGAGCGTCATGAACAGCTGCCACGCCCAGAAGATGAACCAGCCGAGATTGTCGCTCAGAATCGGCTGACGCGTGAGGCGCGGGATCGCGAAGAGCATGCCCGCGATGAAGGCGTTCGCGATGAAGCCGTACGCCGCCATGTTCGTGTGCACCATGCGCACCCGGCCGGGCGACAGGAGCTCGACGCCCTCGAACGGGTAGAGATTGTGGAACTGGAAGGAGTACGCGAGGCCGCCGATCAGCGAAATCGCGAGAAAGACGGCGCTCGCGCCGAGGTGCCACCGGAGCAGGTCCATGTTGACCAGTCGGCCCACCGGCGCGGTCGTAGCGGCGGTCTCGTTCATCGTGCGGAATCCTCCCCCTGGTTGCGAAGCGACAGAATGAACGAGACGAGGTGCCACGCGTCGCCTTCGTGAATCGCCTCGCCGTCGGGATACGCGAAGACGTCCGCGTACGAAGGCATCGCGGTGCCGTTCAGCCCGGTCATGAAGGTCCGATAGACGTCCACGGGTGCGCCCCCGCCCTTCAGAGCGCCCATCGTGAAGTTGAACGGAACCTGCGGGTTGCCCCAGCTATCGGGCACCAGCGTCTTGGCCGAGGGGCCGTCGCCCTCGCCACCCGCGCCATGGCAACGGCCGCAGTCGAGCATGTCATAGAGCTGCGCACCCCGCGCAATGGAGTCGGACGTCAGCAAGAAGTCGGGCTCGGCGGGAAGATGAATCGGCTCACCCGCGCCCTTCTGCTCCCACGCCGGGAAGAAGGTCTTCAGGTAGGCGACGACGGCCTTTCGCTCGACCTCCGGCACGAGGCGAAAATTCGGCATCGCGGTGCGGTTGATGCCGTGGGTCACGATGCGGAGCAGATCCGCATCCGTCGGCAACGTGCCGTTCGGGGTCGAGCGGAACTTGAAGATCCCGGACGTGAAGTCGCGAGGCTTGACGATGAGCATCTCGGCGCCAGGGCCGTTTCCGTCTCCATCGACACCGTGGCAGCCGGCGCAGTAGACGCCGTAGACCTGCTGGCCGAGTTCGAGGGTCGCCGCGTCGGATTCGGCGCGCGCCGCGACGGGTGTGGCGAGCGCCGAGCCAACGACCACGAGTGCCACCAGGAAGTTGTGAATGCTCTTCATGTCGCCACCGCCGGTCGGTACGGCACGAAGCGGCCCAGCGGCTGAAGAGCACCGAGCGTCACGCCGTAGATCATGTGAGAGAGCGCCGCCACCCACGCGGGCATCAGCTCGAGCACGTACGCTTGTCCGTAGAGGGAGGTCTCGAGCCAGTCGATCACCACGTAGAAGTTCACGATCCACATCACGAGGCCGTACACCGCGCCCAGTCCCACCGTGACGATGGCCTTCTCGGGCGTGTACAGGCTGACCAAGACGTGGAAGACCGCCCCCGCGACCGCACCGACCGAGAAGTGGACGACTGCGACCAGCATGAAGAAGTTCAGGTCCGACGTGACCAGGGCCTCCTTGCCCAGAAAGACCGTGCCGTACACGCGAAGGAACAGCAGCGGGTCCTGATCCACCAGGATCGATCCTACGACGTTCATGAGGAAGCTCGTCAGGCTTCCGAGCACGCCGAGCATGAGGCCCGCCACCACGTAGTACGTCAGGTAAAAGCCCTCGGGGGGCCAGGGGTCGGCGGGCTTGGGTCCTTCGATCTCTTCCAAGCGCGCCTCGAGACGGGCGATCGCTTCGCGGTGCTTCGCGATCTCCGCGTGCAGCTCCTCTCTCGCTTGCGCCATGACGCCCGGAGGACTGGCAAGCCACATGCCATAGCCCGGTGCGTCGAAACACTGGCTTGTCGGCGTCGAGGTTCCCAACGACGGGAATCGCTTCCGACGCATTCGCACGGGCGCGAAGCGATCCCCGAGGGACGCCCGCCCGCCAGACGCGGCGACGCGGCTCGCCTCGTGCTACGCTCCGAGGCGGACCATGGACACCGAGAATACCGAGAAGCACGATTCCGGATTGACCTTCGCCCCGTTCCCGACGACCGGGATCTGGACGGCCATCGGCCTCGGCCGCCTGGCTTTCTTCGTGATCCTGGTCGGCTCGACCCTGCTGTACCTCTTCTGGGACGGCCCCCTCTGGAGCCATCTCGGAGAGGACGACTTCGTCCGGATCGTGGTGAGCTACACGGTCATTCCGATCGCGGTCGCGATCGAGCTCCTGCGGACGCGGCGCTTCAAGATCTCGACCTTCCTCGTCGCGAGCGGAGTGATCGCCTCGCTCAAGCTCCTCGCGACAGCGATGCTGGCCCTTCTCTTCGACCTCTGAGGCAGCCGCGCCCCCCTCAGTGGTGCGCGTGCCCCCCGCCCGAGGCCGCGACGGCCGTGGCGATCAGGACGAGCCCGTAGACGATGAGCGCCCCGGCGACGATCCGGTCGAAGCGTCGTCGGAACTGCGGCGAGACCGACTCCCCGAACAGCCCCAGACCGAGCAGCGCGGGCACCGTCCCCGCGCCGAAGGCGAGCATCGTGAGCCCACCCGCCACCGGGGTCCCGGACGCGGCCGCCTGCGCCGCGAATGCGTACACGAGATGGCAGGGCAGGAACGCGTTCAGCATGCCGAGAGCCACGGGAGCCGCCGGCGACGGAGACGCGATGATGCCGCGCAGAGGACGCGCCACCGCGCCCTGGATCGCGAAGGCGACCCGCCCCGTCAGCCCCCGGACCAGACCGAGCATCTCGACCCCGAGCACGACCATGACGACGCCGGCGACCGCCGCGAGAATACGGCTCGCGACCGCGAAGGACGTGCCCGCGACGAGCGTCGCTCCGGCCAGACCCGAGACGACGCCGATGAAGACCAGCGCGTTGACCCGGCCGAGCTGATAGAGGAGCTGGCGCGCGACGCGGCCGCCCCGCCCACGGGCCGACAACGCGAGGGGAAACGCGCCGCACATCCCGAGGCAGTGCAACGAACCGGCGAAGCCCCCGACGACGGCGATCGCATAGCCACCGAGCGACGCGTCCACGGCGCTCACGGCGTCCGCTTCAGATACTCGACCACCGCGCGCAACCGCTCGTCGGCGACGACGCCGCGGAAATGCGGCATCCCGCCGCCGCCCACGTCCATCATGTGCCAAACCGTCGCACGCAATGCGTCGGGATCCTTCTCCTCGAAGTACGTCTCGTCGAAGACGACCGTGGGCCCCTCCTCGCCCCGCACGAGGATGCCGCCTCCGCGCCCCGCGTCGCCGTGGCACGGCGCACAGTAGAACGAGAAGGTCTCGAAGCCGGGCGAGAGAACGCGGACGAACGCGAGCAGCTGCTCGGCCTCTCCCTCCGTCAGCTTCGGCGGCACGGCCGGCATGCCGCCCGTGCCGTGCTTGAAGGCGGCCATCAGCTCTCGGTCCGTCATCGAGCGCTGCACCGACGGGTCTCGAAGATCCTTTGGCGGCGAAACGCCCTCGGGGAGATCGGCCGCGGGCCACGGCTTGCCGAACTGCCCGTGACAGACCTCACACCGCGCTCCGTAGATCACCCCGCCGGCATCGACCTCCGTCCAATCGATGTCCGGGATGCGCCGCATGTGTGCGAGGAGGCTCTCGACCCGCTTCGCCCGCGTCCGCCGACCCTCTTCGTCGACGGACAGCGAGAGGGGGGTGCCATCGCGAAGACGCGCCAGAAGCTCCTCTTCGTCGTACTTTGCGAGAAAGCCCGTCGTGAGATCCCGTGGTGCGGGGGAGAAGAACGGTGCGTCCGGCCCACCGCCCGCGCGATCCGCCCCATGGCAGCGCGCGCATTCCTCGAGGAACACCTCGCGCCCGCTGGGCGCGGAACGCTCCTTGGCCTCCCCGATGGCGGGGCCCAGAAACAGCGCGACGAGCAGGATTCCTGCGATGCGGACCATGTTCATCCGAAGGGCGATAGCACACCCCGTGCCCCGACATGAGTGTCGCCGAGGGTCTCGTCGCCCGACGACGATTCCGGAACGCGGGACCGCCCGAATGCCGGCGTTCGAAGAACTAGGAATCGCGACCGCCCGTGACGAGGTGATGCACCGTGTCGTGGACCCGTTCGTAGTCCACCGGCTTGGGCAGGATCTCGACGTAGTGGCGCACCTCGACGTGGAAGCTCGGCGTCCCACCCGACTGCGCGGTGACCAGAACCGTCGGGCCCGCGCACGCCTTGCGGAACTCGTCGGCGAGAAGCACTCCGTTGAAGCCAGCCAACGTGTATTCGGCGATCATCGCCCCGTACGGCTCCTCGGACATGGTGGGAATCGCCTGCTCCGCCGACACGCACTCGACGACGAGGTGGCCATCGATCCGCAGGTTGTCGGCGAGCGCCTGCCGGAAGATGGCGTCTTCGTCGACCAGGAGTATGGAGATGTGCTCGCACCGACTCATCGCGCTCGCCGCCCTCGGAGCGGACGGCTAAGCAAGCGGAGGTCCATGCAGCGGCAGATCGATATGGAAGGCCGCCCCACGATCGGCCACCCCCGCTCGCGGCGCCACCGAGATCTCCGCCCCATGGGCGGCCAGGATCTGCCTGCAGATCGGCAGCCCGAGGCCGGTGCCCGTCGGCTTGGTCGTCTCGAAGAGCGCGAAGACGTCGACCCCCTCGGGGAGGCCGGGCCCCGAGTCGGCGAACCGGATCCGGATTCGCCCGGCGGGGATCGGCCCGACCGTCACTTCGATCCGCCCCGGGCCGTCGACGCCGTCGAGAGCGTCGAGTGCATTCCTCACGAGGTTGTCGAAGACCCGGTGCAGCTTCTCGGAGTCGGCCCGTAGCGAGACCGGCTCCTGGGGGGTGTGCACCACGAGTTCGACGCCGAGCCGGGCCGCCTCGGGCTTCCAGAATTGCTCGACGGCCCGGAGCAACCCACCGACGTCGACGTCCTGAAGCTCCAGTCGCTGACCGCGTGCGAAATCCTTGAACTCTCCGAGGAGCGCGTCGAGACGCTGCGCGGTCGCGACGAGCCGCTCGGCCTGAGAGCGAACCGTCTCGATCGGGGCCTCGGCGGAGCGCTCGATCCGTCGCAGGATGCCCTGGCTCACCATCGAGAGCGCGGCCAGCGGATTGGCAAGGTCGTGCACGATCTTGGCGGTCAGCGCGCCGATGTCCGCGAGCCGCTGACGCTGCAAGGAGAGAACGCGCAGACGCTCGAGCTCCCTCTGATTTCGACGCCTCTCGGCGACGTCGCGGATGACTGCCGTGTAGAGCACCTCGTCACCGACCCGGACCTCCGAGACGGACAGCTCCATGGGAAACCGCTCTCCGTTCTTGCGGAGGCCCTCGACCTTGCGGATCTGCCCGATGGCGCGCGCCTGGCGGGTACGCTGGTAGTTCCGGATGTAGCCGTCGTGTTCCTGACGGTAGGGAGACGGCATCAGGATCGACACGTTCCGGCCCAGCACCTCGTCACGACCGAAGCCGAAAATCCCCTCCGCCGCGGCGTTGAAGAGGGTGATCTCGCCGTCGCCGTTGATCGAAATGATGGCGTCGCGGGCGGTCGCGAGGATGGCCTCGAATCGAGCCGCCTGAACCTCGATGGAGTGCGATGCGTCGTGCTTGGCCAAACCGTTGCCAGTCGCGCTACCACGGCGGGTCCGCGCGGGACAAACGTCCGTGGACACGCCGGCACTCGACTCGGGACTCCTCATATGTGACCAATAGGTCACATGAATCGGGACCGTGTTTGGCGCGCCCTCGCCGACCCCCACCGCCGCAGAATCCTCGAGGCGTTGCGCGCCGGCCCGCAGACGACGGGCACTCTCGCCGACGACTCCGAGCTGAGCCGCTACGGGGTCATGAAGCACCTCTCCACGCTGGTCGAGGCCGGCCTCGTCCGGGTCGAGCGACGGGGGCGCGAGCGATGGAACCACCTCGTGCCGGAGCGCCTTCCGCCCCGGCTCGACGAGCACGCCCCGGTCGCGTTCGACGACGAACCTCGCGGAGGACCGATGCCCGAACGCTCCTTCTTCGACCTCTACGCCCACGGCTTCGTCCGCGCCGCGATCGCGGTCCCCCGCGTCCATCTCGCCGACCCGGCGGAGAACGCTCGCGAGATCGTGTCGACCTACGACGCGGCCTGCGACGCACATGCCGCCCTCGTCCTCTTTCCGGAGCTCGGGCTCTCCGGCTACGCCCTCGACGACCTCCACCAGCAGGATGCGCTGCTCCGGGGCGTGGAGCGCGGCCTCGCGCGCGTCATCGAGGCGACCCGGGGCCGCTCGACGCTCGCTCTCGTCGGAGCACCGATGCGCTTCCACGGGCGACTCTACAACTGCGCCGTGTTCGCGGCGCAGGGCCGCGTTCTGGCCATCGCGCCCAAGCGCTACGTCCCCAACTACCGCGAGTTCTACGAGAAGCGCCAGTTCGCGAGCGCGCGCCACGCCCTCGAGGACCACGTGTCGTGCCTCGGGCAGAGCGACATCCCGTTCGGGAGCGATCTGGTGCTCCGCGACACGGCGCGTTCCGACTTCGCCGTTCACGCCGAGATCTGCGAGGACGTCTGGGTCGCGATCCCACCGTCGACGTACGCGGCGTTCCACGGCGCCACGATTCTCGCGAACCTCTCGGCCTCGAACGTCACGATCGGGAAGTCCGGGTACCGTCACCAGCTCGCCGCGGCCCAGTCGGCCAAGACGATGTCGGCGTATCTGTACGCCGCGGCCGGCAGCGGCGAGTCGACCACCGACCTGGCGTGGGACGGACACGCGCTCGCCTACGAGGATGGAGAGCTCCTCGCGGAGTCGGAGCGCTTCGCGGACGACCCGCCGGTCCTCTACGTCGACATCGACCTGGACCGTCTGGTGCAGGAGCGCGCGCGCATGTCGAGCTTCGCCGACTGCGCGGCCGACCACCGAACCCACGCCATGCGCATCGTCCCGTTCCACTTCGCGCCGCCCGAGGAGCCGACACACCTGCGGCGCACGTTCGCGCGCCGGCCGTTCGTGCCCAGCGACGAGGGCCGCCGGGCCGAGCGCTGCTACGAAGCCTACAACATCCAGGTCTCGGGCCTCGTCCAGCGACTGCGCTCGACCGGGCTCGAGAAGCTGGTCATCGGCATCTCCGGCGGGCTCGATTCGACCCAAGCCCTGCTCGTCTCGGTCCAGGCCATCGATCACCTCGGACTCCCGCGCGAGAACGTCCTGGCGTACACGATGCCGGGATTCGCCACGTCCGACGAGACGCTCGAGAACGCGCGCGAGCTGATGAAGGCCTTCGGCGTCGAGGCGGGAGAGATCGACATCCGGCCGTCGAGCGAGCAGATGCTCCGGGACATCGGCCACCCCCACGCCGAGGGCGAGGCGCGCTACGACGTCACGTACGAGAACGTGCAGGCGGGCGAACGAACCAGCCACCTGTTTCGTCTCGCGAACCACCACGCGGCACTCGTCGTCGGCACGGGCGACCTGAGCGAGCTCGCGCTCGGATGGTGTACGTACGGCGTCGGCGATCAGATGTCGCACTACAACGTGAACGTCTCCGTCCCGAAGACGCTGATCCGCTACCTGATCGAATGGGTCGCGGACCGGCCGGACACCCCGCAGCCCGGCGCAGCGGTCCTACGACGCATCCTCGCCACGGAGATCAGTCCCGAGCTCATCCCCGCCCACGCGACGGGCGGCGAGATCCAGAGCACCGAGAAGACGATCGGCCCCTACGAGCTGCACGACTTCGACCTCTACTACACGACGCGCCGTGGCTACGCGCCCTCGAAGGTCGCCCTGCTGTTCGCCCACGCCTGGTCCAGCGACACGCCCGTCTCGGCCGGCGACGGCAAGTACCCCATGCGCGAGATCCTCCACTGGCAACGGTCGTTCCTCGACCGCTTCTTCCGAACGAGCCAGTTCAAGCGCTCGGCGTCTCCGAACGGCCCCAAGGTCGGCTCCGGCGGCTCGCTCTCGCCGCGGGGGGACTGGCGTGCGCCGTCGGACTCGAGCCCCGCACCCTGGCTCGCCGATCTCGAGGAGACGGAGGCCTGGATCGCACGCTCGATGCCCGAGCGCCGCGCGGCGAAGGCGAACCGCCGCCGCTCCGAGCGCTGACCCGGCCGCCCCTCTCCGGGCGCTCGATGGAGCGGCATCGCTCGATTCTCGGAAGCGAGAATCCGACGGCCGTCGGCGCCCGATCTGCGGGACTCGCGTCCCGGCACCGGGCTTGCTCCGCTTCGAGCCCCTGGGAGGTGCGGCATGAGCTACTACGACCGTCTGAGTGCGCTCGACAGCTCGTTCCTCGATCTCGAGGACGACAACACGCACATGCACGTCGCGGTGGCCCTCCTGTTCGAGCCCGGCCCTCTCGAGACTCGCGAGGGGAATCTCGACATGGAGAAGATCCGGGCCTACATCGAGTCCCGGCTCCACCGCATTCCCCGCTATCGGCAGCGGCTCGCCTACACTCCGGTCGAAGGGCACCCGGTCTGGGTCGACGACCCGCGATTCAACCTCTTCTATCACGTGCGACACACCAGCCTGCCGAAGCCCGGATCGATCCGGCAGCTGAAGCGACTCTGCGGGCGGCTGCTGTCGCAGAAGCTCGATCGCACGAAGCCCCTGTGGGAGATCTGGGTCATCGAGGGGGTCGAAGGAAACCGCTTCGCCCTCGTCGCCAAGGCGCACCACTGCATGGTCGACGGGGCCGCGGGCGCCGATCTCCTCGCGGCGCTGCTTTCACCGACTCCGGACAGGACGTTCGAGGCGGGGCCGCCGTGGTTTCCGCGGAAGCGACCGGAGCCCCTCGACCTGCTCGGCGGTGAGATCCGACGCCGGGCATCGGGCGTCGCGTCGTTCCTCGGCCGGTCCTCACGCGCCCTTGCGCGTCCGGGCGCCCTTCTCCGGCAGGTCCGCGAGACGGCGGATGGTCTGGTCGAGTCGT
This sequence comes from bacterium, assembly GCA_030430245.1. Taxonomy (GTDB): domain Bacteria; phylum Desulfobacterota; class Binatia; order UBA12015; family UBA12015; genus VGTG01. Next base: position 19,992 of record JAUIFY010000030.1, on the reverse strand, counting down.
TCGCCAACGCGATCCGCCCGGCCTCCGACACGCCTCTCAACCCCACGATCGGCCCCCATCGACGCTTCGACTGGTACGAGATCGACCTCGAGCGCGTGAAGGCGGTCAAGCGCCACTTCGGCGTCACGATCAACGACGTCGCGCTCGCGACGGTGAGCGGCGCGGTTCGCAGCTTCCTGCAGCTCCGCGGGATGTCCGCCCTCTCCGAGCTCGACTTCCGCGCGCTGATCCCGGTGAACGTTCGCCATGGCGAGCACTCGATGGGGAACCACGTCTCGCAGATGCTGGCGCACCTTCCCGTCGAAGAGCCCGATGCCGCCAAGCGGCTTCGCGCGATCTCGAAGACGGTCGGCCGCCTCAAGGGCTCCCATCAGATCGAGGCGACCGAGATGCTCGAAGAGCTGAGCAACTGGACCCTCGCGTCTCTCCTGAGCAGCGTCTCGCGCCTCGCGGCCGAGCGACGCGCCTTCAACCTGGTCGTGACGAACGTGCCCGGCCCACAGCTGCCCCTCTTCCTCCTCGGCGCGCCGCTGCGCGAGGTCTATCCGATGGTGCCGCTGTTCTCGAACCAGGCGCTCGGCGTGGCGCTCTTCAGCTACGACGGCACCCTGTACTGGGGAGTGAGCTCCGACTGGGACGAGGTGCCCGACCTTCACGCGTTCATCGACGCGCTCGCGGCCTCGTTCGACGAGCTCCACGCGCTCGCCGTCCAGCGGACGAGCGCCGCCGCCGGCATGCACGCATGACCGGGCCCGAGCCCTACTTCGAAGCGGCGCGAGCCAGACGGGCCAGCGTGTCTCGTTGGCCTACGAGAATCAGGTGCTCCCCTGCCTCGATCACGGCCTCCTCGCTCGGGACGAGGCCGATGCCCCGCTCTTCGTTCTTGATGGCGACGATGCGCACGTCCTTCACCTCGGCTTCGACCTCCCCGACGAGACGACCGACGAGAGAGGAGCCCTCGTCGACCCGGATCTCCTCGAGGTCGATGGATTCGTCGCGCCTCTGGGTCGACAGCTCCAGGAAATCGACGACCGACGGACGAAGGATCGCCGCAGCGACGCGGTTCCCGCCCATCTGAAACGGCGACGTCACCTGATCGGCACCCGCGCGCTGGAGACGTCGAACCCCGGGCTCCGACTCGCCCCGCGCGTGGACACGGATCTTCGGACTCAGCTCGCGAGCCGCGAGCGTGATGAACACCCCGTCGGATTCGGACGACGTCGCAACGACGATGTCGGCCGCCGTGGCGATGTGGGCCGCGGCCAGGACGTCATCCGACGCGGCGGACCCGATCACGAACGAGAGCCCCGCCTGGTCGAGCTCGCTCTCGAGGGCCGCGTTCTGCTCGATCACGACCACGTCCTTCCCGGCGCTCCTGATCTCGTCGACCACGACCCGGCCGAACCGCCCGTAGCCGCAGACGATCACGTGCCCGCTCAGCTTCTCGATCGCGCGTTGCATGGCGCTCCTTTGAAAGATCCGGCGGAACTGCCCCGCGAGGACGCCCTCCGCCAACATGGACAACAGGTACAGGGCGGCACCGACGCCACCCACGATGAGGACGATCGTGAAGAGGCGGCCCGGTCCGGACAGGTCCCGAACCTCGCCGAAGCCGACGGTCGAGACGGTGATGACCGACATGTAGAGCGAGTCGATCCACGACCAGTCTTCGAGGACCATGTAACCGAGCGCCCCGAAGAGCGTGATCACGAGGAGGCCCACGAGGGGGACGGCGATTCGGCGGTCGACGCGCATCGTACCGGCCGAGTCTACACGAAGTGGGGACCTACGGAGACTCCTCCGGCGTTCGGTCGCCGGCGCTTCGATCGAGGTACTCCTCGGTCGCCTTCCGGAGCGGCGCCTTGGTCAGACCGGTCCGCTCCGCCACCGCGAAGGCATCATCTCGCGACAGGCCATGTCGTCCGACGAGATGGGTCGCGAGCCACGCCGAGGCGCGATTGCCACTGGCGCAGTAGATGTAGACCTTCCGCCCCCTCGCGGCCTCGACGATCGACTCGATCTCCTCGAACGCCGACGCCGAGAGCGGCTGACTCGGCACGACGGGAACGTGATGGTACTCGAGACCCGCCTCCTTGGCGGCCGACTCGGCGTCGAGATCGTCCTCGTCGGGACCACGGAGGTTCACGACGATCTCGACCCCCTCCTCCTTCGCCGCACGAAAGCCGGCCGCGTCGGGCTGCGCTCCGAAGCGCAGATGCTTCAGTCCGGTCACACCGGTCGCCGTGCCGTACGTGTAGGGACCCGTCACCTCGTCGGGCGTGATCGTGCCGGCGGCGTGCACCGAGCTCGACGCGAGCACCACTCCCAGGGCTCCCACGAGTGCCCTCATTCCGTCTCTCCCTCTTCGCTCAGCCATCGATGCCGCTCCCGGCCGCCGTCGTCGGCTCGGAAGCCGGCGTCGGGGCGTCGAGGAGCGCGAACGCGGCCATGCCGACCAGCATGCTCGCCACGAAGACGAACACGGCGGGCACGCCGGAGACGAGCGCGACGATCGCGGGGCCCGGGCAGAAGCCTCCGAGGCCCCAGCCGACGCCGAAGAGCGCGGCGCCACCCAGCAACCGGGCGTCGATGTCGCGCCGGTCGGGGACGGAGAACGACTCGTCGAAGAGCGGTGCCGCGTTCCGACGTACGAGCCGGTACAACGACGAGTAGGCCCCGATCGCACCGACCATCACCAACGCGAGGCTCGGATCCCAGCTTCCCGCCACGTCGAGAAACGCGACGATCTTCGCCGGGTTCGTCATGCCGGAGATGCCGAGGCCCAGTGCGAACACGAGTCCCGACGCGAAGACTCCCGCGAGACGCATCATCGCAGACCTCCCGGATGGACGAAGTAGACGGTGACCATGCCGGCCCCGATGAACGTCATGGTCGCGACCATCGACCGGACCGAGAACCGTCCGATCCCGCATACCCCGTGGCCGCTGGTACAGCCACTCCCGAGCCGTGTTCCGACGCCGACGAGCGCACCGGCGCACGCGACGAGCCCGAGCGACGACGGCGCCGTCAACGCGAGCGCCGAGGGTTCGAGGACCACGAGCAGCGCACCACCCGCGAGCAGTCCGCCGACGAAGGTGACCCGCCACGCGACGTCCCCCTCGGTGGGCCGCAGGAGACCCGCGACGATCCCACTGATCCCCGCAATCCGACCGGTCCACCACAACAGCAACGCGGCCGACGCTCCGATCAACACGCCGCCCAGAAGCGGAAGTGCCAAGGCCATTCCATCCCTCCACTGATTGTAATCGACTTCCTGATAGAGCATGGCCGCGCCCATCACGAGCACCAGCCAGGCGAACGCCCGCTTCAAGAGCTGCGGGCGCGTATGGGTCGAGACGATTCCGCCGACGACGGACCCGAGCATCGCGGCCGTCGTCACGACGACGGCGATGGACGGGTCGATCGCGGCATGACTCAGATAGCCCGCGAGTCCGGCGAACGACTTGAGCGAGATGATCAGCAACGACGTGCCCACCGCGGCGCACATCGGCACTCCACCGAAGAGCACGAGAGCGGGAACGACGAGGAAGCCTCCACCCGCCCCGACGAGCCCGGTGAACGCCCCCACGAGAAGCCCTTCGAGCGCGAGCTTCCAGGCGGCGCTCCCCGGACGATCGAGCTCCTCGGCTTGCTCTTCGCTCCGGCGCAACATCGCGAGCGCGGTCGCGACCATCATCCCGGCGAACGACGCCAGCAGGACGAACCCGGGCACATGGGCCGCGAGTTGGCCGCCACCGAACGCGCCCGCCATGGCGAAGCTGCCGAAGAGGGCCCCTTTGGCCCAGAGCACGTTGCCACGCCGCGCGTGCGGCACGAGTGCGACGAGGCTCGTCGCCCCCACCACGAGGAGCGACGTCGCGATCGCCGACTTGGCCTCCAGCCCGAACGCGTAGACGAGGATCGGCACCGAGAGGATCGAGCCGCCGCCTCCGAGCAGGCCCAGCACGAGTCCCATGCCGAGCGCGAGGATCGCACCGATCGTCACGCCGCCGACTCCTCCGGCTCGCGATCTCCGTGTGCCGCGAAGTGAATCAGGCCGCCGAGCAACGCGATGTTCTTGAACAGCGGGCCGAGAGCGCCCACGTGCCCGAGGTCGACGACGACGGTGATCGGTACGAGCACGACGATGAGTGCCAGCGACGCGATTCGCAGGCGAACACCGAGGAGGAGACAGCCCCCGGCGAGCACGAGGACGATCCCGGTCGCCGCAACGAGAAACGGGGCGGGCGCCGCGCTCGTCGCGAGGTGCGAGAGGGGCGCCGCGTGGAGGCGCTCGAGGATCTCCTGCGGTCCGAAGAGATGGCGGAGCCCGGCGCCCACGAAGATCAGACTGAAGAGCACGCGAAACGCCGCGTCCGCGCGCTCGACCCAGATCGGGCTCGCAGGCGTCGTCGTCACTTCCCGCCTCGCCCCAGAAAGTTCACCGGGATCTTGAGGTACGTCGTGCCGTTCGACTCGGCCTCGGGAAGGTGCCCGGCTCGGATGTTCACCTGCAGTGACGGCAGGATGAGCACCGGAGCCGCGAGCTCGGCATCGCGCTCGGAACGGAACTCCACGTACTCGTCGCGCGAGGTCTTCGCGTTCAGCTGAACGTTCGAGGCCTTCTGCTCGGCGACGGTCGTCTCGAAGCGCATCGCGCGACCGCCGGGCCGGTAGTCGTGACACATGAAGAGACGCGTCTCGTCCGGCATCGCGTAGATGCGCTGGATCGAGTCGTAGAGATCGCTTGCGGACCCGCCGGGGAAGTCGGCGCGGGCGGTCCCGTAGTCCGGCATGAAGAGCGTGTCGCCCACGAACAACGCGTCGTTCACCTGCCACGACATGTGGGCCGGGGTGTGGCCCGGAGTGTGGACGGCGTGGACGCGGAGCGATCCGAACTCGATGTCGTCGCCCTCGTCGAGAAGGACGTCGAACTGCCGGCCGTCGACCGGGAAGTCGTCGCCCAGATTGTAGATGTCGCGAAACTTCGCTTGCACGACGCCCACCCCGGCTCCGGTGACGCTCTGCGCGCCGTAGCGCTCCTGGAAGAACGGCAACGCCGTCATGTGATCGGCGTGCGCGTGGGTGTCGATCACGTAGGGCACCGAGAGCCCCTCCCGATCGAGGAACGCCGCGACGGTCTCCGCCGACGTCTCGCGGATCCGAGCGCTCCTGGGGTCGTAGTCGAGGACGGGATCGATGACGACGGCAACCCGGGCGGACTCGTCGAAGACGACGTACGTCAACGTCGAGGTGGCCTCGTCGAAGAACTCCTGGATTCGCATGATCGCACTCCTTTGCAGGGGCCGTGCCAGACATTCGCTCTCCGGAAAAGCCCGCGAGACCGCGACCGATTGTCCGACCGAAGATCGGACGTTACAATTCGTTCGAACATGTCTGAACGCTTGGTGAAACATCCTCGAAGCCTCGGCCTGCGGGACGTCCACGGCATCTACACCCGTGCTCCCGAGATGGAGCCCCTGTTCAAGCGCCTGCGCCAGGTCGCCCGGACCCGTTCGACGGTGCTCCTCCGGGGCGAGTCGGGCAGCGGCAAGGAGCTCGTCGCCCGGGCGATCCACGCGATGAGCCCGCGCGCGAAGCACCCGTTTCGCGCCATCAACTGCGCGACGCTCTCGCCGACGCTGCTCGAGTCCGAGCTGTTCGGCCACGTGCGCGGTGCGTTCACGGGCGCGATCCGCGACCACGACGGCATCTTCAAGCAGGCTCATCTCGGGACGCTCTTTCTGGACGAGATCGCCGAGGTTCCCCTCGAGGTCCAGAACAAGCTCTTGCGCGTCCTCGAGGACCGGACGTTCGTGCCGGTCGGCGGCACGAAGGCGATCGAAGTCGACGTCCGCCTCGTATCGGCGACGAACAAGGCGCTGCGGCGTCTGGTCGCCGAAGGGCGGTTTCGCGACGACCTGCGCTACCGCATTCGCGTCGTGCCCCTGTTCCTGCCGCCGCTCCGCGAACGCACCGGCGACATCGAAGCGCTGACGTGGCACTTCGTCGATCGCTTCAACGACGACCCCGAGTTCGGGCGAATCGACGCACTCACCCGCGGTGCCGTGAGCGCTCTCGTGGCCTACCCCTGGCCCGGGAACGTGCGCGAGCTCCGGAACGTCGTCGAGCACGCGTTCGCGGTGGACGAGGACGGCATCATGGGCCTCGAGGACCTCACGCCCGAGCTTCGCGGCGAGCCACCTCCGGACGACGTTCTCGGCGGACCGACGCCGCTCGAGGCCGCCGAGCGCGAGCAGCTCGTCACTGCGATGGCCCGGCACGCCGGCAGGCGCGCCGCCGTGGCTGCCGAGCTCGGGATCAGCCGCACCACTCTGTGGCACCGCCTGAGCAAGCATCACCTGTCGTGAGCGGCACCCTCCGACGAGACCTGCGTCTCCGAGCCAGGCCGTGGGCTCCCCGACATCGTCCGGACGGACGGGCGAGTCGGGCGCGAGGAAGGCGCCGCCTACGCCGGCTTCTTGGCCGAGCCGTCGTGCACGGGTGGGAGTGAGCCCCCCGGACGACGGCGGCACCGAGCCGCCGCCGTCCACGCCTCGGGCAGTCCGTCGGCGCTCGGAGGCCTACTTGGCCGCCACCTTCTTGCGAGCGCCGGCCTTCTTCTTGCGCTTCGGCCGCACCGCCTTCTCGGTCTCCGAGAGGCCCTTCGAGATCTGACGGCGCTGCTTGCGCAGGAACTTCTTCAGATCCGACTCGCCCGCGATCGAAATCTTGTTGAGCTGGGCGCGGGCCTGGCGCAGCAGCTTCGCCGTCGCGCTGCCGGCCTTGCGCTCGGCGATGCCGACCTGCTTCTGCAAGGGCTTCAGCCGACGTTCGAGATCCCTCGAGAGATCCTTCAGCTCCTTCTCGATGGAGTCGACGAGGTCCCCCTTCTTCTTCGTCGCCTTCTTCCGTACGGCCTTCTTCTTGGTTGCCTTCTTCTTCGCTGCCACGTCGAACCCTCCCTCACATCGCGGCGGGGAGCCTCCCATCGGCCCCCTCCGCAAGTCGACTGTCCGGACGTTCGCGGGCCGGAGTCCCGACGAACGAACGTCCCCCCGGCTCACGCGCCATGCTGCCACGCGCGCCGGGGAAATCTAAGTCCGAATCGCGCGTACGCAAGCGGTCGGGGGAAACGAAGGACCGAGCGGCAGTGAGCTTGCTCGACGAGGTGACGTCCTCGGCCCGGCTCCGAGCGGCGGCTATTCCTTGTCGATCGTATCGAGGTGGAGGCCGCACTCGAGCTTGTCCGAGCCGGCCCAACGTCCCGCGCGCTCCTCTTCGTCGCTACGGATCGGGCGCGTACACGGGATGCAGCCGATGGAACGGTAGCCGACGTCGTGCAACGGGTTGTAGGGGATGTCGTTCGACATGATGTACCCCCAGACGCGCTTCTCGTCCCAGTCCGCAAGGGGGTGGAGCTTCCACACCGAGTAGCGCTCGGACCACTGCGTCTTGCCGATGCTCGCGCGACTCGGCGACTGGTCCCGACGGATGCCGGAGATCCACGCGGAGAACGGCTCGAGGGCTTCGACGAGCGGCTCGACCTTCCGCACGTGGCAGCACCGATCGGGATCGGTCTCCCACAGATTCGGCCCCTCCGCCTTGTGCTGCTCCGCGATCGAGGGAATCTCCGGGCAGACGAGCGTCAACCCGTACTTCTCGACGAGACGCTCCCGCGTCTCGTAGCTCTCGCGAAAGAAGAGGTGCGTGTCGAGCTCGACGATCGTCGGCTTCAAACCCAGGGTCGAGAGCATGTGCACGAGCACCGAGGACTGCTTCTGCCACGAGCACGTGACGCAGAGGCCTTCTCCGAACTCGGCGACCGCCCAGAGCAGGAACTCTTCTGCCGAGAGCTCGTCGAGCTCCTCGGGCGGTCTCGACAGGGGCGGAATTCCGGGAGTCAGATCGACCGCGGGGGATTCGCTCATCCATTCGTTTCGCCACGGTGGCCGGAGCAACGCAATACGAAACGTCGCCCCCGACACTCCCTATGCCGCTCGCCATGTCTCCGGATCGCCCGACGGGAACACCAGCACCGGCTGCGCTAGAGTCGGACCCGTGAGAGACGATCACCATTCCGCAATCCGCGAGAGCGTCCGCCGACTGATGCGGGACTTCGATCCCGACTACTGGCGCCGCATGGACGAGGAGCGCGCGTTCCCGACCGTCTTCTTCGAAGCCGCAGCCGAGCTCGGGTACTTCGGCACGCTGATCCCGACCGTGTGGGGCGGGTCCGAATCCGGGCCGGCCGCGGCCAGCATCCTCGTCGAAGAGATCAACCGCGCGGGCGGCGACGCCGCCGTCGCCAACGCTCAGATCGCGCTGTGCGGAACGTTGGTCCGCGATGGGACCGACGAGCAACGGGAACGCTATCTGCGCGACGTCGCCCGCGGCCAGGTGCGCTTCATCACCGTGGCCGCGACCGAGAGCGACTCGGGCGCCGACATGAGCGAGCTCCGCAGCGCCGCCCGTCGGGACGGCGACGGCTGGATCCTCGACGTGCAGAAGGTCTTGATCTCGATGGCCGAGCACACCCGTCTGCTCCTCGTCCTTTGCACCTCGCCGGAGGGACCGGTGCTCTTCCTCCTCGACCGCGAGGAGCTCGGCGACGCGATCGAGATCCATCCGACCGCGACGATCGTGAATCGGATGTTGTCGAGCGTTTTCATCGACGAGCTGCGCCTCCCCGATTCGGCGCGCGTCGGCGCGCCGGGCCAAGGACTCCAATGCCTGATGAAGGGCTTCGCCGTGCGCCGCGCGCTCGCCGCTGCCGAGTCGATCGGCAACGCGCGCTTCCTCCTCGATCGAAGCCTCGAACACGCGCGCACGCGTCGGACGTTCGATCGGGCGATCGGCCAGAACCAGGGCGTGCAGTACCCGCTCGCGGAGGCCTATGCGAAGGTCGAGGCAGCCGATCTCATGCGCTGGGCCGCACTCGAGCTCGTCCTGGCCGGCGAAGAAGCCGGCGAGCGCTCCGCCCTGGCGAAGATCCTCGCGTCGGAAGCGGCATGGGAGACCGCACGCGCCGCCCTCACCACGTTCGGGGGCTGGGGCCTCACCTCGGAGCTCCACGTCGAGCGCAAGCTACGTGAGTGCTCGGTGCACGTGTTCAACAACATGCTCCTCAACTACGTCTCGCACGGCGTCCTGAATCTGCCACGGGCCTACTGAGAACGGCGCACGACGTAGAACAGGCAATCGCTCGCGGCGATGGCCGCGTCGGTCGTGATCATGATCGGAATCAACGAGCGGCGTGTCCGCAACACACCGTCGTCCGTCTCGAACAGGTCGCGCGAGATGTCCGCCCCATCGGGCGTCAAGGCCTCCACGGGCCACGCTCCGCCCGTGTTCACCCACCCGATCGTCGTCCCGGGTCCGACCTCCGTCCAGTTGTGCCGGTCGACGTTCCACGCGAGCGTGAGTCCCACACCGGACCGCGGGACCGCGGCGATCGCCAGATCGATTCCCGAGCGGACCGAGACCCGGACGGGGTGATCGTACACGGCGACGTCTCGCGCCCCCTCGGGCACGATCGAGTCGCTCGCGAGGAGCGCTTCCACACCACGGAGGGCGACGCGATCGGCCTCGAAGTCCCCAGCCAGCCCACACTCGATCGTCACGCTCGGGGCGCCGCGAACGCTCACCTCGACCAACGCCCCGAGGTCGAGGTCGCTCTTCACGAGGCGTTCGCCAAACCACGCGCAGAGCCCACGCGTGGTCCCATCGGCCCGTGTGGCGATCCCGTACGGAGGATTGTGCCCCGTGTTGTTGTGCAGATCGAGAATCGCTTCGGGACTCGTGCGATCGAGAAGCTCGAGAATCGCCCGGGCGATCGCCCCGTCGACCCCCTCGTAGGGCGGCCGAAAGCAACGATTGAGGTCGGGCCGGCCGGGAAGGTGTCGGAATGCGAAACCCGGCGGCTCGAGGGCGGCGTCCACCGCGCCGACGATCCAGACGCAGTCGACACGCGGAACGCGTCCGCGCCGGAGCCACGCGTGCATCGCGCGAACGCCGGACGGCTCGTTTCCGTGCAGGAGCGTCACGAGCACCCGGGTCCGAGACGAGTCCTCTCCGCGGACGAAGATCGCGCCGGGTCCGCCGAGATTGCGAAGGAGCTCGACGGCGGAGGAGCCGACTCGTTCCGGCGGTGGATCGTGCCAGACGACCAATCGGCTCACGGGGCGGCTACCCCCCACTCGTGAACCGGACGCCCCTCACGAGAACGCTCCACGTAGTGCTCGAGCATCGCGGCGAGCGCCGCGCGCCTGCCCAGGCGCGCCTCGAGGGCGGCGAGGGTTCGACGCTGCCAACCGCTTCCCGACGCGCCCGCGGCGACCCGGCGCTCGATCAACCCGAGATGCCGGTCGGCCTCCGCCTCGTCCACGCCCGCCTCGACGAGACCGCGGCGCGCGACGGGCAGGAGCTTCGGAACGAGTTCCTTCGCCCGGTACGCGAGCGGCGACGGAGGCTCCCGGTTCGGCCACAGCAGCACCGCATCGGGGCCGTACTGCGCCGCCCGGTAGAAGTTGTCGTGCGCGAGACGAAACGGCATCGCCGGAATCATCCAATCCGTCTCGCGCGTCAGGCCGAGCGTCAGCCCGATCAGCGCCGCGGCGTTCGCCACCATGTCGGGCACCGAAGGGCCCGACGGCAGAGCGCGCAGCTCGATGCGAAGATGTCCGCCATCCGCCGTATCGTAGACGGCGCGGTTCCAGCTCCACACCGTCCCGTGATGGAGTCGGAGCTCGGTGAGCTCCGGTACTCCTCCCCGCTCGACCGTCGCCGTCGCGTTCTCCCCGGTCGTGACCGGCAGAAGCGGGCTGTGCAGGTGGACGCTCTCGGCGAAGAGCTCGGCCGCTCCGTCGCGCACCCAGCCGTGTCCGAACGAGACGCGGGAGGGCCGCCATCCGGGCCCTTCCATCCGGTAGTCCACGGCCTGACCGAACAGGGCCACCCGCGTCTCGTCCCAGAGGCGATGCTCCAGGAGGATCGGCGAGTTGGTCGACACGGCGAGGATCGGCGCCACCGCCCACTGGGCGGCGTTGAACGTCCGGGCGAAGTCGTCGGGGTCGACACGCAGGTGGAGCTGGAACGACGTGTTCGCTCCCTCGAGCGTCACGTCGTCGCACGTCGTGCGCAACGCATCCTCGCCCTCGATCTCGACGCGAAACTCCGCGGCGCGCAGCCGTCGGAGACCGTTCGACAGAGCGCGAAAGCGCATCACGTCGTTCATCGCGCTCGAGTCGAGGTCTTCCTGCCGCAGCGTGGGCAGGATCCCGATCGCCGCCATGCGCGCGTCGCACGCGACGGCGGCGGCCTCGAGACTCGAGAGTGCCCGCGTGAGCTCGTCGGCCATCGCCGAGAACGGCGCCCCCGCGAGCATCTGCGGCTCCGCGTTGTACTCGAGGTTGAACCGATCGATCTCGAGCGCCACGTGCGGATCGAGAGCCTTCGCGAGGACGTCGCGCGCGACCGGCTTGGGCCGCGCCTCGGCATCGATGAGCGAGAACTCGAGCTCCGCTCCGATGCTCTGTGCCCCGACGCCGAAGCCCGGGCGCTGGAGAAGCGCCCGCAGGGCGTCCAACCCGCGCGCGAGCTGCGGCGCAAACGCCGCATAGTCGGCGTCGTCGAAGTGGTCGCGGTCGATGTCGATCCCCATGGCCCCGGAACCGATGGGTTTTACGTCGAGCGCCGGGCCATCGCCACCCGATACGGCGGACCGTCTCGTCGCGCGACATTCCGACCGTTCGGAACGACCTCCCCGAACGCTCCGACGAAACCAGCACTTCCACGTCGCGGGCGTTTGGCATCGCGTATGCACGACCTCGCGAGATGCGAAAGACGACCCCGGTACGCGAGTACATGAGCCGGCTTCCCGAGGAAGTCGATCGTGCGGCCCCCCTCCGTTCGGCGCTGCAAACGATGACCGAGCGACACGTCCGCCACATCCCGGTGATGAACGGAGTCGAGCTCTTCGGCGTCCTGTCGCGTCAGGACGTGCAGGATGCCTGGCTGCGCTTCGGGGAGACGGCGGACGAGAAGTCCGTCGGCGACGTGTGCACGCGCGACGTCCTCACCGTGGACCCTCTCGCGAAGATCCCGGACGTCGCGCGGGAGATGGTCGAGCGCGGCATCACGAGCGCCCTCGTCCTCGATGCCGGCGTCCTCGTGGGAATCTTCACGAGCACGGACGCACTCCGCGTCCTCGCCGAGGCCTGAGCCGCGCCGCGGGCGAGCGCGCTACGCTTTCGCCGTCTTCGCGCGGCCGGCCGTCTTCGGGGACTTCTTCGTCGTCGCCGAGCCGGTGGGCTTCGCGACGAAGCGATGCCCCTCGACTAGCTTGAGGAGGTCGAGCGAGCTCACGATGCCGACGACCTCCTTTTCGTGGGTGACCACGACGTGATGGATCTTGTGGCGCCGCATGATGCGCGCCGCCACCTGCACGTCGTTGTACGCGGGTACGGTCCGAACATCCGTCGTCATGACGCGGTTCACGGGGCTCTCGGCCTTGCGCTCGGCGACGAGATCCGCCGAGGTGACGATCCCGAGGGGTCGCCCCTCGACGTCGACGACCGGGACGGCGTGGATCCGGTTTCGCTCCATCAGCCCGCGGACATGCGCTACCGTATGGTGCGGCCGAGCAACCAGAACCCGCTTGGCCATGACATCATGGATGGTGGTCTTCATGTGATGGTCCTCCTGCCTCGACGCAGTGCAAACGCCATACCCGACGGTGACCGAGGTCAGGCCACGGGACTGAGCTGCCGATGACGCGACACGTCGGCGAGCGGCCAGAGGAGGTACGTTCCACCGAGAGCCGGGTCGCCGTCGCGTGCTTCGTCGTCTTCGCGATCGCCTGGACCACTCTCGCGATCGACCCGCACGACCGGGCCACCTGGTTGCTCGAGAACCTCTTGATCTTCACGACCGTGCCGGTGCTGCTCGCGACCCGGCACCGCTTCCGCTTCTCGGATCGCGCGTACGCCCAGATCACCGCGTTCCTTCTGCTGCACGCGGTCGGAAGCCACTACACGTACTCGGAAGTCCCCGCGGGAGCGTGGCTTCGGGACAATCTCGACCTGTCGCGCAATCACTACGACCGGATCGTGCACTTCTCGTTCGGGCTCCTGTTCCTCCGGCCCCTGCTCGAGCTCAGCATCGGCAAGGCGCGCGGCCTCGGGCCGTTCGCGATCGGCTGGATCGGAGTGGCCGGCATCGCCGCCCTGAGCACGCTCTACGAGCTCCTCGAGTGGCTCGCGGTGATGGTCGTCGACCCCGACGCGGGGACCGCGTTTCTCGGCACGCAGGGCGACGAATGGGACGCGCAGAAGGACTCGGCCCTGGCATGCGCCGGGGCGATCGTGGCCCTTTTCCTCGAGGATCGGCGCACGTTCTTCCCGCTCCCCGGAAGACGGGCTCGGCGCGATTCCCAGGCCCAGTAACCCGCATCGGGCCGGACGGGGCTCTCGGGTGGCGCCGCGATTGCTCTCTTTCGAGGATCGGGAGGGAAGACCGTGCCATCGCCCACGAAGATCGCAGCCCTGTTCGTCGCGACCGACTTCTCGCCGCCCGCCGACGCGGCCGTGCGATGGGCCGCCCGGCGCGCGCGAGCCCTGGGGGCGCGCGTGATCCTCTACCACGGGGTCGGAGCACCGCCCGCGCCCGTCCCGGGGAGCGCTCTGGACGTCACGACGGGCGGCCCCGAGTGGAACGCGGCCCAGCGGGCGCTGGACGACCTCGCGCGCACGCTTCGGCAACAGGACATCGCCGTCGACACCGACCTCCACGTCGATCTCGGCTGCACCACGATCCTCGCACGAGCCCGCGCCTTCGACGCCGACCTGATCGTTGCCGGCACCCGCGGGCAGTCCCGACTGCGACGGTCGATCCTGGGCAGTACGGCGGCGCGCCTCGTCCGCGAATCGGACATCCCCGTGGTGATCCTCCCCCCGAAGGCGAACGAGCCGGAGCACCCCGTCGACCGCGTCCTCGTTCCCACGGACTTCGCCGGCGACGTCCAGAGAACGGTCGACGTCGTCGGAGCGCTGCTCGGTCCCGCCACCGCGCAGACGGACCTCACCCTGATGCACGTGCATCCAGGTGAGTACCAGCCCGCATCTCCGTGGGCCGCGCCGCTCGTGCTGGCTCCTCGCAGCCCCGAGACGACGGAGGCGGTCCAACGTCTCGAGATGGTCGGAAACCAGCTCGCGCATCGCATGCGGAGCATCGACACCGTCGCATGCGGAGGAGATCCCGCGCGCGCCATCGATCGAGAAGCACAGCTCCTGGGCGCCGATCTCATCGCCATCGCCCACGGAGGCAACGGACTCACGCGGCTGATGCGAACGAGCATCGCGGAGAAGATCCTCGCCGCGGCCCCGTGTCCGGTGCTCGCGATCCGAAAGGCGCCCGCGCGACGCGCGTTGGCCGAGACGTCTCCGAGCGAGAGACGCCCGCACGACGGCCTCACCACGAGCGCCGGCTAGATCCTCCTCCCGATTCAGAGAACCGGGACACGGGAGCCCCGCTACTTCTCCTGGAGCGACTGCACGTAGAACGTGATCAGCAGGAGCTTGCCGGCGCCCTGGAGCTGCTCTCCGACGGGCGCGTCCTTGGGCGCGCGGAACACCTCTCCCCAGACCGGCATGCCGGTCTCCCCGTGCCCACGAACGCGCGAGCGCCCGTCGATCGAGTGGAGAAGGTCGAGGAACGCAAGCTCTCCCCCACCCTTCTTCGCGAGCTGCGTCAGGTCGGCCGGCTTCAGCTGCAGAACCCCCGCCAGCGGACCGTCTCCCTTGCCACTCTCACCGTGACAGGAGCTGCAGTAGTGGAGGTACAGGCTCTCCCCGGCTTCGTCGTCGGCGAGCGCGGTACCCGCCATCAGGACCGCGAACGCGGCCATCATCCACACGCACGTCGTTCTCATCGCAACCTCCTCGTCCTTTCGACTCGCTCCGAGCCTCTAGCGCGTGCTGCACGTCCGGTGCCAGCCTCCGCGGGGCGCGGGAGCGTTTCTCACGGTCTTTCTCCGAGACGGGAATCCCGACCCCCGGGCTTCCCGGGGTGGGGAACCGGGACGGAACGTCGAGGCCAGATTCGGCCCCACTCGTCGGCATCGGACTTGCTGCGATACTCCGACATGGGTACGCCCAGCTTGGCAGAGGACGAACGGGCGATCGAGACGATCGATCCCGTCGTGGATCGCCTCGCGACGTTCTTCCGCGAACACGAGGTCTGGCGGAAGGCCGCGCTCCTCCTCGACCGTTCCGCGTGCAGCCGCGTCACGTTCTGCCATCGCCCCGGTGAGGAGTGGCGCCTCGTCCGCCGGGGGGATCACGCCTCTCTCGAGCGCGGCGTCGCACGGGACCCGGACCTCGCGTTCCATTTCACGCCGGCGTCGGTCGAACGCGTGACCGGCGTCGATGGAGACGTGGCGGAGTTCGCGATCGCGCTGTTCGACGCCGCGCTGGAAACGAACCCGGAGGAGAAGCTCGGGCTCGAGGTGCTCGCGCCGTTCTCGCGTCTGCTCTCGCGCGGCTACGTGCGCCTCCTGTGGGCCGGGGGCGGCGCCCTTCTCGCGTTCGGCTCCCGTCACGGGATCCGAACCATCGGACAGCTACGCGACCTGGTCGGTCGCCTGAACCGCACCGGCTAGCGGAGTGAGAAACACGGGGGGCGATCCGTGAGAAGAATGGACTGCGACGTTTGCCCGGGTCGGGTCGAAGGCAATCTGTGCGATCTACCGCTGGACGTACTGAAGGAGATCCGCGCCGCGGGCTCGACCACGATCTATCGACCGCGCCAGATCCTCTTCGGCGAGGGAAATCGCGCCGACGGGCTCTACCTCGTGTGCCAGGGACGCGTGAAGCTCTATCAATCGGACCGGTTCGGCCGAGAGCGCGTCCTCGAGATCGTGGGCCAGGGCTCCATCGTCGGCGAGCTTCCCCTGGAGAGCTCACAGACACTGTCGGCGTCGGCGGAGGCGATCGAAGAGTCCCAGATCTGCTTCGTCCCGAAGGAGCAGCTGGTGCCGCTGATCGAGAGACATCCCGAGGTCGGCCTCCGACTGGTCGAAGCGCTCAGTCGGGAGCTCTCCATCGCGCGTCGAAGGGTTCGTGACCTCGTGTTCAAGGACGCCGGCACGAGACTCGCCGGCGTACTGGTCGACCTCGCCCGGGACGAAGGCGCTCGCGAAGGCGAAGGCGAGGTGCAGCTCCGGCTGGACTTCACGCGGGCGGAGCTCGCTCAGCGGATCGGCGTCTCGACCGAGACCGCCATCCGACTCCTGCGCAAGCTCGCGAATCGCGGCGTCTTCGACGTGCAGGGGCGCGACCTCAAGATTCCGGACCTGGCTCGGTTGACGCGCATCGCCCGAGCCGACGAGCTCGACGAGAAGGCGATCTAGCTCCGGCTCCCAAGATCCACTCCGGCGCGGCCGTCGGATCGCGCCCAGGCCAGAACACGCCATCCGCAACCGCACTCGGGCTCGCCCATCAAGAGCGGCACACCCATTGCGTACCCCGACCACGGGTATAGGAGTCGAACGGATGGAAACGATTCTCGCAGCTACGGACTTCTCGGTGAACTCGGCCGGCGCGGCCGACTGGGCGGAGCAGATCGCGCGCGCGCGCGGCGCGCGGCTGGTTCTGTGTCATGCGGTCCCCCCGGTGCCGCCCGCGACGGCCGCTCCGGAGTTCATCGCGCTCCCTCCCGAAGTGTTCGAGCAGGAGGAGCAACGCGCCCGCGAGTTCCTCGACGGCGAGGCCGCGAAGCGTCGCTCCGCCGACTTGGCGGTCGAGACGCGCATCCGCGTCGGTCCCGCGAGTCAGACGATCGTCGAGATGGCCACGGAGGAGAAGGCCGATCTCCTCGTCGTCGGCACGCGGGGACGGACCGGCCTCGAGCGCACCTTCCTCGGGAGCGTCGCCGCGCGTTGCATCCGCGAGGCTCCGTGCCCGGTGTTCTCCGTTCCGCCGCACGAACGCGAGAACCTCCGCCCGATCCACCGACTGCTCGTGCCGACCGACTTCTCCGACGACGCGAAGCTCGCCGTCGACGTGGCGCTGAAGCTGCTCGGTCCGGTGTCGGCCGAAATGAAGCTGACACTCCTCCATGTCTGGCGCGCACCGATCATCTTCTCACCGTGGTCGAGCTTCCCCATGCCCGATCTCGAGCGAGGGGCCTCGGAAGAGGCGAAGAAGCGCCTCGAAGAGGTGGCGGCACCGCTTCGCGCCGAAGGCTACGAGGTCGACACCAAGGAGCGGTCCGGTGAGCCAGCGGACGAGATCGACCGCGTGGCCGGAGAAGTCGGCGCGGACGTGATCGCGATGGGCACCCACGGTCGGTCGGGGTTGTCGCGTGTGTTCCTCGGCAGCGTGGCCGAGCGCACGCTGCCCACGGCGCCGTGCCCGGTCCTGACGGTTCACTCCGAGGGAGCCGGCTCCTGAATCGACTCCAGATAGAAGGTGATCAGGAACATCCGACCGTACGCTTCGAGCTGCTCGCGCATGGAGGCGTCGGCCGGTGGCGCGAACACCTTGCCCCAGACCGGCATGGCGGCGTCGCCGTGGGCGCGCACCGTCATGCGCCCGTCGATCGCGCGAAGAACCGAGCGGAAGGGAAAGATCCCTCCGTTGGCGGCCGAGAACTTCGTCAGGTCGGTGGGCTCGACCTCGAGCAGCTTCGCGAGCGCTCCACCTCCCTTGCCGTCCGTACCATGACAGGCCGAGCAATACGTCAGATACAGATGCTCGCTCGCGTCCCGCCCGCCCAGGGGCTCCGCCCGGGCCGGCGCCGCGAGCAGCCCGACGACGACCAGCAGCGAGATCAGAGCTCCTGTCGAATTCGTGGACGGCATGATCGATGTTCTCCCTTCGTGTCGAGTCGAACCGGGAGCGAGAGCAGCAAACCGCGTACCGCCCCCAGCCGAGGGAGTCCCACCCATGCCACCCCGTGAAGGATCGAGGAAGTCTCCGCGCTCACTTTCCGCAAAGGAAGCCGCCGCGCTCGTTCGCGCGACCGACTCGCTCGCCGTCCCGCTGGGCCCCGGCCAGCCCGGCGCTCTTCTGCACGCGCTCGGAGAGGAGGACCGGTTCGAGGACCTCACCGTCTCCACCGCCCTGCTGACGGACCTGTTTCCCTTGTTCACGCGGCCCGGCGTGCGTCTGCTGACGGGCTTCTACGGCCCGGCCGAGCGGTTCCTACGCGCGAACGGCAGCGACGTGCACTTCGTCCCGGGCGACTTCCGGCGGTTCGGGGTCATCCTGGAACGCCTCCACCCTCGCGTCATGGCCACGGCCGCGGCGCCGCCCGATTCGAACGGGCGGCTCAGCCTGTCGCTTCACGCGGGCGCGACGGTCGCGGAGCTCGAGAGGTGTGGCCGCGACCCCGATCGGCTGCTGATCGTCGAGGTGAGCCCCCGGTTCCCTCGAACGCACGGCATCGAGCCGGACGCGCCGCACGCGCTTCGCCTCGACGACGTCGACGTGCTCGTCGAGACGGACCGCGAGCCGTTCCAGCTCGACGATCCGCCCGCAACGGAGACCGACGCGGCGATCGCCGAGCACGTGGGCCGCTTCGTCACCGATGGCTGCACGCTGCAGACGGGCATCGGCGGCGTCCCGAGCCTCGTCGTCGGTCGTCTCGCCGACGGCGACGGGGGTGACTACGGCGTCCACTCCGAGATGTTCACGACCGGTCTGATGAAGCTCCACCAGGCGGGCAAGGTCACGAACCGCAAGGGGCTCTGCGACGGGATGTCCATCTGCACGTTCGCGGCAGGAACCCGAGAGCTCTACGACTGGCTCGACGGGAACGAGGACGTTCGCTTCCTGCCGGTCGAGCAGGTGAACGATCCGGGACTGATCGGACGCAACCGCAAGATGATCTCGATCAACGGAGCGCTCGCGGTCGACCTCGCCGGACAGATCGCCGCAGACACGCTGGGCGGGAGCCAGTTCTCCGGCATCGGCGGCCACGAGGACTTCGTCGAGGGCACCGGACAGTCGCTCGAGAACCGGTCGCTCGTCTGCCTTCGTTCGACGACGACCCAGAACGGCGAGCGGATCTCTCGGATCCGCCCGGCTCTCGGCCCGGACATGCTCGTCACGACGCCCCGCCACCAGGTCGACGTCGTGATCACCGAGTACGGGGCAGCGGAGCTGTTCGGCCGGACGGTCGAGGAGCGGGCCGCGGCACTGATCGAGATCGCCCATCCCGACTTCCGGGACGCGCTGGCCGAGACGTCGCTATTCCTCTGAACCCGACGAAGACCCGCGGGAGGGATCCGAAGGAGCGGGGAGGCCGCGACCGACGCTGGCCGTCGTCGCCTCCACCTTTCGCTCGAACGCGGCCTCGAATGATTCGAGCGTCTCGTGGGTCGGGAACCGCACGCGGAACACTCCGTCCTCGAGCGAGCGATCGACCTCGAAGCCGCTGAACGCGAAGACCTCGAGCATCTTCCGGTTCTCGCCGAGAACGGTCGCCTGGAACTCCTCGATGCCGTGCCGGCGAGCGATGCGCGCGAGATGCTCGAGCAAGACGGTGCCGATCCCGCGGCCGTGGTGCGCGTCGAGCACGGAGAACGCGACCTCGGCCCGCTGCGGTCTCCCGTCCACGCGCTCGTAGAGGCCGATTCCGATCACGTCTTCGACGGCCTCGCGCCGCTCGACCGCGAGCAGCGTCACGCGACCGACGTGGTCGACGTGCGTCATCTGCTCGATCTCCACCACCGGGAGCTCGCGCCGCTGGTTGAAGTAGCGGAGGTAGATCGACCGCTTGCTGAGGCGACGAAAGTGACTCTGGATCCGATCGGCGTCGTCCGGCCGCACGGCGCGAACACGGACGGCGCCCCCGTCGCGGAGGATCTCGTCGGAGGCGAGCTCCCGCGCGGGCGACGGTGGGGGGGACGCAGGCCCGTCGTTCACCCCGCCCCCTCGGCCGCACGGGCGACGAAGTCGCCCTCCGTCAGGATCCCCACGAGCGTTCCGT
>JAUIFY010000029.1 GCA_030430245.1 bacterium | reverse complement strand
CAGCTCGACTTCGTCTGGACGCACGACCTGGACATCATGCAGTGGCCCGTTTCGGTGAAGTTCGCCGTCGAGAACCTCCTCGACGACCGCTATCTCTGGATCCAGAACGGCATCACGCAGCAGAGATTCGAGACCGGGCTCACGTTCTCCCTCTCCGGCTCGTATCGCTGGTAGTCCTCCGTGCTCGAAGGGCCCCTCGCCACGCTCGACGACCCGTCGTCCGAGGAGCGGCGGGCGCGCCTCGCGACCTTCCAGGCGATCGTCGTGGCGACCCTCGTCGCGGGGGGATGGTGTCGAGCGTTGCCGGGATGGAGCGTCGTCCCCACGTCGTTTCTCGCGCCGCTCGTCGTCCTCACGTTCCTCGGGCCGCTCACGCTCGTGGCGCGGGGCGTCCGGCGTCAGCTCGTGTTCGCGGGCATGGCCGCCGCGCAGCTCTTCCTGGTCGTGATCGAGCTCCCCGAGACTGGGAACCACCAGTACCTCTTCCTGGTCCTCCTCGCTCTCTCGGCGCTTCTCTCGGGCGGGGACGAGCGCGAAGGGCCGCTTCTCCTCGCGCTCAGCCGGTGGGCGGTTCTCGTCGTGTTCTTCTATTCGGGCGTCCAGAAGCTCGTACACGGTCACTGGTTCGACGGGCAGTTCGTCGCGAATGCCGTGTCTCTGCCCTCGTTCCGGCCGGCCTTGGAGGCTCTCCTGAGCGCCGGCGACTGGGACCGTCTGCGCGCGCTCGACGGGAGCGTCGGCTCGGGACCCTACGTCTTGACGGACCCCTTCCTGCTGGCCTCTTCGAACCTGGTCTGGATGGCCGAGACCGCGTTGCCCGTCGCGCTGCTCCTGCCGGCGACCCGATGGTGGGCGTGGCCGGCGTCGCTCGCCCTGCTCGGCGGCATCGAGCTCGTCGCGCGCGAGCTCGTCTTCGGCACGCTCTTCGCCAGCGGCGTCCTGCTCTTCGCACCGCTGCGGGTGCAGCGGGCCGGGGCGGTGCTCGGCGGCGTCCTTCTCGTCGTGTTGCTCTCGATGCGGCTCGGGCTCCTGCCGGAGGCGAAGTTCTACTGATGTCGGATCTTCGCATTCGCGTGGCCCTCGGTCTCGCCCTTGCTCTGACGCTCTGGCCGCCGATCCACGTCGGGCTCGTGTTCGCGTACGGGATCAGCTCCTGGAAGCTCGGCGGCTGGGGCATGTACGCGACGCCTCGACCGACGAACATCGGTCTCGAGGTGCTGGTCGGGCCGCGGCCCGACGGCCCACTCCGACCGATGCCGAACCCGTCCCACGAGGTTCGGGCCAGGGCACGGGATCTGGTCGACCGATTCCTCTGGCTGGGGCGGCTGGCCTCGGCGGACGCCCTGATCGATGCGGTGCGCGCCGATCAACCGCAGTGGCCCTACGTTCGCGTGCGGGTGCTACGTTCGGGAATCGATTCGTCGGATGGGTTCGTTCGCACGCGCGAGTCCTCGTACGAGTCGATCCGTCCGTGACCGGTCAGTCGCTCTCCCCGCCGAACGTGTACTTGAGGCCGATTCCCGCGGTCACGTACTCGTACTGATCGAGCTTCGAGGTGGGCCGGAGCCAGCTTCCCTCGGCGAACGCCGACCAGCCCTCGCTGAGGAACAGGTCGAAGCCTCCGGTCACCCTCCAAGCGAGCTCGGTGCCGATGTTCAGGTCGAGGTCCTCGTAGAAGCCGCCCACGAACTTGCTCATGCTCATGAGGCCGGGGCCGCCGCCCACGTAGGGCTGGAAGCGGCCGAACGGGTAGATCAGACGCAGGTCGAGCGCGCCGACGTGGCTCGTCAGAGTGCCGTTTCCGCCGAGCTCGCTGCGGCTGTAGTGGCTCCACTCGTAGAGCGCCTCGAGAGCGACGTAGTCGAGGAACCTCCAGCCGATTCGAGCCGTGAGGCCGCCGGTCGTGCCGAACCGGGAGGCGCCGCCGCTGAATTGGGGAAAGAAGATGGAGGGCCCGATGCCCAGATACGGTCCCCGGCGGTCGTAGGGACTCTTCGGGGGCTCGGGGGCGGCCTCCGCCGGGGGGGGAGGAGCCTCGTCGGCCACGATGACCTCGTCACCGGCCACCTCGTCGGCCGCGACGAGCGGCGGGGCCAGCAGCACCGCAGCGACGGCCAGCGCGGCGAAACCTCGGCGGTTCGTCCGAATCTCCCTCATGAATCCGTGTCCTCTCGTAGCCCGCCGCCCGATTGCGACACGGTTGCTTGCCTTTTGGGTGTGGTCGGTCCGTGAACCGAATGTGACGATTTGGTGAAAAAAGGCCGGAAACCCGTCTTCCCCCTGACATCGTTTCGTAATACAACCGTAACAAAGCGATGGAGGGATCCATGACAGCGCGCTTCGTGACGACGATCGTGGCAGGGGCCGCCCTGCTGGCCTCGGGCTGCTCGGCCATGACGGGCTTCGACACCACCGCGCGGACGGCGCCCCCCGGAAACGACCGTTTCGCCCGCGGCTGGTGCGAGGCGGAAAGCAAGGAGGGCCGGCTGATCGCCTGCGGCTCCGCCAAGGTACCGACGGTACCGTTCGGGGCCTCCTGCGTGTGTCTGGACCCGAAGGATCCGGAGCAGATCGTGACGGGACGCGTCGTGTCCCGTCCCAACCCGGCGAAGATGACCGCGGCGTCGCGCGCGTACAGCGAGGCCGATTGAGCCCGGAGCTCGCTGCTCCAGGAGTGCCGACCCGGGGCGGAGAGGACGGCGTCGAGCCGGCCCCTCCGCCCCGTTTTCGTTTCGGGAGGCGTCAGGGAACGATCGTGACGCTGACCGAGCAGCTGCCGCCCGTCACGGGCGCGCCCAGACCGGTGCTCGCGTCGAGCGCGCAGTCGAAGTCTGCGGGCTCCGGAGCCGGCTGTCCCGAGACGCAATCCATCTCGACGTCGGCGAAGTCGCCCGCCGGGATCGGACCCGGGATCGCGACCAGACCCACCGTGATGGCGACCGGGCCCTGGTTCGGATCGTCCTGGTCGCTGACGTTGAAGAGTCCGCCGGCGACGCCCGTCAGGTTCGTCACCGCTCCGACCGCGTCTCCGAGCGAGCCGGGGACTTCCACGAGGTCGCCGGGGTAGCCGACGACGGTCGTGACGCCGGAGACGTCCGGGAAGTCCGTCTCGCTCCATGCGGTGGCCACCCGGGCCGTGACGGAGGTGCACGGCTCGGTCGGCGCCGCCGTCGGCTCCGGGGTCGGCTCGGGGGCCTCGGTGGGGCCGGGATCCGGCGTGGGCTCGACGGTCGGTGTCGGGGTCGGCTCGGCCGTGGGCTCCGGCGACGGAGTCGGGGTCGGAGCGGGCGTCGGCGTGGGGGGCGGATCCCCCTTCCGCAGGCCCGAGAGCACGTACTTGGCGTTCGCGCTCGTTCCGTAGATGTCGATCGCTTCTTCGTGCACGCCGAAGAGCCAGGTGTCGCCGCCGAGCTCCTCGCCGCCGACGCGCAGATTGCTCAGGCGAAGGAAGCCCGCGCTCTCGACCGTCGTGCCCGCCGGGACGAGGCTGGGCGACTCGCCGGAGGCCGCCGAGGTGAAGAGCGTGCAGGAGATCGACGTGCTCGGGAGCGACGTCGGGATCTCCATGTTGTCGTAGAAGGTGACGTCCGCGCTCACGCTCCGGAGCGGGCCGACCTCGGCGTCACTGTCGCCGCCGCCGGTGCGCTCTTCGAGGGCCATCAGTACGACGACCGACTCCTCGACCGTCGTGGGGTCGAACGTCGGGATGTCGAAGTACGGCTCCAGGACCTCGTTCGGCAGCTCCGTGTAGGTGCCCGTGGGATCGAGGCCCAGCGTGATCGCGTCGTTGCCGAACGCCGCGTTCGTCGAGCGGTTGGCCACGGTGTAGCTGCCGACCAGCGCGTTGTCGGCCGGCGGGCCTCCCTCTGATGCCGCCGCGCAGCTCGAGTTCGTCTCGTATGCCGTGACGACGACCATCCCGCGGTACCCCGTCAGATTCGCCGTCGGACCGATCCTCTCGTTGTCGGCACCGATCGCGCGGATGTCCGTCGGGTCGACGATCGTGGTGTCGTTCGGCGTCAGGCACAGCCAGACGTCGACGAGGTGATCGCAGTCCTCACTCCAGAACACCCAGTGCGACGTGACGTCCTTCGTTCCGACGTTGCTCGCCACGAGGAAGCTCACGAAATCATCGGTCGCGTCGAACGGCATGACGAGCGCGTTCCCGGGTTGCGCGTAGCTCCAGGTTTCGGCGTCCCGAGCCTCGCTCGTTCCCGCGCCGACCAAGAAAAGTGCGGTGGCCACGCTCACCGAGCGCAGCAATCGCGTAACCGACATCAGCCCTATCCTCCTCACGTTTGTTCCCCGCGCTCGTCGGGGGCTCCCCGCGCGAGGGACGATGGCGAGGTCGAATCACCCCGCCATCGCCGCATCGCGGGCCTCGCGAGAAGCCCAGGGGATTCTCTTGGGTGCATCGCGCTTACTTGCGCGCATGGCCGTCGATCAAGGGTGCCCGGGCGGGGCCGCAGATGGGGCGAGGGCCGCTTTCCCCTTGATTTGCAAAGGGAATCGGCCGCTCGCGCCGTCCCTGACGACGGTCGGGTTCACGGAACGTTCACGCGTCCCGGTCCGCCCGGTCACACCGGATCGGCGCGAAGCGCCTCGCATCGGCGACGAGCGTCGCCTCGACGGGGCGCGCCGAGCCGCTCACGCGTCGCACAACAGGTGCTCGGTCATCGCGCGGGCTTCCTCCGCGAGGTCCTCGGCACTCCGGTAGCGGCCGACCGTCATCGGGCATCCGAATCGGACCCCGACACCGACGTGATCGCGGCGCAGTGCGCCCATGTAGTGCGGAAGGAACGGGTCGTCGCCGGCCCAGCTCATGTCGGGATCGTCCAGGCGGAGCGCGACCGGGACGATCGGGACCTCCATCCGTTGCGCGAGTCCGAACACGCCTCGCTTGAACGGGAGGACCGATTCGCCGCGGGTGGTGGTGCCCTCCGGGAAGTTCAAGACGGAGAGCCCCGAGTCGAGAGCGCCGCGCGCGCGAAGGAGGGCCTGTGCGCCGCTCTGTGCGTTGCCGCGATCCACGAACGTGACGCCGTAGCGCCGCGCGACGCCCCCGATGAGGGGCCAGGACCCGACCTCGACCTTGGAGATCGGCATGGCGGGGACGATCCCCGCGAGCACCAGCGCATCGATGTAGCTCACGTGGTTCGCCACGAGGATGACCGGTCCGTGGGGCACCGGCCCGCTCACCCGTGGGCGGATGCCGTGGACCTCGCAGAGATCGCTGAAGATCCTCGAGAGGCCGTACACGAGGCGTCGCGTTCGGAGCTCGGGAGCGATCTTCTCGTGACCGCGCGCGTCGAGGTGCGCCTCGGTGATGCGGCGTGCGGCGTGGGCGAGCCGTCCTCCGGCGCGGAGCGCTCCGGGCGGCCGCGAGGGGCGGGAGAGCGATCGCCCCGCGCGGCGGGGCAGCGGGGCGTCGAGAAGTCGGCTCAGCATGGGGCCATTCCTCCGTATTGCGGGGTGGGGACTCGGGGCGCGTGCGCCGACGTGCCGTCGGTTCGGTACCGCAGCCGTTGGCGGGAGAGCGCCTCGCGGTCGATTCGCAGGACGAGTCGGTCGTCGCCGGGGCCGTAGAAGTCGGTGCGCGTCTCGGGGGCGATGTCGCCGAGCCCGTCTCGCAGGAGCCGCGCCATCTGGTTTGATTGCTTGACCGTGAACCAACAGGAGTCCACACGTCGCTCCAGGGAAATCACGAGTCGCCGGAGCAGCTTCTGCAGTACCTCCGAGCGTCGGTGACGCGGATGGACGGTGAGTGTGGTGCAGTACGCCTCGCGTTCCTGCAGAAAGCAGAGCACGTAGGCCACGATCTCACCGTCTACCGTGGCGACGAAGCAGGTCTCCCGGAAGAACTCACAGCAGAGGCGAACGAAATAGGGGCCGAGAGCGCCATCGCCCTCGGCCCCCGAAGTGGCCCCTTCCAACGCCATGAGCGCGTCGAAGTCGCCCCGATCGAGGGCTCGAACTCGATGCATGTACATTCTCCTTGTCCATTTTTGTTCATGATTATCGCTCCGAAGTGTGGCGACGTGATGAACGCGGGAACAAGGCTGCGTGACGTTGGACCGGTGGCGGCGACTCGAATTGCGGGTTGTCGTGAGATACGGGCAACGCGATGACGAACTCGTTACGAATCGTCGCGTTCGCTCTGGGTGGTGTTTTTCTGTTGAACGGCGTCGGCTGGGTCTTCCGTCCGGGAAGCGCCGCGGAGGGCCTCGGCATGACGCTGCCCGACGGCATGGCGCGCAGCACGATGATCGGCGACGTCGGGGCGTTCTTCCTCGGCGCGGCGACGTTGATCCTCCTCGGGGCAGCGACCCGCCGCGCGCATTGGTTCCGGGCGGCGGCCCTCCTGTTCGGGTACGCCGCGGTGCTGAGGACGCTCGCCTGGCTGGCGCACGGCGCGGCCTTCGCCGGTGCGTTCGTCGGGATCGAGGTTGCGGTGACGGGGCTGCTGCTGTTCCTCGCCTCGCGAACCGACTGATCGCGAGACCCTTGCACGGCTGCCGGTCTCTTGCGGTCGCGCATGGGAGTCGCGCGGAATTATCCTGTAGATTCAGCGATTTTCATGGCATCCGGCTTGCTGCACGTGAGCGCTTGGCGGCAGGAGGCTTCGAGACGATTCGGCAGGTGATTCCAGGGGCGCGGCGGCGCAGCGGCCGCTCTGCGCGTGGCGCGTGGGCCGGGTGGGCGCTGGGGGCCACGGTGCTCCTGCTCGGACCAGGAGCCTCCCTCGGCCAGGGGAGCGTGGCGTCGGTTTCGGTGGAGCCGAAGGGGCGCACGGTCGCGCCCGGCCGGACCCTCTCCTACACGGCCACGGCGCGGATGTCCGATGGGTCGACGGTCGACGTGACGGACGATGCGGCGTGGGAAATCAGCGACGAGGTCGTCGCCCGCTTCGATCCCGACGTGCCCGGCTCGTTGCGCGTTCGACGGCCCGGGCAGGTCCGCGTCACCGCCACGGTCGCCGGGAAGCGCGGAACGACCCGCCTGACGGTGGACCCCGGCGAGGTCGTCGAGCTCGTCACGCGGCCCGGCAAGAAGAAGCTGGAGTTGGATCGCCCTCGCGAGTTCACGGCACGCCTCGTGTACGACACGGGCTATCAGGAGGACGTGACGGAGGAGTGCGCGTGGTCGTCCTCCGACAAGGCGGTCGCGCGCGTGAACAACGCCGCGAGACCCGGCCGCGTCGTCCCCAAGTCGCTCGGGGCGACGTTCATCAAGGCGCGGCACCGGCCGACGGGGCTGAAGAACACCGATGGCGACACGCGGGTGCTTCCGCCGATCGACCGCATTCGTTTCGAGGACGCGACGGTCGTTCTCGGGCGAGGCATGACGGCGGACCTCCGCGTGATGGGGGATCACGGTCGTTCGGGCGAGCGGACGCGCATCGACGAGGAAGACCTGCGCTTCACCGTCGACGACCCGGCGATCCTCGACGTCGTGCGCACCGGCAGGGACGCGGGGCAGATCACCGCGCTGCGCGACGGAATCACGATCGTTCGGGCCTACGATCGTGTCCGGAAGCTGGGGACGGGCAAGCGGCGCGCGATCGTGGTCATCGTGGCCGGCGTGCTCGAGGGGCTGGAGGTCCTGCCCGATCCCTTCAAGTTGAACGCCGCCGACACGCGCAACGCGTCGGTCGTGGGTCTGCTCACGTCCGGGCTTCGGACCGGTGACCTGCGCAAGCAGGTCGAATGGCGCGTCGTCGACTCCGACGTTGCGCGGGTCGGCAACGGCGAGGACGACGTCGGCGAGGTCGAGGGAAAGGAGGCCGGCACGACGACGCTGCGCGCACGGTTCCCCGAGTTCGACGTGGCGTCGGAGCAGGTCGACAACCTGGTCGTCCGGGGGCGTGTGACGTCGGTTGCGATCGAGCCCGAGGCGGCGACGATCGGCATCGATCTCTCGTATCCGCTCGATGCGTACGCGAACCGCGACGACGAAGGGCGCAGCAACATCGCATCGAGCGCGTCGTGGTCGAGTGATCCCGAGGGGATCGTCGCAATCGACGGCGAAGGGCGGATCACGGGTCTCGTGAACGGCAACACGGTCGTGACCGCGGTCGATCCCAAGACGGGCTTCGAGGACTCGATTCCGGTCACGGTGGCGGGGCGCCTGGCGTCGATCGAAGTACCCGATCTTCGGCTGGAGAAGGGCGACGAGAAGAAGGCGAAAGCCTTCGGCAAGCTGACGAGCGGCCTCTCGACCAGTGACCTTCGCCTCGTCGTCGACTGGAAGATCGCGCGCACGGCAATCGCGCTCGTCGGCGATGGCGAGCTCACGACCCCTGAGGGACGACGCCTCGACCCGGGCGAGGTCTTCGGGATGAAGCTCGGCACCACGACGTTGACGGCCACCGAGCCCCGAAGCGGCCTGCGGTCCCGCGAGAGCGGAAACGTCACCGTCCGGTCGCCGGGGGGATCCGCTCCGGGCCCGGACCCGGGACCGACGCCGATCGCACCCCCGCCCGTTCGCAACGTCTCCGTCGTCGTGGAGCCGGGCAACGACGCTCGAGTGCCCTCGGGCCAGACCGTGACGTACAAGGCGCGCGCCACGCGCAGCGACGGCTCCAAGAAGAACATCAGCGACAAGTGCAGCTGGAGCATCGACGACCCCGGGATCGCCGCGGTCGACGACGCGTTGCCGAAGAAGGGCGCCGTGACCGGCCTGGTGATCGGCACCACGACGGTGCGCATCGACTGTGACGGGCTCCTCGCGTCGGGCCCGGTCGACGTGGTGGGGGACGTCATCGGGCTCGAGATCCTGCCGAGCTCGTTCACCGGAGCGGTCGGCACCGACAAGCAGCTCCGGGCGAAGGTCCACTTCTCGGGCGGCGGTGAGGACGAGGTGACGCGGGAGATCGACTGGTCGTCCACGAATCCGGACGTCGCGACGGTCGAGAACGACAACGAAGCGCAAAAGGGCCGGGTGAGGTTCCATGCGCTCGGCGAGGCCCTGATCTTCGCGGTCGATGCGACCGGCCACGTGGCGACCAGTACCGCGACCGTGGATCGATAGAGACGGTGCGGCGAGGCGCGTTCCTCGTCCTTGACGCCCGCGGGCCCCTCGGGTTCGGTGGGGGGACCTTGCTCACGAGGAAACCGGAAGCCCTGATGCCACGAACCGTTGCTGCCGTCTTCACCCTGCTCTCTCTCGCTCTGTCCGCGTCGGTGGCCCACGCGCTGGTGTCTCAGGAGAATCCTCCGTCGAGCCACGTGGCCGACCTCGGCGGCGTCGTCACGTTCTCGGGATGGACGTGCCCGGGAGGCGGAGGGCACCACGGCACGATCACGATGGCGGTCGATGGGGGCCCGCAGGAGACGATCGGCTCGCGCCTCAGCCGCAACGATACCGCGGCGAGTTGCAAGAACGACGGGCGCAACGGCTACGCGGCGATTCGCAATCTCGGCATCGACGGGGTGGGCCGGCACACCGTGCGCTTCTTCGACGACGGTGTGCAGTTCGCCGAGGCCACCTACGACGTCACGACGCTCGGTGAGCGCTTCGTGCGCGAGGCCGGTCGCACGACGGTGGTGCGTGACTTCCCACGCCGAGGCCAGACGACCACGTTCCAGTGGACGCAGGGGCTCCAGACGTTCGTCCCCATCGACTTCTGTGAGGGCGATTGTCCTTGCGCGGTGCTCGAGAGCCTGTCGTGCTCCCAGAAGTCGACCGGATCGGCTGCCGCTGCGGCGACGGTCTGCAACTTCTGCGACACGCCGGTCGCCCCGACGACGCTTCGGCTGCAGTGCGGCGCCCTGTCGTCCGAGGCGTCGGCCGGCGCGTCGTTGATCGCCCCGGGGGAGTGTCGCGACGTGCCGTGCCCGGACTGCGAGCTCCTGGTGCCTGCCGGCATCTGTGCGGCGGGGGACGACGCGACGATCACCGTGGGGCTCACCGGGGAAGAAGAGCTGGTCGGCGGGGCTCGGTGCTGCCGCGACGATTCGGTCGCCTGCACGCTCGACCGCGACTGCTGTAGCGGAGCGTGTGTGAACGACGGCGGCGGTAGCGTGTGCCGGCCCGCGACGTGCGGAAACGGCGTGCTCGACCCGGGCGAGAGCTGCGATGGCTCCGACCTCGATGGGTTCACGTGCGAGGACGTCGTGGGCGGTGCCAACGGGTGCAGCGGGAAGCTGGCCTGCGGCGCCGCGTGTGGGTTCGATCTCTCCGGTTGCAACTGCGGCTGCCAGGGAGATCTCGACTGCGAGGTGCAGATCGACTGCAACTCGTTCGTGCCCGGCTGCACCGTGTTCGGGGCCTGCCACGACGGGAAGTGTGTGACCTCGGCCGAGGGAACGTCGGCGGTCTGTCTCGGGTCGGATCCGGAGTTCGACGACCCTCGCTGCCCGACGACTCCCTGAGCTCGGACCCGCGCCGCGTCTCTCTACTCGGCCGCGTTCGCGATCGCGTGGGCGAGGCCCACGATCAGATCCGCACAGCCGTCGTCTTCCCCGATCTCGGCGAGCGCCAGACGCACCCCGACGGCGGCGCTGCGGGAGATCACCTGGGGCACGACGAACGCGGAGATCGTGCCGCCCGGGATGCATTGGCTCGCATCGTCGCTGAAGCAGCCCCGACAGGCCAGGGGTCGCACCTCGTAGGCGCGACAGGTGAGCGATTCGAGGTCGAGGATCGGGCAGGGGAGGGCGCCGCGCGGCTCCTCGCCCGTCACCCGGGGCAAGGCCCTCTCGATCCGGTCGATGACGTCCTGCTGCACGGCCTCGTCCTGGTCGACCAGCCAGGTGAGGAGAGCCGCGACGTCCGCGGCCGTGACCGAGACCGGGATGTGGCAACACGCGGCACAGCCCGCCGCACACGCGGGGCCCGCTCCGGCGGCGCGGTCTTCCTCGATCTCTTCGTCGATCGCCTGCGTCGCGAGCTCCCGCGTCACCGCGGCGACGAGCAGCGGGGCATCCTCGCCGGCGCTGCCGGCCACCGCCAGCGCGGCGGCCTGGATCTGCTCGGCGAGCTCGTCCGCCGCCTCGAGGTCGTCCGCGTCGAGTTCGAGGTCCTCGAGCTCGGCACCCAGAAGGCTGAGTCTACGGCCGTCGTCGTTGGCGGAGGGCATGGCGCCACCCTGGCATCTGGTCGCTTCGAGTGCGATCCCCTGGGGACGGAGGGTAGAAGACGATGCCAGAGACCTACGACGTCGGTACGAAGTTCCTTCGCTTCGAGCGTGAGGGCCACATCGCCTGGTGCACGATCGAGCGCCCCGCGTCGCGCAACGCGCTCACGCCCGCGATGTACTACGGGATCAAGAAGGCGGTGGATCTCGTGAACTCGTTCGACGAGCCGACCGCTCTGATCTTGACGGGCGTCGACGACGTCTTCGCCCCGGGTGGAGAGTTGCGCGGAAGCACCGAGGACGCCCATCCGGGTATGGACTACCTCGTTTCGAACGACATCACGCCCTTCGAGGAGGTTCGGCACAGCTACGCACCGGTGGTGTCGGCAGTCAACGGAATCTGCCAGGGAGGGGGGCTGCTGATCGCGATGCTGTCGGACGTCGCCGTCTGTAGCGAGAAGGCGACGTTTCGCGCTCCCGAGTTGCTCCGCGGTATCGCCGATACCGGCTACGCCGCGTACCTGCCCCCGCACATCGGGGTCGCGGCTGCGCGAGACATGTTGTTGACGGGTCGCAAGGTCACGGCGCGCGAAGCGCTCGAGATGGGACTGATCACCCGTGTCGTGAAGCACGCCGATCTGCGATCGGAGGCGGTCGCGGTCGCCGAGTCGATCCTGAAGACCGCGCCCGAGGCGCGGATGCACGTGAAGCGCATCATCAACGACAACTATGGGCACCCGGACCGCATGTCCATGTACTGGTCCCTCTTCCGCGGAACCGAGGCGCGGGAAGGCATGCAGGCGTTCGCCGAGAAGCGCTCGCCCGCCTGGGTCCCGAAGAAGCTCGATACTGGAAAGCGGCTCTAGCCGTACATCGCTTCGATCTGGTCCGCGTACTTTTCCGCGATCGGCTTGCGCTTGAGCTTCATCGTCGGGGTGAGCTCGTCGCCGCCGGGCAGCCAGTCGGTCGGGAGGAGGGTGAACTTCTTGACCTGCTCGACTCGTGAGAGTCGCGCGTTGCCCGCGTCGACGCCCTCTTGCACCGCCGCGCGGACGCGCTCGTCGGCGGCCAGCGCGGCGAGCGACTCGTCACCGAGACCTCGCTCCTTCGCCCAGGCC
Source organism: bacterium (assembly GCA_030430245.1). Classification (GTDB taxonomy): domain Bacteria; phylum Desulfobacterota; class Binatia; order UBA12015; family UBA12015; genus VGTG01. The sequence continues at coordinate 20,548 of JAUIFY010000029.1, read as the reverse complement.
TGCGTGTAGTCGGGATCGAGCACGAGCAGAGCCGTGTTGTAGGGACGGCGATCTCCGATGACGCACGCCTGTCCGATGAGTGGGCACGCCCCCTTCAGGGCCGACTCGATGTTCGCCGGCGACATGTTCTTGCCGGCGGCGTTGATGATGAGCTCCTTCTTGCGATCGACGATCTTCAGGTAGCCGTCGTCGTCGATCTCGCCCACATCGCCCGTCGCGAGCCAGCCGTCCGCATCGATCGTCTCGGCGGTCTTCTCGGGAAGGTTGCGGTAGCTCTGCATGATGTTGGCCCCGCGGATCAGGACCTCGCCGTCCTCGGCGAGCTTGATCTCGAGCCCGGGCGCCGGCTTGCCGACCGTACCGATCCGGATCTCGTCCGGGTGGCTCAACGTACCGAGGGCCGTCGTTTCGGACATGCCCCAGCCCTCGGCCAGCTTGACCCCGATCGCGTGGAAGAATTCGAGCACGTCGCGCGGCGTGGGGGCCGCTCCGACGGACGCGAGCGCGAGCTTGTCGAAGCCGAGCATCTGGCGCAGAGGCGCGAACGTGCTCGCGTCGATCTCCGCCACGCGGGCGGCCAACTCCTCCGGGACCGGCGCGCCCGACTGCTCGAGGCGCAGCTTCTCGATGGCGATCGTCAGAGCCGACTGCATACCCTTGCGCTGCTCCTCGGGTGCCGAGGCGAGCCGCGCTTCGAGCCCGGCCTTGAGCTTCTCCCAGATCCGGGGGACGGCGAAGAAGAAGTCGGGACGCACTTCCGGCAGGGCGGCGGCAATCTGCCTCGGGTCGGGGATCGTCGTGATCGTCGAGCGGCAGAGGATCGGAATGTAGTAGTTGAGGGCACGCTCGGCGATGTGCGCGGACGGCAGCCACGAGATGACCCGACCGTTCGGAGGGAGTCGGACGACCGAGTTCAGCATGCCGGCGACGGCACGCAGATTCGCGTGGGTGAGCTGAACTCCCTTGGGAGGTCCGGTCGTCCCCGACGTGTAGATGAGGGTCAGGAGATCGCCTTCCGACACGTCGTTCGCGGCGGCCTCGCCGTCGAATCCGCGGCCCGACTCCTCGAGCGCCTCGAATGTGAGATCGCCACCCGCGTCCGCGCCGAGGACGATGAGATGCTCGAGCGCTTCGAGGTCCGCGCGCGCTGCCAGGAACGTCTCGAGAAACGCAGCCTCGACGATCGCGATGCGCGCTCCCGAGTCTCCCACGACGTACGCGATCTGCTCCGCCGAGAGAGTTTGGTAGATCGAGAACGGGACGGCGCCGAGCGTCGTCGCGGCGATGTCGGCGACGTGGAAGTCGGGGCGGTTCGTCAGCATGAGTGCGATCGCGTCGCCCTTCGCCACGCCGAGCCTGGCCAGTCCTCCGGCGACCGCGTCCGCGCGTGCCTGGAGCTCGCGGTAGGTGAGGCGCACGGTGCCATCGAGGGTCCGTACCGCCGTCACGTCGGGGGACGCGGCGACGGCGTCGCGAAAGCCCCGGGCGAAGGTTCTGGATTCGATCATTCCGTCGGCCATGTGCGCCGTCATCGCTCATCCCGAGCCGGGAGGCAATGCGGTTCGTGGCGCGGCCCGGAGGGGCTCCGGGCCGCCGACGTCCGGGGTGGAGGGCGGGGAGCCGGGGCGGTGACTGGACCGATCTCGCCCCGGCCGATAGGTAGAGCGGGATGAAGATCACGACATTCGCAGTTGTTCTTGCGATCAGCCTGCTCGCCGCCACCGGGCTTCGAGCCGAGGAGAAGAAGACGGTGAGTCAGAACGATCCCATCGCCCAAATCGACGAGTTCATCGCCGCGCAGAAGATCGACAAGAGCGGCAACTGGAAGACGTCGCTTCCCAAGCCACCGGAGCTCGAGTTCGACCCGTCGAAGAGCTACTACTGGGTCATCGAGACGAACGCCGGCGACCCGATCAAGATCAAGCTGATGCCCGACGTCGCGCCGATGCACGTCTCGAGCACGATCTACCTCGCGAAGCTCGGGTTCTACGACGGGCTGCCGTTCCACCGCGTGATCACCGGTTTCATGGCGCAGGGAGGCGACCCCCTCGGGAACGGCACCGGCGGCCCGGGCTACCAGTACGACGGCGAGTACGATCCGAAGGTACGGCACGACAAGCCAGGGCTTCTCTCGATGGCCAACGCCGGACCAGGGACGGACGGCAGCCAGTTCTTCCTCACGTTCGTGCCGACCCCTCACCTCGACGGGAAGCACTCGATCTTCGGAGAGGTGACCGAGGGCATGGAGACCGTGAAGAAGCTCGAGGCGAGCGGCAGCGGCAGCGGCCGCCCGAAGCAGCCCCTCACGATGACGAAGACATCGATCGAGGTGAACTGATGCTCTGGGGATGGACTTCAGTCCGTCCCCGGTCCGAATCGGAGGGGACGGACCTCGGGTCCGTCCCCAGCCGGCTCAGCGGGACGGGCGGAAACCGCCGGTGCGCTGGGAAACGTTCGGGATCACGTACTTCCCGATGAGCTCGATCGTCTGCATGACCTTCTCATGGGGGATCTTGTACGGGTTCACCAGGCAGAGAAGGAGGTCGACGCCGGCGTCAGCGTACCTGCGGCATGAAGCAAGGCACTCGTCGGGAGTTCCGACGACGGCCGCGTTCACCTCGGTGAGGTAGTCCATCGTGATCAAGTCGAGCGAGCCGTCGTCCGCGTGCTTCTTCATGTCGGCCGCGTACGCATAGGTTCCGAGGTCGCGTTTCTGCTCGTGCATCCACTCCGCGACTTCCGCGATCTGCTTCGCGCCGAAGGCCGGGTACCACTCGAACGACTCCTTGGCGGTGGCGAGCGCCTCGTCGCGGGTCGGTGCGCAGCACATCATCGTGAACGTCGCCGCCTCGTCGTGGATCTCGGCTCCGATCGGCGTCTCGCAGGTCTCGATGGCCGCGCGGTAGATGTCGATCTTCCGCTTCACCTCCTCGGGGGGGGTGCCGACCGCGAACGAGCAGAGCCCGAGGCCGAGCTTTCCCATCATCTCGTGCCCCTCGTCGCTCGTGGTCGCTCCCCACAGCGGCGGGTGAGGCCGCTGGCGCGGCTTCGGCAGAACGCGTCGCTTCGGCATCGACCAGTACTCGCCCTCGAACTCGTGCTCGTCGTTCGTCCAGCACCCGACGATGTGCCGCAGAGCCTCCTGCCACATCGCGCGCGTCTCGCGCGGATCGACACCGAAGCCTTCGAGCTCCTTCCGCGTCGCAGAGCGGCCGGTCGCGAAATCGACCCGTCCGTCGCTCAGGAGATCGAGAACCGCTGCGGACTCGGCGGAGCGCACAGGGTGGTTGTACGGCTTCGGCAGTAGGCGCACGCCGTACCCCAGTCGCATGTTCTTCGTCCGGCTCGCGAGCGCGCCGTAGAGGACCTCGGGATTCGAGCAGTGGGAGAACTCCTCCAGGAAGTGGTGCTCGACCGTCCAGAAGGCGTGGAAGCCCATCTGGTCGCCGAAGATTCCCTGCTCGAGGGTCTCCTGGTAGACGCGGAACTCCTTGTCCTCGTCCCAGGGCCGAGCGACGGGGATCTCGTAGAAGAGCGCGAATTTCATGGTCGTCCAGCAAAGCACCCGCCCGTGGGGAATTCCACGCGGGGCCTCGCCCCTCGCGGGCGCGCGAGCCGTCGTCTAAGCTCACCCCGCATGAACGCGGGGGAGGCGTGGACGTTCGTTCGGCAGTGGGTGCCGTTCGGGCTCCGGACCGTCGGGTACGGATGCGTGTCCGTCTTCGTCGGGCCCTTCACGAGGGAGCACTCCGCGAGCCTGTGGGCCATGCGGCAGTGGTGCATCTCGAGCGCGCGCGGACTCGAGATCGGGATCGAGGCGTCCGGGCAGGACAACGTCCCCGAGTCGGGTCCCTTCGTCTACTGCTCGAACCACCAGAGCCTCGTCGACATCCTGATCCTGGGTGCGGTTCTTCCCGGGGACTACAAGTGGGCGGCGAAGCGCTCCCTCATGAAGATCCCGTTCCTCGGTTGGCACCTGCGGCTCGCGGGACACGTGCCGGTCGACCGTGGTGTCGGCGGCAAGGCGGCCGAGGAGGTCATCGAGCGGTTCACCGAGGTGCTTCGCAACGGGAAGCCGCTCCTCATCTTCCCGGAAGGCACCCGTACGCTCGATGGCGAGATCAAGGACTTCAAGCCGGGCGCGTTCAGGGCGGCGGTTCGCGGGAACGCGCCGATCGTTCCGGTCGCGCTGGATGGCACTTTCGAGATGATGAGCAAGGGCGATCGCCGCGCCGCCGACGACCGCGCCGTGGTCCGCGTGAAGATCGGTGCTCCGATCGAGGTCCCAGGAGGCGAGGACGAAGCCGAGCGCGTGCGCGCCATGATGCGGGCGACGCGCGAAGCGATGGTGCATCTCTTCGAAGAGGTCCGGGAGAGGTCGGCGACGGGTCCCGGCGGGTAGCCCGACGTTACGACGGCATCGTCTCCAGGAACCGCTGCGCCTCGACGATCGCCGACTGCATGTCATCGATCAGTGCGTCGACCTCTTCCTGGATCTCGGTGACGCTGGTCTCGAGCGAAGCCACTGCGCGCGCGTTCAGGTTGTGCTTCAGGAAGAGCACCTGATCGCGGAACGCGGTGATCACCGGGTCCATCTTCGCCGCGGCTCTCTGCATGGCGCGGATCATCCGGTCGTAACGCTGCTGGCTGTCGCGGAGGGTCGCCTGGCTCTGTCGGCGCAGCTTCGCGTTCGAGATCTGGTCGATCTCCGACGCCCACTCGCTGAACAGGTCGCCCGACACCTGCTCGATCGAGTCGATGCGGTCGCGGACGTTCTGCGCGCGAGATTCGCAGTCCTCGAAGTCGTCCTCCATCTTGTCGTAGAAGTCCTCGAGGTCGCCGCCGTCGTAGCGCGTCACGGTCTTGAAGGCCTCGTACGTCGTCTCGAACTGCCGCTGCGCTTCTTCCTGGGCCTCCTGACCGGCCTCGACGCGGTCACGCAGGATGTGGCGTTTTTCGACGCCGATCTGCTCCATCATGCCGTAATACGCGGACGTGCATCCCCCGAAGGGGAGCAGGATGGCCAGGGGCAGCGAAAGGGCGATTCGGCGCGTTCTCGACATGGGGCCGCGAATTGTGCCGAACGCCCCGCCCGGGATCAACGGGTCGGGCCGGCCGTTCACGGCAGGAGGGTCGCCGGCATGCAGAGATCGCGCTCTCGGCTCGTGTCGAGCCGTAGGTCGCCGAAGCCGTCGGCGGTGCGGATCTGGTCGACGATCTTGTCGTGAGTCGGCTGGAGCGCGGCGCGCCGCAGCCGGTAGCAGGTGAGCAGCCGCGAAGGATCGTTGATCCCCTGGCCGCCCTCGGCGGTCGGGAAGCAGAGGCGCCGGGGCTCGAAGATGTCGTAGAACCGATCCTCGAATTCCTCCGTCGCCTTGGCGCGGCTTCGAGGGAATCGCGCGCGTCCCTTGGAGTATCGCGCCTTGTAGCACTTGAAGTGGTCGGCGACGGTCGGAGCCGGCGCAACCGGTGAGCTCACGAGGCCGAGGTGGGCCGGCGCGAGCACCATCTCGGCCTTCTTGGTGTCGAAGCTGTGCACGCCGAACGCGTCCTGGACGAGGATGTCGGTCTGCTTCTCGTGCTTCGGCTCACCCTTCGAGGGGCGGATCTTGTAGGCGATCTGTCGGATGTCGGCGTCGAGCACCTCGACGTCGTTCACGGCCGCGGGCACGCAGAGCTCGAACTGTGCCTTTACGTCGAAGTCTCCGGTCTCGAGATCGTCCGCCAGGCTCACCCGCGTCGCCCCGGCGAACTTGGGGAAGCCTCGCGAGCCGCGGGTTTTGTAGCACACGAACGGGTTCACACAGCCGACCCCGCCCGAGATGCCGCCGCCACACGCGCCCGCTGCGCACGTCTCGCCGACCGTGCACGGATTGCCGTCTTCGCAGCTCTCACCCTCCGGAACAGGGGTATGGACGCACGTTCCCGCACCGTCGCACGCGTCCGAGCTGCACGCGTCGCCCTCGTCGATGCACGTCGTGCCGACGCTCTCGAAGGCGCACGTCGAAGAGCAGCAGTCACCGTCCACCCCGTTGCCGTCGTCGCAGCTCTCGCCAGCCTGGACCAGGCCGTCGCCACAGTATTCGCCGACCTCGAAACGGGCGACGAGAACCGACGCGGTCGCGGCATCGGCGCCGGCGACGACGAGCTTTGCGTCGCTTTGCAGGAGCGCGTCACCGGCGAGCTCGAAGTCCGAGCCGAAGTCGGTCAGGACGATGCCCGTACCGCCCCAGGTCGTGTCGAGGCTTCCATCGCTCGCGAAGCGCACGGTCGCGAAGTCGACGTCGAAGCTCGTTCCCGCGTCGGGAAGGGATTCGCCGATGGCGAGGATCCGGCCGTCGCTCTGATGGAGGAGAGCCCGCGCGTTGCTCGTGGCCGGCGGCCCGGGCACCGAGGTCGCGACGATTCCGGTGCCGCCCCAGGTCGGGTCGAGGTCGCCGCTGCTCGTGAGTCGCACCGTGATCCAGAGGGTCGGGGCGAGGGCGGTCGTCGCGCCGTCCTGCCCGAGCACGAGAATGCGCCCATCGGGCTGCACGAGGACGTCGCGGCCGACGTCGTCTGCCGAGGTGCCCGCGCTGGTCGTGACGACTCCGCCCGCGCCGAAGGCGACGTCGCGGACGCCGCTCGCGTGGTGGCGCGTCGTCACGATCTCCGCGCCCGCGGTTCCGGTGGCGACGATCTTCCCGTCGCCCTGACGCGCGAGGCGCGCGTAGACGGCCGGTTCGCCGACGTCGGTCAGCGCGATGCCCATGCCGGCGAACGTCATGTCGCGAACACCCGTGCCGTCGTACCGGAGCATCGCCAGGTCGCCCTGGAAGGATCCCGCGACGAGCACCGAGCCGTCCTCTTGAAGGAGAAGATCGCCGTACCCCTCGAACCCGCCGCCGGAGAGACCGGTCGCGACGAGGCCGGTACCGCCCCACGTTGGATCGAGGGCGCCGCTCGAATCGAGTCGTACGATCCGGATCTGCGTGCCGTGAGCGGCCGCCAGCACCCTGCCATCTGGCTGGACGACGACGGCCACCGCGGACTCGTCGCCCTGGCCCGTCGCGAGGGTGACGACACCCGCGTCTCCCCAGGTCGGGTCGAGGGCGCCGCTCGTGTCGTAGCGTACGATCGTCAGGTCGGCGTTGGTCGTCTCGCCATCTGCCGCGACCAGGATCTTGCCGTCCGGTTGCGTCGCGACGACGGCGTAGCCGAAGATCGCGGTCGACGTTGGCGTCGACACCGCGCCGCCGGTCCCGAACGTCGCGTCGAGGTCGCCCGGCGCCGGCAGCGCAGGACGGAGGTCGACCCCGAGCAGAAGGATCGAGATCGAGATGAGGACCCGGGCGAAGCTCACCACCTCTCCTTGTAGGTCCCTTGTACAGGCGCGTGTCTCACGGAGGCAATCGACTTCGCCCTTCTCGCGGCGCGGCGAAAGAGTGCCGCGCATCCATGCTCGATGAAGGCCAGTGCGTTCCGCCGCCGCAGGTGTCTTGACCTTCCCGGGCCGAATGGCGAACGTTCGGCGTTGTCCATCCGCCACACGTTGCTCGGTCTACTCGATTGGGCCCCGATGCACGGGTACGCGCTCCGAGAGCTCGCGCGAAGCTACCAGTTCGCGTACCCGATGCCGACGAACAACATCTACCCCGCTCTGAAGCAGCTCGCTCGGGATGGATTCGTCTCGGTCCACGAAGCCGAGGTGATCGACGGAAGGGCCCGAAAGATCTATGAGATCACGGCCGCCGGCCGTGGAGAGCTCGAACGCTGGCTCGCCGAGGACGCGAGCGCCGGCCCGATCACCGTTCGCGACGAGAACATGCTCAAGATCGCCCTCTTGCGGGACGGCGCGCTCGAGGGGGCCCGCGAGTGGATCGTCCGGCATCGCGCCCGGGTGCTCGAGGACGCCAAACGGGGTGAGGACTTCCTTCGCGACCAGGGAGACTCGCTCCCGCGGTTCACCCGACTGGTGGCCGAGCACGGCGTCGAGGGCGGCTACAACCGCGCGGCGTTTCTCGACCGACTCCTGGCCGAGATCGACTCGGGCTCCGAGCCCTCTTGAGTCCCCTGGGGAGGGCACTTCGCGGGCCGAGAAGCGCATCCGCCATAGTGGCGGTATAATAAATTTTTTATGAAGGCAATAAAATCTAGTTGACTAAGTTTTTACGCAAGGCAACCATTCTGGGGTCGCGGCTCGCACGAGCCCACTCCCACCGGGCCCGCCGTTCTGGCGGGCCCATCACCCCGTTTGGAGGTCTCCCATGTTCGCCCGTTCCACGAAGCTGTTCCCGCTTCTCGCGGCCCAGATCGCGTTCGCCGTCACACCCGCGTCGGCCGGCCTGCACGGCGTTCTCGAAGCGCCGGTGGGTTTCGCCTCCCAGGTCTCGAACGTCCAGGGGTGGGCGTACACCACCAACCCCGGCGCCGAGCTCGTCCAGCCGTTCGAGGTCTACCTCGACGGTCGGAAGGTGCAGGAGGTTCCGTGCTGCTCCGATCGCGCCGACGTGCGCGAGGCGCAGCCCGGCGCTCCGCTCCGCACCGGCTTCTCGGGGGTCCTCAACTGGTCGCGTGAGGCCATCGATGCCGACGGGCCGGTCGAGGTCGAGGTCGTCCTGCGCGACACCACGGGAGCCGAGCTTCGCCTCACCGAGACGATCGAGCTCTACGCCCTGTCGAGCTTTCCGTTCGCCCGGAGCGTCGGCTTCGCTTCGCCCGACGGCGTCGCCGCCGATGGTGTGGTCGACGCGGCGGCGGCGCGGTGCCGACTGTCGAACGTGCCGGCTGCGAGCGACGAGCCGGTCGCGGAGATCGCTTGCAGGAATCTCGTCGCGACCCGGGGCGATGGCTCCGAACACGAGGTCTGCGAGGGCGAGGTGCGGTTCACCTGGGACAAGGCCTCGCAGGGATTCAGGCAGTCGAGCTTCTGCGAGCCGATGCCTCGCTGGATCGACCACGGCGACGGCACGGCGACCGACACCACGACGGGGCTCATGTGGGAGCTCAAGAGTGGCGTCGCCGACGATGGAGTCGATTGTCCCACGGTCGGCGGCCCGGAGCAGTGCGACGATCCGCACCACGTCGACAACCTCTACCAATGGTCGGGAGACGGCTCGCCGTCCTTGCCCGTCGGCAGCGTGTTCGCTCGCTTCCTCGCACGGCTGAACTCGGGCCGAAGCGCGAGTGGCACTCGGACCGAGGGCTGCTTCGCCGGCTACTGCGATTGGCGCATCCCGACGGTCGAGGAGCTGCGCGGGATCGCCGAGCCGTGCGACGGTCCGGGGTGCGCAACGATTCCGGGCCCGACGGCGCCGTACTGGCATTGGACGTCGACGCAGTCGACGAACGGCGGCTTCGCCTGGGACATCCATTTCGCCGACGGCGAGGAGGACTTCGGCAAGAAGCAATGGTTCGACGCCGTGCGGGCCGTGCGTGGTGCGGCGCAGAGGGTCGTCGTCGAGCAGGACGACTCGCTCCTCCTGGTCGAGATCGCCGAGAACTGACCTGCGCCGTCGCGCGTCGGAGGATGGGCGCGCGCCGGCGGTTTCGGCGTCGGCGGACGTGGCGTGGCGCGGGCTCCCCGGGGTCCCCCGTCGCGCGACCCCGGCCCCGGGGGGACGGTCTCCTTTCGACCCGTTTCGGGTTGCTTTCGAGGACGTTCGTTGCGAGTCCCTCTGTCGCAACGACGTCCCGGAGGAGATCACGCATGGTCGAGCTGCACGGAAAGAGGATTCTCGTGACGGGGCCCACCGGCCAGGTCGGCTTTCCGGTGGCGCGCGCGCTCGCCCGCGAGAACGAGGTCTTCGGCCTGGCGCGATTCGCGAGGTCGTCCGACCGTGAGCGGCTGGAGGCGGCCGGTATCCGCTGCGTGAAGGGCGATCTCGGCGCCGGCGAGCTCGACGCGGTGCCCGGGGACGTCGACTACGTCGCGCACTTCGCCGTCGCGAAGGACCCACGCGCGGATTTCGACGCCGACCTCCGCGGCAACGCCGAGGGGGTCGGGCTCTTGATGGCTCGCTGTCGAGGAGCGAAGGCGTTCCTGCACTGCTCGACGACCGGCGTGTACGAGCACGCGGGCCATCACGCGCTCCGCGAAGGTGACCCGCTCGGAGACAACCACCGGGTCATGATGCCCACGTACAGCATCGCGAAGATCTCGGCCGAGGCCGTCGCCCGGTTCGCGGCGCGGCAGTTCGGGTTGCCCACGACGATCGCTCGTCTCAACGTGCCGTACGGAAACAACGGGGGATGGCCCGTCTTCCACCTCGAGATGATGATCGCCGGCCAGCCGATCCCGGTGTTCCCCGAGCGTCCCTGTCTCTACAACCCGATCCACGAGGACGACATCGTGGCGCAGCTCCCCGCGCTCCTCGATGCAGCCTCCGTGCCCGCGACCATCGTCAACTGGGCGGGACGGGACACGGTCGGCATCGAGGAGTGGTGCGGGTTCATGGGGGACCTGACCGGACTCGAACCCTCGTTCGTCGAGACGGACCGCACGATCGGCAGCGTCACGGTCGATACGACGAAGATGGAGCAGATCGCCGGTCCGACACGGGTCCAGTGGAAGGACGGCTTCCGGCGGATGGTGGAGACGTTCCACCCCGAGCTCGTCCGGTAGACGGCCGTTTACGCGCCCGGGGCGGACGGGTATCCGTTCGGAATGGAGCCACGAACGACTCTGCCCGTCTTGCTGGCCGCGGCCGTACTCGCCACTGCGTGTTCGGGGCCGGGCGGCGACGCTGGACCGACGTCGGGGGGCTCGCAGGGGAACTCGGCCCCCACCGAGCATACGCGTCGCGTCAACGCCGAGGTGGCCGAACGCCTGGCCCTCGCCGACCCGGCCGACTTCGAGAACGCAAGGAAGGGCCTCGTGGGGCGAGAGACGGAGGTCGTCCTTCGCGACGCGAACGGCAAGACGGTCTGGGACACGTCGTCGTACGCCTTCGAAGCGGGCGCAGCTCCGGCCAGCGTGAACCCGAGCCTCTGGCGTCAGGCGCAGCTCAACAACGAGCACGGTCTCTACGAGGTCACCGACGGCGTCTATCAGGTGCGCGGCTACGATCTGTCGAACATGTCGATCCTCGTCGGTGAGACGGGCTGGATCATCGTCGATCCGCTCACGACCATCGAAACCGCGGATGCCGCCCTCGCACTCGCGCGGAAGCACCTCGGCGACGCACCGATCTCGGCCGTCATCCTCACGCACAGCCACATCGATCACTTCGGAGGAATGCCGGCGGTCGTGACGCCGGAGGACGTCGCGTCGGGCCGGATTCGGATCATCGCACCCGAGGGCTTCGCCGACGAAGCCACGAGTGAGAACGTGCTCGCCGGGATCGCGATGGGTCGGCGGGCTTCGTACATGTACGGCTTCCCTCTGGAGCGTGGGTCGCGGGGGCACGTGGGTTCCGGTCTCGGAAAGGAGCCCGCACGGGGGTCGTTCGGGATCCTTCCGCCCACCGACGTGATCGATCGCACCCCGCAGGAGATGGAGATCGACGGAGTCGACTTCGTGTTCCAGCACACGCCCGAATCGGAGGCCCCGGCCGAGCTGATGTTCTACCTGCCGGAGAAGAAGGCGCTTTGTGGGGCGGAGGTCGTGTCGCGGAACATGCACAATCTCTACACGCTTCGCGGCGCGAAGGTGCGTGACGCTCTCTTGTGGGCCGGCTACATCCACGACGCGATCGAGCGATTCCCGGAAACAGAGGTCGTGTTCGCGAGCCACCACTGGCCCACGTGGGGGAACGAGGCCTCGATCGACTATCTGAAGAAGCAGCGCGACGGCTACAAATACATTCACGACCAGACGCTGCGGCTCGCGAACACGGGGCTGGGGCCGCGGGAGATCGCGGAGCGCATCGAGCTGCCGGACTCTCTCGCTCAGTCGTTCCCGAATCGCGGGTACTACGGAACCCTGCGCCACAACGCCAAGGCGGTCTACCAGTTCTACTTCGGTTGGTACGACGCCAACCCGGCGAACCTGAACCCGCTTCCGCCCGTCGAGGAGGCCCGGAAGTTGGTCGCGTTCATGGGCGGCGCCGACGCGGTGGTCCAGAAGGCCCAGGGCTCGTACGACGCCGGGGACTATCGCTTCGCCGCGACCGTGCTCGACAAGGTGATGTTCGCCGATCCCGAGCACGAAGCGGCACGGCAGCTGCTCGCGAACACGTACGACCAGCTCGGGTACCAGGCCGAATCCGGCCCGTGGCGCGACGTCTACCTCTCCGCGGCGTACGAGCTGCGTCATGGCGTGGCCGGCAGCGCGATCGATCTCCGCGCGGCGGCGAACCTGCTCCGGGAGATGCCGGTGCACCGGTTCTTCGACTCGATGGCCGCCAGGATCGACGGTCCGGTCGCGGCTCTGGAGGACCGCAAACTCAACTTCGTGTTCACCGATCTCGGTCGGTCCTTCGTTCTGGAGCTGGAGAACGGAGTGCTGAACTACCGCGAGGCGCCTCCGGCCGAGGATGCGGACGTCACGGTGCGCATCACGCGTGAGCTCTGGCTCCGGCTGGCGACGGGGCAGGCGGGGCTGCGAGAGCTCGTGTTCTCGGACGACCTGGAGGTGGAGGGAAGTCGGATGAGCCTTCTCGGGTTCTTCCGGCTCATGGAGACCCCCGAAGCAGCCTTTCCGATCGTGACGCGGTGAGCTCGTGTGATTCCCGACTCGGTCTCGCTCCGCATCGTGTCACGAATCGTTCACGTCGCGTTGACCGTCGCGCATCGCCCGCTCGCTAGACCTTCTTCTCCGCCGCATGGTGCCGTGTCGGCCGTGGCGCGGCGGGGGAGAGCCGTGTGTCCAGCAACTCGAACCGACGTCCCTCGAGCAACGTCCGACGTCTCCTCGCCGGCGCGAGCGCCGCGGTGTTCGTCCTCGTGCTCGCGACGACCTTCGCGCGCGGCGGCGACGACGCCGAGACCGCATCGGCCGCGGCCACCGAGGTCTGTGCGATCGCGTGTCTCGATCCGGCTGCGATCCAGGGTGGTCCCGGGCGCGACCGCCTGAACGGGACGCCCGGCGACGACATCCTGTGCGGCAACGGTGGGAACGATCGCCTGCGAGGCCGCGGCGGCGACGACATCCTCTGTGGCGGCGAGGGAGACGACTTCCTCTCCGGAGGCGCGGGGAACGACACGCTCGAAGGCGGCCCCGGGAACGACCGGCTGCGCGGACGGTCCGGTGACGATCTGCTGCGCGGCGGCGAGGATGACGACCGCCTCGCGGGCGGCAGCGGCGATGACGTACTCGAGGGTGGCCCGGGCGAGGATCGCCTGACCGCGAGCAACGGCGCGGACGTGCTCTTCGGGGGGCCGGACAACGATCGGCTGCGCGGTGGCGGCGGCCCCGACGTCCTCGATGGGGGCGACGGCATCGACGATCTCCGGGGGAAGGGCGGCGACGACGTCTGCCTTGCAGGCGAGACCGGGCCCGGTTGCGAGACGACGGCCACTCCGACCCCCGCGCCGAGCTCGACGCCGACCCCGGTGCCGACGGCGACGCCGGCGGGGACCCCGACCCCGAGTCCTTCACCGACCCCCAGCCCGACTCCGACTCCGACCGCGACACCCACCCCTACACCGAGCCCGACGCCGGCTCCGAGCCCTTCGCCGAGCCCGACGTCCAGCCCCACGCCGACGGCCACTCCGACCCCCACGGCGAGCCCGAGCCCGTCGCCGTCACCGAGCCCGAGCCCGACGCCGAGCCCGAGTCCTTCGCCGAGTCCGACGCCGAGCCCGTCGCCCAGCCCGAGCCCGACGCCGCAGGGGGGCGCGTGCAACACGGCCCTGGTGACCGCGACCGTCGATTTTTCTGGCAATGCGGTCGGCGTCACGACCGCGATCGACTACCCGAGCACCATCTCGATCCCGGGTACCGGTTCGGCCGCTCAGTCGCGCGTGGCCAACCTCACGGGCGTGTTCGGGGTGTTCCTGGTCGCGGACAACGACGGAAGTCCACCGGAGAACGTGAGCATCGGCTTGACGGCCATTCCCGGACCGATCCCGAGCGGGGACTTCGCGTCGATCGAGTTCGACTGCGACGGTGGGTTCCTGCCGCAGGCGTCCGACTTCACCTGCGACGAGACGGTCGCGGACCTCCTCGGCGGAGTCCTTCCGTCGACGTGCACCATCGACGTTCAGGTCGGGACCTAGGTGGGCCCGGCTCCGCGTCGGGCGGCCGCTCAGGCCGAACGCCCGGCGCGGAGGACGGGCACGAAGTCGTTGTTCGGGCTGTCGAAGCCCCACTTCTCCTTCGTGTGGTCGATGGTTCCGCCCTCGGTGTAGTGGAACACCATGGCCGCCCGCACCGCGCCGGCCTCGTGGTCCGTGGACTTGTGCATGAGATGGCTGTGGAACACGAGGAGGTCTCCCGGCTGCATCAGGACCGGCACCGCGCCGCTCATGTCGTGGTCGACGATCTCGACGTAGCCCAGGTTCGCGCCCTCTCGACGGTCCGGAATCACGTCATGGACGGGCTCGGCGTGCGAGCCTGGAAGGACCCAGAGCGGACCGTTCTCCATCGTCGCTTCGGTGATCGCGAGCCAGGCGCCGATTTGCGGATGGCGGTCGAACGGGAAGTACCACGAGTCCTGGTGCCACGGCTGCCCGAGCGAGCCCCGGTGCTTGAAGATGAACTGTGACAGGAAGCAGTCGACGTCGGGCCCGAGAACATGCGCGACCGTCGCCAGGAGGCGCGGGTCGCGGCTGAAGGTCCGGAACACCTCCTCTTGACGGTGGAGGCGAAAGATCTTCGAGACCTGATCCTCCGGCGCGCGATCGGGGGACTCGAGCCGAGGCTCCTTCAGGACGTAGGCGGGCGAGATGCGCTCGCCCGCGGCGTCGCGTCGAGCGAGCCCGACCGCGTGCTCCCGTTGCTCCTCGCACACGGTACGCGAAACGAACCCGCGGAGGATGAAGTACCCGTCGCGCTCCCACGACGTTCTCTGCTCCTCGTGCATCGCGCCCACTCGTCTGGCCGTATCACCGAGATCCGCGGCCCCACAAGCCGCGCCGACTGGACGGCACTGTCCTACTCAGGGAAAGACGGACAGTACCGACTGGACGATCGCCGCGACGAAGGGCAAGAAGAACGCATGTCCTTGCCCGAGCTCTCCCGACCCTACGTGCTCGACGCGGAAACGATCGGGAGCTTCCGCCGCGACGGCCACGTGGTCGTGCGAAGATTGGCCTCAGCGCAGGAGGTGGCGGCCTACCGCCCGGCGTTGGTCGACGCGGGGACGAAGGGCCGATACGACGATCGGCCCCTGGAGGCACGTGACACGTACGGTCGCGCGTTCGTCCAGATGTTCAACCTGTGGAGACATCGGGACGAGGCCCGCGCGTTCGTCTTTGCCGAGCGCTTCGCGCGTGTCGCGGCGGAGCTCATGGGGGTCGATCGCGTCCGCCTCTACCACGACCAGGCGCTCTTCAAGGAGGCCGGTGGGGGATTCACCCCGTGGCACCAGGACCAATTCTACTGGCCTCTCGAGACCTCGAACACGATCACGATGTGGATGCCTCTCGTCGATTGTTCGGACGAGATGGGCCCGATGCGGTTCGCCTCGGGATCGCACCGGCTGGGCAGCCTGGGAGACTTCCCGATCGGCGACGAGTCCCAGCGCGAGTTCGATCGTCTGGTCGCGGAGCGCGATCTCTCGGTGGCGTCGCACGGCCCCTTCGTCGCCGGCGACGCGACCTTCCACGCCGGTTGGACCTTGCACTCCGCGCCGCCCAACACCACGGACGTCACGCGGGAGGTGATGACGGTGATCTACTTCGCCGACGGCGCCCTCGTCGGCGCGCTCGACCACCCCAACCGCCGCTTCGATCGCGACACGTGGCTCCCCGGCTGCGAGCCCGGCACGCCGGCCGCCTCTCGCCTCAACCCGATCCTGTGGGAGAACGCGGACGGCTGAGAGCGACGCGCCAGGGGCTTTCATGAACCGAGACGAGTCCCGCACCCGCTGGCTCGACGGACGGCCGACCGCTCGGCGGGATCATCCGAATCGGTAGGAGATCTCTCCGCCGAAGGTCCGCGGCGCAGCCATGTACGGGAGGCCGACACCCCACGACGAGACGACCGACGTCAGGCCGAATCGCAGGTAGCGCTGGTCGGTGAGGTTCTTCGCCCACAGTGCGACCTGTGCGCGATCGTCGAGGAAGTCGTAGCTGAGCCGGCCGTGCAGGAGGTTGTATCCGCCCTGGTTCGTGGCATCGACCTCGACGCCCTCGAAGTGCATGAAGCTCTGATAGTACCAGTCGAGTCGCGGGGTCAGCCATCCGTTCAGCCAGGTCGGCCCGCCGACGTCGACCTCGAACGAGTACTGCGCGGAGAGGTGCGTCTGGAGCTCGGGGGATGCGCGGAACGTCTGACCCGCGCGATCGATCGTTTCGCCGGTCACGTCGTCGACTGCGTTGGGAAACGAGTCGTATCGGGTGTGGAGCAGGCCGACCGATCCGTTGATCTGGAGCCCGCTCGTCGGCAGCGCGATCAGCTCCAGCTCCGCCCCACGGGTCGTCGCCTTCGCGGCGTTCTGTGTGAGCTGCACGAGGTTGGGCGTGTCGTCGCCCTCCATCGTCACGTCCTGAACCGAGGTCACCTGGATGTCGTCGTACTTGCCGAGGAAGAAGGACGTGTTGAAGGTGATGCGCTGGTCCCACGCGATGGTCTTGAACCCGATCTCGAAGGAGTCGAGCGTCTCCGGGCCGAACGGATCGAGAGTGTTCGCCTGGGGGTTCAGGATCGCGTTGAAGCCGCCGCCCTTGAAGCCGCGCGCGTAGGTGAAGTAGCCCATCAGGTGATCGAGAGAGAGCTCGTCGAGCCAGTCCTCGGGCGCGCGCAGCGCGATCGAGCCCATCGGGGTCCAGGAGGTGAAGATCTTGCTCGCCGAGGTGTCGAGTGAGGGCGGGATCTCCGGGTTGAGCGGGTCGGTCACGGTAACGGCCGCGCCCTTCTTGTCTTCAGTGTAGCGCAGGCCGCCGGTGAGACTCATCCAATCGAACGGGTCCCACGTCGCCTGGGCGAACGGTGCCCACGTCCAGTTGTCGATGTTGTTCTGGTTGTTCCGCACGAAGTTCAGCACGCCGAGGCCGGAGGAGACGGTGCGACTGTCGAGCCCGTTCTCCCACAGGACGAAGAAGCCGGCGACGTAGTGCAGCGTCCCGTCGAGCGCGTCGCCTCCGATCTGGACCTCTTGGCTGATCTGCTGTTGAAACCCCGGTGGCCCGTCCAGGGGGCTCGGGCCTCCGACGCTGGACGTCTGCACGGCCGGGAAGATCGTACCGTCCAACTCGAGACGGAGCCGCGACGTCTGCTCGCGCCAGGAGGTGATCGATTTCGCCTCGAGCGACTCGAGCGGGCCGACGTCGCCCACGTCCCACTGGATCGTCCCCCACGTTCCGTAGCTCGTGACCTCGGAGAGCTGGTTCGTGTTGCCCGCGAACTCGAAGTACTCCGCACGACGGCAGGCATCGAGATAGCCCGGGTAGATGTTCACGAGAGGCGCGTCCGGGTTCGACACCTGGCACTGCGGGCCGAGTCCCGCGTTCTGGTCCTGCGACCAGGTGCCCGACACGTCGATCGACACATCGTCGATCGGAAGGAAGCGCAGGCTCCCCAGGAAGGCGAGGGAGTTCGTGTTGGAGAGGTCCTGTCCGATGGTGGTGTTGCGCACGTAGCCGTCGAACTTGCGCGACGCGAAGGCGAGGCGGGAGAAGAGCCGGTCTTTCAGCCAGCCGATCTCGACCGGCAGATTCAGCATGACGCGGGTGTCGAGCGTGCCGAAGCTGCCCGGGCGCACCATGGCGAAGCCCTCGAATTCCGGACGAGCCTTCACGGTCGTCACGTTGATCGCACCGCCGACCGTGTTCTTGCCGAAGAGGGTGCCCTGCGGTCCTCGCAGGACCTCCACTTGGGCGACGTCGACCGTGTCGATGATCGAACCCAGCGCGCGGGGGAGGAAGACGCCGTCGATGTAGATCCCGACACCCGGATCGAATGCGATCTCCGAGGTCGAGGTGCCGATGCCGCGGATTCGGACCTGGGCGCCCTGTCCGTGGTTCGACGTCAGGAACTGCATGTTCGGCACGAGCTCCTGGATCTGATCGAGGCGGACGACGCCGGCTTCGCGTAGGGTGTTCTCCGAGAGCGCGGTGACGGACACGGGGGTGTCCTCGAGAAGCTCGTCGCGCCTTCGCGCTCGTACGACGATCTCCTCCACACGCGTTCGCTCGCGGCGGGAGAGCCCGACGTCTTCGCCGGACTCGATCGCGCGGGCCTGCGCGGGGCCGGCGTCCACTTCCTCCTCCGGCCCTCCGACGTCGCTCTGCGTCTCGATGTCGCGAACGTACTCGGCGCCGCCGGCGGGCGGCGGCTGGGCGTCCGCCGCGTTCGCGACGAGCAGAAGTCCGATTCCGATCCAGGCCCGAGAACGATCGGCGATGCGCATTCGGGCTGACTATCACGGTCGGCCGCGCGGAGTCGACCGACCGGCCGCCACGGCCCGGGAGAACATGGCGAACGACCCGGTGAAGTAGGTCGTGCGGTCGTCAGTCTCCGGCCACGATCTCGATCGGTAGGTCGAGGACGGCTTCGAGCAGGTCCTTGCGTTCGCCGGCCGTGTAGAGACCGAGCGAGAGGTCCTCGCCGTCCGACGCGTTCACGTGGACGACGAGCTTCCCATCGTCCTTCGTGCAGGTGATGTCGTCGACGCGCACGCTCCGGGGGCGGTTCAGCCCCACGGCGACCCGCAGGATCGCGGCGAGCGCGCGTACCTCTTGTCGGTCGGTCTTTCCGAGTGCGGCGAACTCGGGATGCTTGGAGCGTGGCGCGCTCTTTCGGTGATACCGCGCGACGAGTGCGATGATCTCGATCTCGTGGTTCGTGAAGCCGACGAGGTGCTCGGAGTGACGGATCACGTAGTACGTATGGTGATGGTGCTGGGTGTGGGAGATCACGAGTCCGACGTTCGAGAGGAGGGCGGCTGCCTCCAGACGCTCCCGCTCGACGTCGTCCATCCCGTGCCACGGCTCCAACGCGTCGAAGAGGAGGAGTGCCAGTCTCGCGCCCTCGGCCGAGTGCCTCGGGTCGTCGTCGCAGAGCTCGGCGAGTCGCCGCACGCTTCGCTGGCGGACGTCGTGTAGGTGGTGCCGTGCGCTGCCGTGTCGCCGCTCGTATGCGTCGAGGAGGACGCCCTCGCGGAGGCCGTAGTCCGAGATCAGGAGGCGCTCGGCCGAGAGCGCGTTCATCACCTCGTCGAGGATGATCGCACCGGCCACGATGATGTCGGCACGCTTCGCGTCGAGCCCTTCGATGCGCCGCCGCTCCTCGACGGTCGGCGCCTTCGCCAGGCGCTTCAGGGCGGAGGTGACGTCGTCGCGCGTCAGTTCGACGCCGTTCAGCGTCGCGAGCGAGGACGGACCGGGCCGCTCCGCCGCTACGAGGGCTGCGAGCGCCTGGATCGTCCCGGCGCTTCCGATCGCGACCTCGAAGGTACGGTCGCCGAGATCGCTCCCGACCGGGGCGAGCGAGGCGCGCACGAACTTACGGCAGTGTGAAACCGAGCCCCGCGAGACGCGGCCGTCCGGGAAGAACTGCTGGGTCATCCGGACGGCGCCGAGCCGCATGCTGCGGACGAAGAGATCTTCGTCGCGATGACCGATGATGATTTCGGTGCTCCCGCCTCCGATGTCGACCACGAGATGGTGTCGATCGTAGACCGGCAGCGCCTGGAGCACGCCCAGGCGGATGAGGCGCGCTTCCTCGATCCCGGAGACGACCTCGATCTGTACGCCGGCCTCGTCGCGCGCACGCCGGATGAAGTCGTGCCCGTTCTCGGCCTCGCGTACGGCGCTCGTGGCCACGGCGGCGACGGGGGCATCGACGGCGTCGGCCAGCCGTCGAAAGCGCTCGAGGACCGCGACGCCACGGTCCATCGCGTCGGAGGTGAGGCGCTTCATGTTGCCCGATCCCGACCCCGAGCCCAGGCGGACCATCTCCTTCTCGCGGTCCATCGTCTCGAAGCTGCGGCCGGCTCCGACGCGCGCGATCACGAGATGGATGGAGTTGGTGCCGATGTCGATGGCGGCGAGCGTGTCGGCCCGCCCGTGCCCCGCATCGCCGTCGGCCGCGCGCTCGTTCGGACCTGTTTCTCCGGTCGAGTACGGCTTCATCGCGGCCACGGCTTCACCGTAGAGCATCGAGAGAGGCGGAGCGAGCGAACGGACCTTCTGCTACCGTGCAGCGATCATGACGACGCTCTCTCCCCCACGTTTCGAAGGAGCCGTGCTCCTGCCGGACGGACGCAAGCTCGGCTACGCCGAGTTCGGGCCGGCGAGGGGGCAGCCGATTCTCTGGTTTCACGGGACGCCGGGGGCGTGTCGCCAGATCGCTCCCGCGACGCGAGCGGCGTGCTGGGAGCGCGGGGTTCGTCTGGTCGCGGTCGAGCGTCCGGGGATCGGGTCGTCGACGCCGCACGCCTACGGCGCGGTCGTCGAATTCGCGCGGGACATCGATCACTTGACGCGGGCGCTCGACGTGGATCGCTTCGGCCTGGTCGGGCTC
>JAUIFY010000354.1 GCA_030430245.1 bacterium | reverse complement strand
TGACAGAATCGCATGATCTCGGCGTCGGACTTTCCCTTCGGGTTGAAGTTCGCGCCCCCCTTGCCGCCGCCCATCGGCAGGCCGGTCAGGCTGTTCTTGAACGTCTGCTCGAAGGCGAGGAACTTCAGGATGCTCTGGCTCACCGAGGGATGGAAACGCAGCCCACCCTTGTACGGCCCGATCGCGTTGCTGTCCTGGACCCGCCACCCGCGTTGAACGCGGATGTTGCCATGGTCGTCCTCCCAGCAGACCCGGAAGCTGACGACCCGGTCGGGCTCCGCGATCCGCCGCAGGATCTGCGCCTCGTGGTAGACCTCCTTGTCCGCGATGTAATCGAAGATGTTGACGGCCACCTCGTAGACGGCCTGATGAAACTCTGTTTCGCCGGGATTCCGGCGCTTGAGCCCCTCCATGAACTCCTGGAGGTCGACGTGATCGGACACAGCCACGGCAGCGATCCTTTCTCGGATTCTCGGGGACGTTCGTTACCTTTTTGCTGTTTGTTACCTTTATCGGCGGCTCCGCAAGGTAGCATCTCGGAGAACGAAACGAGCGTCGCCGCGTCCAAGTGATCTTTCCCATCGGAGATTTCCCGAACCCGCGTGGGTTCGTGCCGCTGGTCACGTACCTGCTGATCTTTCTGAATGTCTTCGTCTACTTCTACGTGACCCTGCCGCTGGGGGCGGAGCCCGCGCCGCCCGGGCCGGGTCTCAGCGAGTACGTGCGGGTGATGTCGGAGGCGCTCGCCGGGCGTGTCGATCCGGCGGTCGTCTTCCGGCACGTGTCCGTCTACGACCTCTTCGTCTTCGAGCATGGCTTTCGGCCGGCCGCGCCGTCGCTCTCGGATCTCTTCTTCTCGATGTTCCTCCACGGGAGCTTCTTCCACCTCGCCGGCAACATGCTGTTTCTGTGGATCTTCGGCGACAACGTGGAGCACCGGCTCGGGCGCGCCCAGTTCCTCGTCGCCTACCTCGCGACGGGGGTCGCGGCGACCGCGTTCCATGCGATCACGACCCCGGGGTCGCAGGTGCCGATGGTCGGCGCGTCGGGAGCGATCTCCGGGGCGCTCGGCTTCTACTTCGTCTTCTTCCCGCGGAATCTCGTCCGCCTTCTGTGGATGTTTCCGCCCTTCCTCTACCGCGTCTTCACCGTGCCGGCACGCGTCGTTCTGGGCCTCTACCTCGTCTTCGACAATCTATTGCCATACCTCCTCACGTCGTCCGACGTGGGAGTCGCACACGGAGCGCACATCGGAGGCTTCGTCGCGGGCCTCGCGTGGGCCTGGGCGATCGATCGCAAGGAAGTCGCCGGCACGCCGAAGGAGTTCGTCCACGACGACGCGCGCGCGCATCTCCCGGGCGCGGCGGTGCGCGAGGCGCTGCTCGCGCGTCGGTTCGACGACGCGGCGCGGGGGTACTTCGACCTCTCGCCGCACGAGTCGCGAGGCGTGCTCCAGCCCGCCGAGTCCCTCGCGCTCGCCGCCTGGCTCGAGCGCAGCGGATACGCCAAGGCGGCCCTCACCGTGCTCCGCCGGCACGTGCGCGACTTCCCGGATGGCCCGCGGCTCGACGAGGCGCTCGTCGCGGCCGGACGGATCCTTCTCGAGCAGGTCGGCGAGCCGACGGCGGCCTATCAGAAGTTCCTTCAGGCGCTCGACCTCGATCCGGAGCCCCGACTGGCGCGAGAGGCCCGTGCCGGCATCGCGCGCATCGAGGCCATGTAGAAGCCCGGTGTTCGCAATCCCGGGCGGGCCGGCCGCGGAGATCGCCTCTTGCGGACTGGCGTGATCGACATACCGTCGAGGGCGGGATGGGCGACGTGACGAATGCGGTGGAGGTCGTGACCCGCGTGCACGTCGCGCGGCCTCGGCAGGCCGTCTGGGAGGTCCTCGCGGACGTGCAGCGTCAGCCGGAGTGGATGCGCGACGCGCTGTCGATCGAGATGCTCACCGAGGGACCGATGCGGGTCGGGAGCAAGATGAAGGTACCGACGCAGATCGGCCCGTTCCGCACGACCGACGTGATGGAAGTCACGGTCTACGACCCACCCGTTCGCTGGACCGTCGTGCATCGCGGCGCGGTGACCGGAGAAGGAACGTTCACCTTGACCGCGCTCGGAGACTCGGCGACCGACGTCGAGTGGCGCGAGCGTCTCGCGGCGCCGCTCGGCGCGCTCGGGAGGCTGGGGATGACGCTGTTCCGCCCGTTCCTGCGGCGTACGTTCCAGGCCGATCTCGATCGCTTTCGCGCCCTGTGCGAGAGCTGAGCTCAGCTCATCTTCCCGATGTCGGCTCGCTCGCGGGCGAGTGCATCGGAGCTCGTCGGCGCATCGTCGTCGGCGAACCTCGGGGGAAGTCCGAAGCCGGTGTAGACGACCTTGCGTTCCCGCAGCCGTGGAGGGCGCGCCTCGTGCAGCGTGCACGAACAGTGGATCGTGACGTCCCCGGCCCGGGTCGGAAGGGCGACGACGGGGAGATCGACGTCATCGCTGAGCCCCGCGGCCGGGAGGTTGGAACGGTGGGAGCCCGCGACGACACGGAGCTCCCCCGTCTCCTCGTCGGCCCCGGTGACCGCGATGCCGAC
This sequence comes from bacterium, assembly GCA_030430245.1. Classification (GTDB taxonomy): domain Bacteria; phylum Desulfobacterota; class Binatia; order UBA12015; family UBA12015; genus VGTG01. The sequence goes on along the minus strand of JAUIFY010000354.1, from coordinate 3,056 downwards.
GGTGAGGCCGCAACAGAAGCGAGAATGCCCCCCGCGCGCACAGTCCTTGTGCCAACCGAGGTCGGAGATCCCCTCCCGGACGCCGACCGGCTTGATGAGGCCTTCGGCGGAGGGCTCGGCGAAATGCTCCCCGAACGAGTCCGAGTGCACGTGCCCCTCGCCGGGGATGGCCCCCATGCGCAGGAAGCGCGCGTCGCCGACCAGCCGCTGCAGGCTCGGCGATTGGCGGAGGAAGTTCAGGATGCGCGAAGGCCGGTGCTCCCCCGTGTTCGTCCGGACCCACCAGGAGGTCCCGTCGTCGGGCGCCGCGTCGGAGAGAGCCCGGTCGAGGTCGTTGGACACGGCCGCCATCTCGTCTCGGCGGAACACGCTCTCGACGCAGAGAAAGCCGGCGGTTGTGAGGAAGGCGCGCATGTCGGCGGGCGCGTCGTCGGGCGCGAACCGGTGCGCGAGGTCGACGTCGCCCAGGTCGATGGAGCCGGGCTCGAACGGCTCGCGCCCGTCGATGGCCGCACGCAGGATCGGATCCCACGAGACGAAGCAGCCGCCGTCGCCCGCGACCTCGACACGGCCGGCGACCGAAAGGCCGAGTGTCGATTTGTGGTCGTCGACGAGCGACGAGAACGCCGTGCGGTCGAGGCGTGCTCGGATGCCTCCGGCGCGGCCGCCTTCGGCGATCTCGAGTCCGTCCGGCTCGGGCACGAGCGTCCAGGGCTCTCCTTCGACGTCGATCGTGAGCGGCGGCAGACCCGCACGAACCGCGGCGCGCCCGGCTCGAGATCCGGTTTCGGTCAGTCGGGCAGGCAGCTCACGAGTGAAGAACGCGCGCGGGTCCACGTCGCGAATCCTCCGAGCCGGTCGCGTCCGGTAGTCGAGTCCCACGCGCGGATTCTCGACCAGGGCCCGGGCGGGATCAACCCTTCGGGAGTCGGCGCTCGGCCGGTGCGTCAGACGGGGTTCGCGCGCGCGAACTCCTTCATCCAGTCGACGAAGCGCTGGACTCCCTCGAGGGTCATCGCATTGTACATCGAAACGCGGAGGCCGCCGACGCTGCGGTGTCCCTTGATTCCGATGAAGCCGGCCTCCGTCGCCTCGGCGATCATCTTCGCTTCGAGTTCCTCCGTCGGGAGACGGAACACCGGATTCATCAACGAGCGATCCTCCTTGGCGACCGGGCAGGCGAAGTACGTCGAGTTCTCGTCGATCGCGTCGTAGAGGAGAGCCGCTTTCGACCGGTTGTGCTCCGCCATCGCGGGGACTCCGCCTCGCTCGTCGAGGTACTCGAGCACGTTCCGGACGAGGTACACGCCGAACGTCGGGATCGTGTTCAGGAGAGAGTTCGCCTTCGCGACCTCGGCGTACTGGAAGACCTTCGCGACGTTCGTGTTCGCGCCGTCGAGGAACGACTTCTTGACGATCACGATCGTCACACCGGCGGGTCCGATGTTCTTCTGCGCGCCGGCGTAGATGAGGTCGAACTTCGAGACGTCGATCGGCGTGGAGAGGATGTCGCTCGACATGTCGGCGACGAGCGGAACGTCGCCCGTCTCGGGCAACCAGTGCCATTGGGTGCCCATGATCGTGTTGTTCGTCGTGATGTGGACGTACCGCGCGTTCGCGTCGAGGTCGATCTCGTCCTGCTTCGGGATGCGCTTGAAGCTCCCGCCCTCCTCGGTCGTCGCGGCGACGCGGAGCGTGCCGTAGGGCTTCCCTTCGCTCAGGGCCTTTTTCGACCAGCTGCCGGTGACGACGTAGTCGGCGCTTTCTCCGGGGCGGAGAACGTTCATCGGCAGGAGCGCGAACTGCGCCGTCGCGCCGCCCTGCATGAACAGCACGTGGTAGTCGTCGCCGATCCCCATCAGCTTGCGGAGGAGGGAGATGGTGTGGTCGTGGAGCGCCTCGTAGTCCTTCCCGCGATGGCTGTGTTCGAGGACCGAGATGCCGGTTCCCGCGAAATCGAGGAGCTCCGCCTGCGCGCGCTCGAGCGCGGGGCGGGGTAGGGTCGCCGGGCCGGCGTTGAAGTTGACCACGTTCTTGCTCATGGCGGGAAGCTAGCTTTGGCAGTGCGCGACGCAAGCGCCGGGGAGAGGTCCATCTAGACAGTCGTGGAGGGGGGCGTAGTCTGTGGTCAGGATGACGCGCAAGATTCAGGTCCTTCTCGCCGCACTCGTGGTCCTGGGACTGGGGGTGGGTGGCCATTCGCTCCTGAGGGAAGACTCCGCGGGTGCAGATCGGTTCGTCCGTGTGGCGAGCCCGTCGGTCGCGGGTGGAGGAGCGGCGCGCGAAGGAAGCTACGGCGCGCGCATCGACGCGCTCGCCGCCGAGCTCGCGCGCGAGCGGGAGGCGCGCCAGGGCCTGGCCGCCGAGGTCGAGTCGCTGCGCGGGGAGCTCGCACGCGTCCGTCACGCCAGCGCCGGCCGGACCACGCTCGTCGCCAAGGCCGATCGACCGGAGCACCGCGGGGCCGGGGCGGACGGAGAGAAGAGGCAGGGGCCTCGCGGTCTGGACGTCGACGCGCTCGTCGCGGCGGGCTTTTCCGAGGCGACGGTGCGCGAGTTCAAGGCCAGCATGGATCAGATGGAGCTCGATCGTCTCTATCTGCGCGACATCGCCGCCCGCGAGGGGTGGCTCGACACCCCGCGGTTCCGCGAAGAGAGCGAGGCGCTGAAGCTGGACATGGGCTCCACCCGGGAGGAGTACGGCGAGGAGTTCTACGACTGGATGCTCTACACGACCGGCCATCCCAACCGGGTCGAGGTCGGCGACGTCATGACCGGGTCGGCGGCCGAGGACGTGGGACTTCGTCCCGGCGACGTCGTCGTGAGCTACGATGGCGCGCGCATCTTCAGCCCGTCCGAGCTTCGCGACGCGACCGTCACGGGAGAGGTGGGCGCGCTGACGCCGGTCGAGGTACTGCGAAACGGCCGGAGCATGCGGCTGATGGTGCCGCGGGGGCCCCTCGGGGTCCGTGTCGACCATGCGACCATCGAGCCGCAGCGCGCCAGCTGATCCCGCGAGGAGCTACGGCCCGCTGAAGACCTTCGCGCCCGGGCTGC
>JAUIFY010000028.1 GCA_030430245.1 bacterium | reverse complement strand
GATGCCGCGCACGAGTTGGAAAGTGATGTCTGCCTATGAAACCTGCCTTGGCACCAACGAAGTTGTCGCAGCGTATCAGCGGATAGTTGCGCCGATGATCGAACGGATCATCGCAAACATCCACGAATCCCGTACCCTCGCCCAGACCCGCGACCTGCTGCTGCCCAGGCTCATGTCCGGCGAGCTTCGCGTGGCCGAGGCCGAAAAGAAGACCTCCATGCGTTTGCAGGCTGTGATTGAAGGTCTAGAACAGCGCGAAGCTGAGCTCGAACAAAAGCTCACAAGGATGCAACTGGATTACACCGAGCGACGACAAGGTCAGGAAGATCTGGAGATCGAGCTGGAGACGTTGATCATCGACGCGGGCTGCATGCGGCTCGTGCAGGACCCGTCGCGGTTCGACGTGCTCCTGATGGAGAACCTCTACGGCGACGTCGTGAGCGACTTGTGCGCTGGCCTGGTGGGCGGGCTCGGGGTCGTGCCCGGCGCGAACCTGGGAGACGAGCGCGCGGTCTTCGAGGCGGTGCACGGCTCCGCGCCCGACATCGCGGGGACGAACGCGGCAAACCCTCTGGCACTCCTCATGTCGGCCGTGATGATGTTGAACCACCTCGCGGAGACGCGTGGGGACGACGCGTGCCGGCAATCGGCCGAGCGAATCAAGCGTGCGTACGATGCCGCCCTGGGTGATGGCGCTCGAACGGGCGACATCGGCGGTGATCTCGGGACGCGAGAGTTCGCCCAGGCCGTCATCGAGCGGCTCTCGTAGGCGCCGCCTCGCGCCGAGAAGGCGCCGGTTGTGTCGACCCGGACCCGTGGTAAAAACGCAATCGTTCGGATCGGACATGACGAGAGCGGAGATTGCCCAGCGCGCGAAGGAGCTTCTGGTGGAAGGCCTTCGCCTCGAGATCGAGCCCGAGACCATCGTCGACGCGGACGGGATCTTCGGGGAAGGGCTCGGTCTCGACTCGATCGACGCGCTGGAGTTCGTCGTCCTCATCGAGGAGGAGTTCGAGATCGCGATCCCGGACGAGGAGGTAGCGCGTGCGGCGTTCGCCTCGATCGATGCCCTGACGGACTTCATCGAAGGGCAGCGCGCGTCCGCCGCGAGCTGAGGCGCGTCGTGGCTGGTGCCGCGAAGATGCGCACGTGGGTCCTCGTGGTCCTGGCGTGCTTCGCGTGGCCGGCGTCGGCGCGCGCGGTCGACGACGCAGCGGCCGAGCTCGCCTCGATCCTCGGGCGCCGGAGCACCGAGCCGCTCGACGCGCGATTCCGTCAGACGAAGCGCATCGCTTTGCTGCGCGATCCGCTGATCTCGACGGGGCGGGTTCGGTTCGAGCCACCGGACGGAATGCGTTGGGAGGTGGTCTCGCCCGAGCCGGTCGTCGTCGACACGCGCGACGGGGTCGTCCGCTCTGGGCCTCCCGGTGCGATGGAGGAGGTTCCGGAGGGGATGATCGGGGCGTTCGGCGCGCTGCCGGGGGGCTTCTCGGGCGTGTTCGGAGCGACCGCGGCCGACATCGCCGTCGCCTTCGACGTGACGCGCGCGGCCGGTCGGGAGCCCGGGGCGTTTCGTCTGACCCCGAAGGATCCGACGATGGCTCGCCTTCTCGAACGGATCGACCTGGAGCTCGAGCCCGAGACGGGTGTCCCCCGGCGCGTCGTCTTGTACGAGGCCGGCGGCGACACGAGCGAGATCGAGATCTTCCCCTGACGGCCCGCGGGCCCGCGGGCCGGCTGGCTGGCGATGTGGGGCGGTGGGTGACACCGTGCCGTTCGTGGCGTGGAGGTGGTGCACCTGGGGGCTCGTCCTCGCGGCATGCGCGGGACCGCGGGCTCCGTCGACGGTTGCGCCGTGCCCCGAGGTCGCGGGTACGGAAGTCGAGCGGGTCTGTCGGGAAGATGCCTTGGTCGAGACGCTGCAGGCGCGCTTCCGTGCCGACGTGGTCGTCGGGGGCGAGACGAGCACGGTGGACGGGATCCTCCTCGTGCAGCGACCCGGAGCGGTGCGCGTCAAGCTCTTCGGGCCCGCGGGAATGACGGTGCACGACGCACTCTGGGTGGGGGACGGGGAGGTCCTGCGCGGACGGCTCGGTCGCCCGCTGCGCGGCGACCCGATCCGGGTCGAACTCCGCAACGGGGAGTCGGTCGACGATCCCGAGGCCGAGCTCTCGCTCGCACTGTGGTCGTTGTGGCGCCCGCGATGCGTCCGCCCGCCGACGTCGCTCTCGGCCGAGCCGGGCTGGCTGCGGCTCGACGGAGCGCCGGCGCAGGCGACGGCGCGGGACGTCCGCGTCGGTCCGCTCGGTGTGGACGAAGAGCGACTCGTGCGAGCGGGCGGCGACGTGCCGCACGAGATCACCGTGCGGTACCGGGACCGCGACTGCTCCACGGAGCCGCTCCTCCCGACGACGATCGAGATGCGTTCGGCCCGCGACGGTTGGAGCGCCGTCGTGCGGATCCTCGAGCAGAGCGTGAATCCCGACCTGTCCGAGGCGCTGTTCGTGTTCCCCGAGGACGACGGGGCCGTGAAGTGACGGAGCCCACGCCCGTCGTGCGCCGATACGTGGCCTGGATCTCCCGGAACGCCGTCCGCGTCCTCTCGGCTTCCGTCGTCGTCGCGGTCGTCGCCGCCGCGGCGCTCCTTCGGCTCGAGTTCGACGTGGGACTGGTCTCGATGCTCCCGCAGGGCTCGCCGCGCTTCGCGGACTACCAGAGGTTCGTCGAGAGGTTCGGCGCGCAGGACCTGGCCATCGTGCTCGTTCATGGCCGCGACCGTGAAACGACGGCACGGTTCGCCGACGCGTTCGCACGAGAGCTGGAGGCCCGACCCGAGATCGCCGGCGTGCGCTCGCGCGTCGATCGCGGCGCGTTCCTGAACGCCCTCGGCGAGGGCGCCCTGGTGCGACTGCTCCCCGTCGATCGGTACGACGAGGTGCGGCGCCGCCTCTCCGACGAAGGCCTCGAGGCCATGGTTTCGGGCATGAAGCGGGCCCTCTCGATGCCGGGCGGCGTCGGGATGGGAGCGGCGCTCGCGGCCGATCCCTTTGGATTGTCGATCGTGCTCGCGGAGGAGCTGGCATCGTCGCGGCCCGATCGCGCGCTCGATCCGGGCTCCGAAGCGCTCGCGACCGCGGACGGGCTTCGTCGGCTCCTGCTCGTCCGCCCCGCCCGCGGCGGCTACGACCTCGAGGACGTCGATCGGTTGGTGGCGGCGATGGCCGCGGCCGAAGACGCGACGCGAGCGCGACTCGGGATGACGGTCGAGGATGCCGCCGTCCGCTCCACGGGCGCCTTCGCGTACGCGCGCGAGGATGCGACGCTCCTCCGCCGCGACATCACGCTCTACGTGTTCCTGGCCGTGGTGGGAGTTCTCACGGTCTTCTACCTCGCGTACCGGGATCTTCGGATTCTGCCCTTCGTGACGTACCACTTGAGCCTCACGACGCTCGTGACCCTCGCGCTGGGGATCCTCCTTCTCGGTCGTCTGAATCTCCTGTCCCTGGCGTTCGCCGCCATCTTCTACGGACTCGGCATCGACGCGGCCATTCACTTCTACACGCGCTTCCTGGAAGAGCGCGCCGTGGCCGAGGGGACGGAGGGCGCGCTCGCGCGCGCGATGGCCGCCCTGCTACCGCCGACGCTGCTCGCGACGGCGACGACGGCGGTCGCGTTCGGGGTGGTCGGGTTCTCGAGCCTGAACGGTGTCGCGCAGCTGGGATTCCTGACGGCGGCCGGCCTTCTGCTGAACGTGCCCGCGACCTTTCTCGTGATGGCGGCACTCCTGGCGTGGTTCGATCGCCGTGGGAGCTTCGCGGCGGCGCGCCCGCCGACGCGCGCCACCTGGCTCGCCGCCGTGGCGTCCGGGGTCGCCGCGCATCGGCGGGCGGCGGGGCCCGTGCTCCTCGGGGTGCTCGCGCTGGCGGGCTTCGCCGCCGCGCGAGCATCGCTCGATACGGACCTGTTTCATCTGCGCCCAGCCGACTCGACCGCGCGACGGGTCGATCGCGAGATCCAGCGCGAGTTCGGCTTCACCGACCCGCACGGTTCCGTGTTGATCGAGACCGCGCATGTCGACGACGCTCGAGCCGTCGATGGCGTGCTCGCCACCGCCGAGCTCGCGACGGAGCGACTTCGCGCGCAGCAGGCGACCGGCGCGGTGCGGTCGGTGACGAGCCTGTCGCCCTTCCTGCCGTCGCGTCGGACGCAGGAGGCCCGCATCGCGGCCTGGACGGCGCTCTCGCGCGAACGCGCGGTCGCCAGGCTGGACGCCTTGCTCGAGCGCGAGGGTTTTCGACGGGATGCGTTCGGAAAGGCGAGGCAGATGCTTCTCGCGACGCCCGGGACGGTGGACGTGACACGCGAGCCGCTCCCCGGGCTCGGCGTCTTGATCGAGCGTCAGCTGGAGCGTGACGACGAGGCGCTGTCCGTTCTGGTGTCGTTCACGCCGGCGAGCGACGAGGCTCTGGAAGCGGTCGCCGACGGTCTGATGCGAGACGTCGTTCCTTCTCCCGGCGTGTCGTTGGCAGTCACGGGTCGGCCGCGAATGGAGGCGGAGCTGCGGCGCACCGCGCGTCGAGAGCTGATCGGCTTTCTCGCCGTCGTCCTCGGATGTACGGGCACGCTGATCGCGTTGCGGGAACGGCGGCTCGGTCCGACGTTGGCCCTTCTCGCCGTCCCCGTCGCCTCCGTCGTGAGCGTGCTCGCGGTCGCCGCGAGCTTCGGGGTTCCCCTGACGCCGGTGAGCGTGGTGGTGCTGCCGCTGACCATCGGGATCGGGCTCGACGACTGCCTCTATCTCGTCGAGCGCTACCGCGAGGCGGGGGACGTCGGAGAGGCCGTGGCCGGCGGGGGGCGGGCGCTCTCCATCACGACCGCAACGACCATCGCGGGCTTCGGAGCCCTGGCCCTCTCTCGGTACCCCGCGCTTTCCGGCCTCGGTGCGCTCGCGGCCGTGAGCCTGGCGATCTGCCTCGCGACGACGATCGTGGTGTTGCCCGCGTTGCTCTCTCCGGCGTGGCTGCGCTCCGCGGGAGCGCGGCCGGGGAGGGCGGGATGAGCGAGCGTCGGACTTCCGAGGGGCGAGGCCGGCTCTGGCGCACGCTGCTCGCGGTGCTGGGACTCGTCGCTCTGGTCGCGCTGATTCGGCGAGCCGGGGTGGAGAACGTCTGGGACACGCTGGCGAACGTGCGGCCGGGATGGCTCGTCGTGTGGCTCGCCGTCGAGGGGGTGATCTTCGTGGGGTTCGCCCTGCGTTGGCGGATGCTGCTTCGGAGCCTCGGGGCGCATGTCCCGCTGGGACGACTCGTCGGCGTGCGCGTCGCCGGTCTCGCCGTGGGTACGCTCACCCCGGGCGCGAAGCTCGGAGGCGAGCCTCTGCGTGCCTACCTGATCGCGAAGGACGGCGTCCCGAGTGGGCCAGCCATCGCGAGCGTCGCCGTGGATCGCGCCCTCGAGCTCATCGCGAACGTCGTGTTCGCCGTCGCCTATTGCGCTCTGTTCGCTCTGCGCGATCAGCAGACCGCGTCGCGGGTTCTGGTCGTGGTGGTCCTGAGCGGGATCGCGTTCTTCGCCGTCACCGCGCTTCTCGTCCGACGACTGAAGCGTGGCGGGTCGATCGTTCCGCAGCGCATGACGACCGTCCTCGATCGGCTCGGGGCTTCGGCCGATGCGATCCAGCGTACGGACGATGCCCTCCGGGAGCTCCTCTTCGCGCAGCCGCGCATGTTGGCGGGCGCGCTCGCCGCATCGCTCGTCCTGAACGCGATCATCCTGACCGAGTACGGGGTCCTCTTCATCGCGTTCGGAATCTGGCCCACCCTCCCCGATCTGGCCGGAGCGCTGCTCGGCGTCGGTCTCGCCCACGCGCTTCCCGTTCCGGCGTCCCTCGGTGCACTCGAGGGCGCGCAGGCGGCCGTGTTCGGTCTCGCGGAGGACGACCCCCGGCTCGCGATCGTCGCGGCGACGGCGGCGCGGGTACGAGACATGGGCTGGACGGTGCCGGGAGTCCTCTACCTCGCGGCGTCTGCGATCTTTCGCCGGGGTCCGGCGCGGGGTGGGTCAGCTGGGAACGACGCGTAGCTCCTCGTACTCGAGGCGCTCTTCGTTCCAGATGTGACCCGACATGCCGGTGATCGACTGCTCGTCGACCCCGATCACGATGTAGACGGCGTCCGGGTAGATCGGCTCGTCGAACATCTTGGCCCGGGCCTCGTCCTCCTTCGAGAAGTAGGCCTTGCCGTTCGGGTGGGAGTGATAGATCGCACGGAGCTCGAAGTCTTGCGAGTCGATCTCTTGCGAGACGCCCAGGAGCTCCTTCTCGTCCATGATGTACCCGTCGGTCCCATCGCGTGGGAAGGTCTCCGGGTCCTTCTCGTGCCGTGCGGTCGCCACGTTCGTGATGCGACGAACCACTTCCTCGTCGTTGTCGACGTCGTACAGAATGAAGCCGCAGCACTCCTCCGGGAACGCCTCTCGGGCGTGCTTTTTGACCTCGATGAAGAGCTGCTTGGGCAGGTGATACATGATGAAAGGTAGATCAGCCTTCTACGTGCGCGGAAGTCAAGTCGGGAGCCGGCCGGGTCAGCCTGGAATCTCTCCGGCGCTCGCCGCGACGAAGGCCTTCTTCAGCTCGTCGTACGTGCGGCAGACGGGGTATTGGGGGAACTCTTCGATGACGTTGTCGGGAGGCCGGAAGAGGATGCCCGCGTCGGCGACACCGAGCATCGTCGTGTCGTTGTACGAGTCGCCCGACGCCACGACCCGGAAGTTCAGGGCGCGCAGGGACTCGACCGCACGGCGCTTGCCATCGTCGATTCTGAGCTCGTAGCCCGTGACACGGTCGTCGGAGTTGACCTCGAGGGCGTGGCAGAACAGACACGGGTAGCCCAGTTGGCGCATCAGCGGCTGGGCGAACTGGTAGAACGTGTCGGAGAGGATGATCACCTGGGCGCGCGCGCGCAGCCAATCCAAGAACTCGGCCGCGCCGTCGAGGGGGCCCATCCCGTCGATGACTTCTTGAATCTGACCGAGAGTGATGCCGTGTTCATCGAGTATGCCCAGTCGGTACTGCATGAGCTTGTCGTAGTCGGGCTCGTCGCGCGTCGTACGGCGAAGAGCTTCGATTCCCGTGCGCTCGGCGACGTTGATCCAGATCTCCGGGATGAGAACACCTTCCAGGTCCAGACACGCGATCATGCGCGGACGCTAGCGGAGGTCCCGGATCGCGACAAGCGACATCGGATGCGCCGGCGGATCCGGTACCTGATGGCGACCGCGCTGCTCCTCGTCGCGAGCTGCAGCGCGCGGCCGGCTCTCCGGGTCGGCACCAGCGGCGACTACCCGCCGTTCTCGGTCGTCGAGGAGGGAGGCTCCCGCCACGGCTTCGACATCTCGGTCGCCCATGCGTACGCGCGCGATCGCGGCCTGACCGTCGAGATCGTCCCGTTCGATTGGCCGGATCTCGAGCCGCGGCTCCTCGCGGGGGAGTTCGACGTCGCGATGAGCGGCGTCACCGTGCGGGGCGACCGGTTGGCGCGCGCGCCGATGACCGCGTCGGTGGCCCGGGCCGATGCGATCGTCCTCGTGCGGAAGGGCCGCAGCACCGAGGATCTCGATCGCCGCGGTGTCGTGATCGTCGTGAATCGCGGTGGGCATCTCGAGCGGCTCGCTCGTGATCGCTTCGAGGAGGCGACGATCCGGGCCGTCGACGACAATCGGAGCCTTCCGGACCTACTCGCGGGCGGACGCGCACACGCCGTGGTGACGGATACGCTCGAGGCGAAGAGCTTCGACTTCGACACCGAGGTCGCCGAGGTGCTCGCGCGCGATCGGAAGGCGTATTGGGTTTCACCGAAGCGCCCGGAGCTGGTCCTCGACATGAACCAGTGGATCGGCACGCGCGGTGCCAACCGCTGGCTCGAGACCGAGCGGAGCGTGTGGCTCGACGATCCTCAGCGGCCGGATCTCCCGATCGACGAGGCGACGCTGATCGACCATCTCGGGCAGCGGCTGATGTTGATGCCGCTCGTCGCGGAGGTGAAGCGCGCCCGCGGCCTGCCCGTCGACGCGCCCGACCGTGAGACGGCGATTCGGGAGAAGGCACGGGATGCGGCCGCGCGCGCGGGCCTCGACCCCGATGCGTACCTGGCGCTGGTGCGGGCGGAGTTCGCGGCGGCGAAGGCGGTGCAGCGCGCCGTGCTCTCGCAGCCGTCCGCAATGGATCCGGCCGTCCTACCGAGTCTCGCCGACGATCTCCGTCCAGCGATCGACCGCATCGACGTCGCCATCCGCACGACTCTGGTGTGGGCGGCGCCGGTCGAGGCGTCCGAAGAAGAGCTGGTCACGGCGCTTCGCCGCGACGCCCCCGTGCCGGGACTCGACGACGAGGACCTGCGCGGGATTGCGCGCGCGATCCGCGCGATCCCGCCGGTCTCGTAGAGCCGGGCTCAACCCTTCGCGGGTCGAGCGCTCGCCGCGTAGAGCACGCCTCCGAGGAGACCGCCCGTCGCGCCGATCGCCCACCACAAGAGAGCGAGCGCGACGGCGTCGTCGCTCGCAATCCCGGCGTGCGGCAGCAGGTAGGCGTACGCGGCCTCCCGGAGTCCGAAGCCGCCGATCGTGATCGGGACGGCGGAGGCCAGCACGACCAACGGGTGGTAGATCGCGACGAACTCGAACGGAACGGACAGGCCCAGCGCATCCGTGAGGACCTTCTGCGTGACGATCTGGATGCCGTGCACGCCGACGGACAGCGCGGTCGCGCGCGCGAGAAGTCGGCCGTCCCGGAAGTAGGGCGCGAGATCCCGGTCGACGAGGCCGCGCAGACGCGACTCCGACGGCAGGAGCCGCGCCGCGGGTCGCGCCAGCACCCAGGCTACGAGCAAGCCGCCCCCGAGCGCGAGGATCGCCGAGACCAACGGTGCGGGCAGGTCCTCGCTGGGACCGATCGAGAGCGCGACGACGGCGATCGCCACGAGAGAGACGAGCCCGAGCCAGCGATCGAATACGACCGAAGAGAGGGCGCGCGTCGCGCCGGGCGGCTCGCGTCCCAGGTAGAGCGTGCGGGCCCCGTCGGCGCCGAGGGTGCTCGGAATCGCGAGGCCGAAGAACATGCCGATGAAGTAGATCCGAACGCACTCGATCGTCGGCACCGAGAACCCCACCCCGCTCGTGAGGGCGTGCCAGCGGATCGCGCTCACGACCTGGCCGGTCGCGTAGAGGACGAAGGCGAGCGCGAGGAGCTCCGGGCGTGCCGCGAGGCAGATCTCGAGGACGTCGGCGAGTCCGACGCGGTGGAACAACACCGCCAGCACCGCGACGCTCACGCCGAGGCGGAGAATCGTGCGGCCTATGGGATCGACCCCCGCGCCATGGGACGCCCGAGGCTAGCGGCTCGCCCCGGGGCCATCAAGAACGAGGAGCGCGGCCCGTTTTCACCCGCGCGTCGAGTCGAGGTATCGTGGCGCGTGGCACGTTCGACCGGAAGCGCCGATCTCCCTCTGCACGGGGGACGCGTCCCGCGATGGCTCGGAGAGCGGATGACGCGGCTGGGCTCGGTCCTCACCGAGGCGATCGTCCACCACTACGGCCGCGACGAGCTGCTGCGCCGTCTCGCCAATCCGTTCTGGTTCCAGTCCTTCGGTGCCGTCATGGGCATGGACTGGCATTCGTCCGGCATCACGACCTCGGTGATGGGGGCGCTCAAGCGAGGCCTGGAGCCGCTCTCCGGCGAGCTGGGAATCCACGTGTGCGGGGGGCGGGGGAAGCACTCCCGACGAACTCCGGACGAGCTGCTCGCCGTCGGCGAGCGCGTCGGAATCGATGGAGCGGCTCTCGCGGTCACGAGTCGGCTCGTGGCCAAGGTCGACAGCGCCGCGGTGCAGGACGGGTTCGAGCTCTACCTGCACAGCTTCGTGGTGACCGACGACGGGACGTGGACGGTGGTGCAGCAAGGAATGAACACCGATCGGCGCGAGGCCCGTCGGTACCACTGGCTCTCCGAGGGCCTGCAGAGCTTCGTCGAGAACCCGCACGCCGCGATCGAGGGGCTCGCCAAGGGCCGGATCGTGAATCTCGCCGACGAGCGCGCCCGGCGGGCGAGGGACGCACAGCTCGATCTCGTGTGCGGAGATCCCGAGCGCGTCGTCCACGCCGTGAAGCGCTGGAGCCCGGCGGTCGCTCGGGAGGTGGACGCGGCTCCCGCGACGATCCCGTCGCGCCCCGACCCCCCACGGGGCGCGCCCCTGCGTCTGACGATGCCCCATCGACACGAGGTGCACGCGTCCGACGTGGTGCTGCGCCGTCTGCGTGGCGCCATCGCGACGGCGCAGATCGCCCCTCCGCGCGACTTCCCGTCGCTTCTCCTGACGCCGGGCGTGGGCGGACGAACGCTGCTGGCCCTGGCGATGGCCGCGGAGGTGATCCACGGTGCGCCGTGTCGGTTCACCGATCCGGCCCGGTTCTCACTCGCGCTCGGCGGGAAGGACGGGCACCCGTTTCCGGTGCCGCTCCGGGTGTACGACGAGACCATCCGGGTGCTGAAGGACGCGGTCACGTCGGCGAAGCGTCTCCCCGGCGACGACCGACTGGCAGCGATCCAACGCCTCGACCGCCAGGCGCGGTGGCTCGAGATGGGGGCGGACGGGCCGCGCTTCGAGGAGTTCGTCGCACGCGAACGCAGGCGTTCGCGTGCCCTCGGCGGCCGCAGCGTATCCGACGACGCCCGTGCGAGGGCGACGCCCCCGCGGCGCAGTCCGCGCGGCCAGCGCTCCCTGCCCGGCTTCTGAGCTCCCGGCCCGCGGCGACACTCGTGGAAACCCGGGCGGAGGGGGTGGCGGGAGCCGGGCCCCGCTTGCCACTATGGGCGCATGAGCCGGCCACGGGTCTTCATCGATGGACACGTCGGAACGACGGGGCTTCGCATCCGGGAGTGGCTGGCTCCGCGCGGAGATCTCGAGCTGCTCGAGCCCGACGAGTCGCGGCGGAAGGATCTCGACGTGCGTCGCGACCTGCTGAATCGAGCCGATCTCGTCGTGCTGTGTCTCCCGGACGACGCGGCGCGGGAGGCGATCGGGCTCATCGAGAACGACACGACCCGGGTCGTCGATGCGAGCACCGCGCATCGCGTGGCGGAGGGTTGGGAGTACGGGCTGCCCGAGATGGATCCCGCGCAGCGCGAGGCCATCGTCGCCAGCCGACGCGTCTCGAACCCCGGGTGTTGGCCGACGTCGGTCGTGCTGGCGTTGCGGCCCCTCGTGGACGAAGGGCTCCTCGCTCCCGAGGCACCGGTGACGGTGCACGGATTGTCGGGCTACACCGGTGGCGGCAAGTCCTTGATCGAGAAGTGGGAGAACCCGGCGAACGACCTCGCGGGGCTTCCGTACGAGGCGCCGTACGCGATGGAGAGAGCGCACAAGCACGCCCCGGAGATGACGAAGTACTCGAAGCTCGCGGCGCCGCCTCACTTCATTCCGTCCGTGGGGCCGTACCGCTGTGGCATGCGGGTGGAGATGCCCCTTCATCGGGGCATCCTCTCGGCCGGTGCGACCGGGAAGCGCGTGCACGGTGTGCTCGCGGACCGATACGCCGCAGAACGCTTCGTCCGGGTCGCGCCGTATGCGGAGCCCTATTCTTCCGACGAGCGAACGTTCGACCCACGGATCTGCAACGACACGAACCGGGTCGAGCTCCACGTGGTCACGCACCCGGACGGTCACGTTCTGGTCATGGGCCTTCTCGACAACCTGGGCAAGGGCGCCGCCGGCGCCGCCGTGCAGAATCTGAACTTGATGCTCGGACTGGCGGAGGACGCCGGACTGGCGTGATCGGACGCGGCCGACGCTGCCGCCCATCACGGCGATGTGGGACGCATCGCCGCCGAGCGCACCGATCCACGGGAGCGGTCACCACCCTAGCGTCGCGTGTGCGGCTCGGGGAGGGCGTGCGGTGACTCGTGCATCAGCCGAAGTAGTGCGTGCCGGCAGCGTCCGGGCTGCGCTTGCAACGGGCGAAGCGCCGGCCGCGGCCCCGGTCGGGATCCGCAGGTCGATGTACGTCACGGTCATCGGGTCGTCGATCGCGATCAGGACCGGGACCGTGTGGTCCGGGCTGCCCTGGCTGTACGTGACACCCTCGCTGGGATCGTTGCCCGGGCCGCCCGGGTTGTAGAACTGCCAGTATCCGTCGGCGGTGTGCTCGCCGGCCGGTTCCTCCGAGGGGACGCGTACGCCGGTTACCTTCCGCATCGCCTCGACATCCCCCTTCAGGATGATGTCGATCTGGTTGTCCTTGTCGTCGCCGTAGCAATCGTTTCCGTCCAGAACCTGCCCCGGCTGGCCGAGCTCGGCGAGGCCGACCACCTCGACGGTGCTCCCGTCGACGACGTACGGCCGGCCGGCCTCGAGCAACGGCACGATCTCACCCGCGCCGTTCGTCAGCTGCACTTGGAAGAAGTTGTCGTATTGGTTCGGCTTGAGGCCGAGCACTCCGTCCGGGGTGTAGCCCCCCGTGGTGTACACGCGAAGACGATACTCCGCGTCGTCGCCGTACAGCGCGATGCCGTCGTTCGGCGTGAAGTTCGTGAATCCAGGAGGGCCGCCGTCGCCCACGGCCGACATGACGCTCAGCTTGGCGCCGGCGAGACGCGGCCCGTTTCCGGGCGTGTGATACGGCGAACCCGGCGCCTCGGCGGATAGACCGACGGCCGACCTCAACGAGCCGTCGGGAGCGATCAACATCATCGGGGTGTCGTCCGCGACCACCTCGATCGTCACCGGATAGCGGACGTCGGGATCGCTCAACTCCAAGCGGTTTCCGAACGGACCGAACAGCACCATCACGGCGCGCTCGTTGTAGTCGGAGTTGGGCGACGAAGCTGCCACGTCCGCCAACACCTGGCTGCCGTCGTTGAGCGTGACGAGGAAGTCCGTGCCCTGGACCGTGCTGAGCAAGGCCGGCCAGGAGAACTCGAGTGGCATGCCTCCCGCGTTCGCCACGGCGGGCGGACCCCATACGGCCTCGACGACCCGAGGCGAAACCGCCGAGGTATGGTTGGCCACCCCCGGGGTCACGTCACCACAGCCGGTCACGATGTTCCAGCATGCTCCGGCTTCGATGGCCGCCGCCTGGCTCGCAGCCCCCGTCCCGACGACGCCCTCCACTCCGATGATGTTGGAGAACCCGAGTCCGGCCGCCATGAGCCGCGGCTCGGTGTCCCACAGATCCGCGTTGATCGCGATGTCGAGCTTGAGAACCTCGTAGGGCGACATTCCGGCGCCCGGCAGCATGAGGCTCATCTCCTCGCCTTCAGGCTCGAAGAGGATCACGCCGACCCGTTCGCCGGCCGGGGTCAGCAGACCGAGCTCCACCGTCGCGGCCTCGGTGAGCACGTGGAACTCGGCGGCGGCGTGCCGCGTCAGGGTCTCGGTGGAGAGCACGCGCCCCGACGCGTCGGTCGCGACGACGCGAATCCGGGTCACGTTCTTCGTGACGTTGTCTTCCAGCATCGACGCCGCGTCGACTGCCGTCATCGGCCGGCCCTCATGGGCCGAGTCGCCGCAACTGCTCGAGACACTCGCACCGACCAGAACCGACAGTGCGGCCGCAGCGATCCGAGACGATACCTCTCCAACCATGCCCCGTCCCCCGAGGCCGCATGATGAGGGGAAGGTGCAGCGACGACAAGCGGAGGCGGCGATCATTCGCCGATGGCCCGAGAAGGCTGGCGACCCCACGCGCCGCCCGAGATCCTACCGCGGCTTGCGCTTGGCTTCGAAGGCGACGAAGACCAGCCCGTTCCCGCGTTGCACCTGCAGGACGGAGGCCTCTCCGCCGGGAAGCTTCTCGATCTCTTCGCGCAGCTGCTCGAGAGTCACGATGTCGGTGCCGTCGATCGAGATGATCACGTCGCCGGGAAGGAGCGGCATCTCGTAGAGAGGTCCGTCCGCCGCTCGACCCGCGACGGCGACGCCCCGGGGAATCCGGAGTGGTGGCAGGTGCTTCGAAACCTCGCTGTCGATCTCGATTCCGAGAATGCCCAGGCCGGGCACGAGGTTCTTCTCGGGACGGACCATCTCGGCGATGCGCTCGGGTTCGCCCTCGCGCTCGCGCACCGCGACGTACTCGGTCGACTGCTTTCCATCGCGCTCGATCTCGAGCTCGATCACTTCCCCGGGAGCGTACTGATAGACGTTCACCTCGAGCTGACGACCGTTCTCCATCGGCTTGCCGTTCAGCTTGAGCACGATGTCCCCGATCTCGAGACCCGCGGCCTCGGCGGGGCCGTTCGGCTCGACGTCTCCGAGGACGACGCCCCGGTCGCGCTCCAGGGAGAGCGCCTCGGCGAGGAGCGGCGTGATCGTCTGCGGAAAGGCGCCGATGTTGCCGCGGCGCACCCGTCCGTTCTCCTTGAGCTGAACGTAGACGGCCTCGACGATGTTGCTCGGTGCGGCGAAGCCAATCCCTTCGCTCCCGCCCGAGTGCGAGAGGATGAACGTGTTGATCCCGACCAGGCGACCTTCCGTGTCGACGAGCGCGCCGCCGCTGTGGCCCGGGTTGATGGGCGCGTCGGTCTGGATGAAGACCATCGGATCCTCGGGCCCGCGCTGACGGCCGAGGGCGCTCACGACGCCGAGAGAAACGGATCCCCCGAGCCCCATCGGGCTGCCGATCGCGAGCACGATCTCGCCGGTGCGGAGATCGTCCGAGTCGCCGATCTCGACGGCGGGAAGTCCGGTGCGGTCGACCTTCAGGACGGCGAGGTCGGTTTCGCGGTCGAGTCCGACGACCTCCGCTTCCACCTGCTGTCCCCGCGGCCGGACGATCGATCGCTTCTGGCCGTTGCGCTTCTTCTCGTGGGGCAGGACGACGTGCACCTTCTGCGCGCCGCCGATCACGTGGGCGTTCGTGACGATGTAGCCGTCGGGATCGATGATCACGCCCGAGCCGGTCGACCGTTGCGTCGTGAGGAGGCTGCCGGTGGAGGCGGACGCCAGCGGCCCGGGCCCGCCCGGCCCGCCCGGGCCGTAGCCCGTGGCGAGAACCTGCACGACGCCGGGCTGAACCTGAGCGACGAGATCCTCGGTGGCGTCGCTCAGAGTGGTGAGCTTCGTGCTGGCACCCGCCGGGCCGGAGCCCAGGGCGAGGAGGCCGGCGAGGACGAGGACCGCGATCCGACGACGCGAGCGTGCATTCATGGAAGAGATGCATACGGGTGGCGGCACCGGGGTGCACACGGGTGCGGGGGCCTGCATGTGGGAATCGCTAACTGCCCAATCCATCGAGGGATTAGCTGCACGGGGATGCACGAGGCTGCACCGGGCGGAAGCGGCGCTCTGGTACCCCAGTGGTACCCAGGCCGTCAGAGTTGGTACCCAAGCGGCACCCGAGGCAGATTTGACCCGATGAGGCACTCGGGGCATTAGAGCCGAGGGATGGGGAGGATCTGTGTCGCCACCTTCGCCGCGCTGGCGCTCTTGGGCGTTGCGGCGACGGCTTTGGGTTTCGGGCGGCTTCAGGGGGATGCGGGGCCGGTCTTCTGGGAAGATGCAACGGCTACTCTCAACCTCCAGCTTGGAAACGAGTTCAACCAGGTGGTCGTAGCGGCGGCGGGGGAGTGGAATTCAGTCGCGAGCACGTTCCGGTTTGAGTTCTCCCCCGTCAACGGAGCGGATGCGTGCGACCACCAGGACGGCATCAGCACGGTCGGCTGGGAGAAGTTCTCACTCAACGGAAGCTGCAACGAGGGGGCAATCTTCCGTCAGAACCCGACAACCGGAGCTCTGGTTGAGTTCGATCTGGTCCTCCCTGAGGAGCCGTCTTTCTTGGATGCTTGGGCCGTCTTCTCAGGGGAGAACCCCCGATGCCCTGGCGTGGTCGGCTTTGACTGCGACCGCGATCTCAGGCGGGAGCTGGTTTATCTTCTCGGGTTCGTCCTGGGACTCGAGGACCCCACGAAGTACGGGCAGACCGTCGTCGCGATCATGAACGGGCCGTTCACGGGCGTTGAAACCCCACGGCCCGATGACATTGCTGGCGTGAATTCGATCTATCCGGGCGTGCCTGGGCCAACCCCAACGCCGATGGCCACACCGACGCCGACAGCGAGCCCTCACGTGGGTGGGCTCGTGGGCGTGTTTGAGCGGCCTAAGGGTACAGAGGCCGGGGTGATCGCTTTCCAGGGGTGGACCTACACGACGACGCCAGGGGCTTCGGTTAAGCGGCTGGTCGAGATTTTTATCAATGGCGAGTACGCAGTTTCTGCCCCGTGCTGCTCTGACCGGGGGGATGTCAGGGCTACGCGCCCCGGAGCGCCTCTCCTGTCTGGTTTTTCGGCCACGTTTAACCTCGGGCTCGTGGAGCCGTTCGTCGAGCATGAGGCGGTGGCGTATGTCCGCAGTACCGCCGGGGAGGTGCTGGAGCTTCGCACCACATTCCAAACCTCCCGAAGCACGTCCTTTCCTTTCGCGGGGAACGCTCAGTTCGTGAATGGCGGGCAAGGGAACTGCACGACTTACAACTGGGCGCAGTCGCCGCATATGGCGCTCCTGCGCTGCTCCGACATTGCTTTCGAGCGGGCTGGCGGCGAGAGTGCCGAGTGCAGGGCGCCCGGCGCGATTCACTACTTCTGGGACCGAAGGTCGCAGACGTTCACGCAGTATTCGGGCTGTACGGAAGCCGTGCTTAGCGACTAACCCGAAGTGGCCCCGGGCGGATTCGGGCCCAGCTAGAAACTCCAGTGGGAGACCTGAGATGGCGACCGTGATTTCGTTTCCAGGTGTGGCCAGCGACACCGTCGAACGAGCCCCACGGCGCAACGCGCGGCTCCACATTGACTTGGCTCTCGACAACGCGAGGGAGGCGCTGAAGGACGTTCTCCCCGTCGACGACGACGTCCTCGAGCTGGTCCTCCGAGACGTCCGGGACCGTCTCGTAGAAGCGGCTGCGGCCGGGGTGGAACACGGGCCCGGGCTCTCCAGGCACCTACTAGCCGGCGACTCCGAAACCATGGCGCACTTCCGCAGTCACGGTCTCGAGCTGGAGGCCGATTGCCCCGGGGAGGCGCGGGGCCGGGGCTGTAGCTGCGCGTTCGGGTAGCCGAGCAAGGGGCCGACTCCTTGGATCTCGGCGCTGAGATCCACGCTTGTGTCCGCCCGGTTGGCGGGCTGATTGGCTCGGCGGCTGCGCTGGGGCTGTTTTCCCGAGAGCCGCGCCCCCCGCGCGTGGGCACACGAGCCGCGAGGGGATCGCCAGCGGGGGGCCGACTTCACCACCAGGGGGGCGCGGCAAAATGTATGGGTCCCATACAAGCCACTGCCCGCACTGAAACTTCCGCCCCTCCGGGTGGGCGGCTTTTGTCCGCAGGGTAGCACGCCTAGCGACTCGACCCGGAGCCGAGCAGCACCAACCGCAGCCGCCGCCGCTGCGGGCCTGGCAGGGCACGAAACGCCCGGCTCCCGGCGAGCTGCCAGCGGATCTGGGCGAGCCAGGCGGCGGCTTACGGGGGTCCCATAGGGGCCAGTCGAGCAGCCCCAGCGACGGCCGTCTACGGCACGGGAGACGAACGCGGCACGCGGGCTACCAACCTCACCCTAGTTGGGGCATACTGAAGAAGTCGAGAGGGGGTTCACCCCGCGAAGGTCAAAGGCGACGGATTTAGTCGCCGCGTCAATCGACAGTCTCGCTTCCGCTTCCGCTTCCGCTTCCATGGAACCCGGAGCCTCGGAAAGGGAGGACTCGATGGACGCCTGCGGCATCTTCGATTTCGACCTAGACTTGGGCGTTGCCGGGGTAGCGCCCCCCACTGCCGGCATTCTGCTCTGGCGGCTACTATCCCGACTCCGGCGGCGCCGGCTGCGTGATCACTGCCGTCACGCCACAAACGCCCAAGTGGCGCACAAGGCCCTTCACCTCGTCGAGAAACTCCTCGGCCAGCTCTCGAGCCAAGGGCTCGTCATCCCACCACACGAGCGACAGTCCGTCGTCGACGAGCCTCCGCAGCCTACGGGTGGCGTGTTCGACGAAGGGCGCGACCGCGACGACCGACAGGTGTCGACCGAGGACGACCGGCGGCCGCGGTGCGGTTCCCTGCTCGACTTGCACGACCAGCGGTAGCGACCGCCGGCAACGCTCCCATCCGTCCTCGCTGGGGAAGGGCCATGTCCGTAGAGGCCAGCATTGTTCGACCTCCTCCCGAATCTCGGTGCGCTGACGAAACTCCTGCTCCCAAAGCCTCTCGAACTCCGCGTTGTCGAGCTCGAGGAGGCGTCTCGGGGATCGAACCGGGAGTTGGTGCCCTTCTCGACGAGGTGGGAGGGGCGCGAGGTTGTCGACAGACGCTGCCGGTTGGATCTTCACCGCAGCCCCTCGCGGTTCCAACCTTGTTCCAACCTGCTCGGGTGAGGTTGGAACGCGAAACGACTTGGTAGACGTGGCTCATACCAACCGTACCAACCGTACCAACCCACTTGAGGGGAATCTTCTAAGAATAGGGCTAGGGCTTGCCTGCAAGGTAGCCCTCTCTCCCTCGCTGCGAAATATGCGCAGGAGTGGGGGCAGGTTGGTACGGTTGGCACGGCTGGCGCAGCCCTTGAGCAGTATGGGTTTCCGCCCGTTCCAACCACGGAGTCGCGGTTGGAACGGTTGGAACGCGTCACTGGTCGGGCTCCCAATAGCGCGGCTTCCCGTGCTTGCGGTTCTTCCGGTACCCCAGGCGCAGCATTACGCCTCCGACGCGCATTGCGTAGCTTGTCTTCCGGTCCCTTGGCTCGATCCCCAGGTTCTGGAGGATCGCGGCGGTGGTGAGTTCATCGATCTCGCCGGTGTAGCCCCCGACGAAGGTTCTAATCTGATCCTCCCACGGGTCCGTGACCGTCCGTGCCTCTTGGGCGGTCTTGGCTTCCTGAATCGCGTCCTCGTCGACTAGGTGCCAGGGTTCGTCCTGACGGTAGAGCTGGACGGCTTCGGCCCAGAGTTGGTCGCGCACCCTTGAGAGCTTGTCTGTGTCGATTCGGCCTGGGATCTCCACCGGCCAATAGCGACGCCCGCCGGTGTCGTCACGCAGCCATTGGTGGTCATTGACCGAACCGGCGAAGACGCATCGCCTCGGCACCTCCTGCTCGAGACGGCCATATGGGGGTCGGTAGCGGTCCGTCGTGGTCGTGAGGAACGCCTTTGCTGCGCTTGCTCTCGCGTAGTTCATTGCGTCCAATTCGGCGACTTCGACGATCCACGTTCCCCGCAGCGCGATGCGGGCATCCTTCTTCTCGAAGCTCTCGATTGAATCTCGGAACCAGGCGTCCTCGACCGCGAGGATGCGGAGGGTTGTGGACTTCCCGATGCCCTGGGGGCCTTCAAACACGAGCATGTGGTCGGCCTTGCAGCCGGGCTTGAAGATCCGCGCCACCGCCGAGATGAGCCAGCGGAGCCCGACCTCACGGTGGAGGGCGGTATCTTTCGCCCCTAGGAGGTCGATGAGCCAAGTCCGCACCCGAGCCTCCCCGTCCCATTCGAGTCCGTCTAGGTAGTCACGAACCGGGTGGAACGGGGACTGCCGCGACGCCGCAAGGACTGCCGACGTAGCGTTCGCGTCTGTGAGCGCGAAGCCGTGATCGAGCTCAAGGCGCTGTGCGATAAGCGGTGTGTGGTGGTCTTTGACCGGACCAGGCTTGGGGATCTTCTCGAATCCCGCGACTGGGGGTGGTGATTTCGAGAATACCGGCCGCTCATGCATCTCGTCGTATTCAAGACACCTGCGCCACTCGGGTGCGTTCGCGAGGATGAGAGCCCCGTTGCCAGACGACGCCCGAATGGAGCCGTCCTTGTTCCGAGTAAGGCTCTTCTCCCACTCGTCGCTCGCTTTGGGGGGCGATGCCGACTTGTCATTCTTGACCGCCTTCAGCTTCGGCTTCTTCTTCGCGACCTTTGCGGCGCTGCCTAAGGGGTTCTTCATCATCGTTTCCCGCCGCGCATCCGAACGAGCGCGTCCGCCCAATCACCCTCGCCGACCGGGGTCGCTCGCTCCCACTCCACCCCAATGCGCTCGAGGTCGTTACGGATTCGATTCGCCGCCGATCTGCCCGCGTCGTCGTCGTCGGTCGCGACGAGAACCTCGCGCCCCTTGAGGAGTCGTGCCCACTCAGGTTTCCAGTCGGACGCGGACGGAAGCCCTAGCCCGAGGATCTCATTGCCTTGGTCGCGGGCGATCGCCTCGACAGCGAGGGCGTCAAGCGCCCCTTCGGCAATCGCGACCGGGGTGTCAGGCTTCTCCTTCAAGCGGTGTACACCGAAGGGCCAGGATGGTCGTTGCCCGATGTGGCCATTTGAGAGGACCACGTACCGGGGGGTTTTCTCCCCTTGGTTAAGCTCGCGCAGGATGCGCCGCCGAAGGTTGTAGGGCTGGCCGTCTGGGGTGCGCCAAACCGTGGTTAGAAGGTGTTCCGTGTAGAGAAACCTCGGTGGCTCCTCCGACGCGATCCCCGAGCGGTTCAAGGCTTCGACGCTCACCTCGTCGCACACCGCGCAGAAGAAGCTGAATTGCAGCGGCCGGTTTGTGTGGTCGTACTCGTCGCGAGGCATCAGGAGCACGTCCTCGCCCGCGTCCTCACCGCGCAGGCCCCAGCGTGACAAGTGACGGTCTCGCTCGTCGCGATCCGTCCAGACCACCAGCATGTCGATGAAGCGTTCGAGCGTCGCGGCATCCTTGTCGCGCCATGGCGGATCTGCCGTCTTCGTCCCACTCGTCACACTCGGCGAGGAGTTCGTGCCCGCGATCTTCTCCGCGAGCTCCACGACCTGAGCGAAGTCTTGGCCGCGCAGGGAGCCGATGCCGTTGAGGGCGGCGATCACGTCCAGCTCAGTCCCACTGAAGCCGCAGGCGAAGCACTTGAAGGCGAGGCCGTCGCCTTTGCGCCGAATCGACAGCGACGGACTATTGTCGTCGTGCGCGGGGCATCGCGCCATCCACTCGCCAGGGCGCTTCTCGCGGAGTTTCTCCAAGCCTAGGGTATCGGGAGAGATCGCACCCTTGACCGCCCTAGCCCTATCCGCCAGCGACGGACGGCCGTGGCTCCGCCATGTGTCTGGGAGTGCAGCCACTATCCCGCACGCGCTTCCGCTCGAGGCGACGTGGCCTCTCGCTGCGCTGGGCACACTTCGGGCTGCGCCTCGAGCCATCGGTCGAGGTCGTCGGCGGTGACGACCACTGCGCGTCCTACGTGACGTGCCCGCAAGCGGCCGCTCGAAATCTCTTCGCGGAGGAATCGCTCGGAGAGCCCGACCGCGTGTGCGAGCTCTGCGACCCGGTACGCGACCTTCCGCTCAGCAGCCATCGGGCTTCGCTCGTGTGGGGGCGAGGCCGGTCTCCGCGATCCGGCGCAGTTCTGATTCCGGGATCCTCCGAGCTCGCCCGAGTTTGACCGAAGCGATCCGCCCTTGGCGTGCCCAGGTCCGGGCGGCTGCGGTCGAGATCCCTGCGGCGTCCGCGAATTCTCGGAATCTTAGGAGCTTGCGTTCCATGGTTTGCCTCCATTCGTTTTGGAACCCACTGACGGGAGGCTAGACGCGCTCTTTTGGGTTGACAATCACCCCTAGTAAATTGATAATTTATCTGTGGATGACGGTACGAAGCCCAGGAGAGCCTGGGCGGACTGGTGGGCTGCTCTGGCAACTGAGCTAGACCAAGTTGGGCCGACGGGACGCCTGGGTAGGCCGGCACGTGAGACCCTTCGGGTTCGATACCTCGAGGCGTGTCGGCGGACGCTGATGCACGAGCCAGGACTTGCGCCACTTCGGGAGCGGGCGGCCCGGCCGGGAGAGCTAACCGCCGCCGACTTCATCGCGACCCTCGACGAGCAGGTCAGGGCCACGATGTTTCAGGGGATCCTGCGGAGGGCCTCAGTTGTCGCCCGCGAGGTGATCTTGGAGCTCGTGACGCACGGTGAGAGGCACCCGGTATGGCTGCCCAACATCGACGACAGCCGAACGGTCATGGTTGTCGGGGGAGAGGTACGGCCGGGAGGCATAGACAAGCTGGCTGGCAAAGAATGGCACACGCGCGCCCTGCTGGAGATTCTGACGGTTGGGGAAAGGTTCGTGTTCAGAAGGTGCCCGGTATGTGGCCGCATCTGGGCGAAGAGGGGGCGGCAAGAGCGGTGCTCACTGCGATGCACCCAGGTGTTTCACGACGCCAAGCGCAAGACGAAGCCCGAACGAAGAGAGCAGAACCGGATCGCCGCGAAGAAATACCGCGACGAGAAGAAGCGACGCGAAGAGAAGCAGCGGAAGGGGGTCTAAGATGGCACGACCACGAGTGTACGAACGACGGCAGGGCAAGGACGGCCGCAAGCGGGTCCGCTACTGGATCCGATACACCGGTCTCGACGGCAAGGTTCACAAGCGTGCGGCGGCCGACCTGAAGAAGACGGCCGACGTGATCTGCCGGAACGTCGAGGTCGCGCTCGTCGAGAAGGATCCCCTCGCGGTCGCGGCGGCGTTCGGAGACGCGCTGGATACGGACCGCACGTTCCGAGGCGCGGCCAAGGCGTGGCTGGCGTGGGCCGAGAAGCATCGCAAACCGTCGACCGTTCGGATTCGTCGCAGCGCGATGAAGCATCTTCTGCCCGCATTCGGAGATGTGCTGCTCGACCAGCTCACAACAAACGATCTCGAGGACTACGTCGAGCGTCGGCAGGACGGGGGAGCCGCCAACGCGACCGTTGCTATCGAGATTCAGACGGCGCGGGCCGTCGTGACCCGGGCGGTAAAGCGCGGTCTCGCTCGAAAGAACCCGCTTGGAGGATTCGACAAGACTCCGAGGTCAGCAAAGCGGACCCGGGTCGTTACAGGCGAGGAGCTCGACCGGCTTCTCGTCGAGATTGACCGGATGG
Organism: bacterium; assembly: GCA_030430245.1. Classification (GTDB taxonomy): domain Bacteria; phylum Desulfobacterota; class Binatia; order UBA12015; family UBA12015; genus VGTG01. The sequence continues at coordinate 10,336 of JAUIFY010000028.1, read as the reverse complement.
AGGTCCGGTCGAAGCACTTTACGCGCCAGCATGTGCGGGCGTTCGTCATGATCGCGCTCAGCTCGGGAATGCGCCGTGGCGAGGTTCTCGCGCTTCGGCCGAGCGCGGTCGATCTCTCCACCGGGCGCGTGCATCTCGCAGACACGAAAGCGAACAGGCCCCAGACGCGCTTCATTGGCCCTGAGGGGCTTGCTGAGCTGAAGCGCCTACCGCGACCCCTTCGGGACGAACGGTGGTTCTCGGGCCTGCCAGAGCGCATGAACCAGCTCGTTCGCGTTGCCTGCGATGCGGCTGGACTCCACGATGTGAAGCCGCACACCCTGCGGCACTCCTTCGGATCGGTGGTGGTTCGCAACGGCACGAGCCTCGCCGTCGCACGCGATCTACTCGGACACTCCTCGCTCGAGATGCTGAACCGGTACGCGCACACGACGGAGTCGGAGATGGAGGAAGCTGCCCGAGCAGTTGCCCTGCGCGGAGGGGCTTCGCGAGTCTGAACGGTACCCCATCGGTACCCGACGAGAAGGAGATCGCAGTTCCCCTTGCCGCACAACGGGAATCGCTCCCGTTGCAGCTATGGGAGAGATGCGTAATCGAAGACGCGTGGGGAAACATCCTCGCATTCCGGCGTGGCTGGCGCTCGCGATCCTGATGCTCTGGGGAGGCACCGCGGTGGCGCTCGATCTTCACGAGACCTTCGATCGGGACTGGTCGGATGACGACGCCGCGACCTGTCGAAGCGGGCAGCGCACGTTCGTTCGGCGCATCATCGCCGGGGCGTGTGGGGAGCCGGGGTCCTTCGCGTGGACGGGCGCCCCGAGCGCCGAGCACGGTGCCCCATCGTGTGCCGGAGACGCCGGCTGCGAGGACGACGCGGTGGCGATCCACCGGTTCGCGGAGTTCGAGCCGGGGGGTCCGTTCGGAACGGCGAATCGCGGCGTGCTCGAGGTTCTGACGACGCGCCAGAAGCAGTCCGGCCCGACCGGCAGGATGCGCGTCGACCTGCACGTCCCCGAGGATGTGCCCGTGGGAGGCGCCGGCGAGCACTACCTGGTGATGCACGGTCTGACTCTCACGGAGACCACCTGCCCGCGGGATTGCGCGGGCGTTGCCGATACGGCGACGGCGGAGGGCGATGGGCCGGATCGCTATCGCTGGTACGGCGTGATCGGCGGTGCCTTCGGGGAGCCGGGCGACGCCGACTCGCCGATCCGCGGGGGAAGCATCGGGTTTGCCGTAGAGGTGCCGGCGCGCGTCGAGCGGCCCGGCGATCGTCCGAACGATCTCGTCGACGTCTCCTTCCTCCCCTACAGCGTCCGGGGAGAGGGTAAGGCGTTCCCCGCCGGCTGGTATCGGATCGCAATCGAGCGCTCCGAGGCCGAGTACCGCTACTCCGTGCGGCGGCTCGAGAAGGGGAGGTTCGTACCGATCGTGCCGGACGACGCCTCCGAAGGGGGCCGCCATGAGCGAAGCTTTCCGGTCGAGCGGCTCGTCGAGCCCCTGGGGCGACCCCTCGAACCCGGCTACGTGGGCCTGGGGGTGGCCTGGTTCGGAGGGGCGTCGCGCGAGGGCGCACACGTCGCCTGGGACGACCTCGTGGTCGAGTGGTGACGGATTTCTCTCTTGCCCGAGGTGAGGCGTTCGGGCGTAATGTCGACCCGTCCTCGCTTGCTTGAGGATCACGCCTTCAATACCGATATTCCCACGAACGACCTCTTTCCCTTTCCCTTCTCTTTGCGCGGGTTTGCACCCGCGTGTCTCGTTTTCGGACACATCTAGGCGATGTATTTTGTCTTGAGCACCGGGCGGGCCGGCAGCCGGACCATTGCGACCGCCCTCAACCAGATTCCGGGCACGGTCTGCCTGCATCATCCGCAGCCCGAGCTCGCGGCCGAGGCGACCGCGTTCCACGTCGGCGAATACGCTCGAGACGAGCTCGCGCAGATCCTGCGCGAGACTCGTGAGCCGACGGTCGACGGCAAGGTGTACGGGGAGGTGAACCTGCAGCATACGCTGCTGTTCCCGATCCTGCGCGACGTCTTTCCCGAGGCGCAGTACATCTGGCTGATCCGCGACGGACGCGACTCGGTCGCGTCGATGTACTACCGGGGCTGGTACGACGAGGTGTATCCGCGGCAGGGCATCATGTGGCGTCGCGCGCGGCTGCACGGCGATCGCACCGGCGACTTCTCGACCGAGGAGTGGAACGCGCTCACGCGCTTCGAGAAGTGCTGTTGGTGCTGGAGCAAGTACAATCACCTCATCGAGGATCAGCTCTCCACGCTCGACGAGTCGTTGCAGACGAAGGTTCGTTTGGACCGGCTCACGTCGGCGATCCCCCGGCTGCAGAGATTCCTCGGGCTCTCGAGCGAGGGGAACGTCGTGGTCGAGCAGCTGAACACGGCACGTCAGCCGGTCAGCTACTGGACCCGTTGGACGAGCACGCAGCGTGCGTCGTTCGAGCGCTTCTGCGGAGAGGACATGGATCGATGGTTCCCCGAGTGGCTGTCGCCCTCGGGGATCTGGCGGGACCTGGCCGCGGAGCCTGTGCACCGTCCCGGGCGCATCGAGACGTTCGTTCGGTCGGGGCGCGCAACGGCCGAGAAGGTCGGAAAGAAGCTCGGCCGCGTGAGCGCACGGCTGCGCGGATGAACGGGGCGGCCCGCCGCCCGGCGAAACCGGAGTAGGATGAGCATGAGCAGGAAGTTCGGTGTGGGCGTCGTGGGTGCGGGGGCGATCTTCCCTTCGCATCTTCAAGCGTACAAGTATCTCTCGAAGCGATTCCGCATCGTCGGCATCTCCGACACGGATGAGCTTCGCTTGCGGCAGGCGGGGCAGAAACACTTCCTGCCCGTGTCGACGACGGACTATCGCGAGCTTCTCGCGCGTCCCGACATCGACATCATCGACATCTGCACTCCCCCCGGCGTGCACGCTCGGATCGTGAAGGACGCGCTTCAGGCGGGGAAGCACGTGATCAGCGAGAAGCCGCTCGCTCCGACCCTCGCGGAGGTCGACGACCTCATCGAGTTCGCGAAGCAGTACCCCGGGAAGCTCTCGACGATCTTCCAGCGCCGCTACGCGACGGACGTCGAGAAGCTCATGCGCCTCAAGGACGACGAGTCGCTCGGCCAGCTGGTCGGCGGGACGTTCAACCGGACCGCTCGCGGGGCCTTCGTCCAGAACGCCAAGAACTGGGGGAGCTGGAAGATGTCCGGCGGCGGCACCGTGATGACCCAGTTCGTGCACGAGCTCGACCTGATGTGCCTCGTGTACGGCGAGCCGGCGACCGTGACCGCGACGATGGATACGGTGCATCTCGACATCGAGTCCGAGGACACGTTCGCCGCCACGATTCGGTTCAAGAGCGGTGCGATCGTCTCGTGCAGCTCGTCCACGGGCGTCGGCAAGTCCGGCGTGATGTTCGACGTGGTCGGGACCAAGAAAGTCCACCGCTACGCGTCGAAGAGCGACGACGACGGAGGCGGCAGCGGTCTCGCGCGACTGCAGACGCTGGCGACCAAGGTCGTCACGAAGGGCGGCGACAAGATCAAGCAGAAGCTCGGACGTCCGACCAAGCAGAAGGGCGACGGCGGCAGCCATCGCCCGTACTTCGAGGCGATTCTGAAAGCGCTGGACATGGAGCAACCGCTGCCGATCGGACCCGAGTCGGCTCGCCACGCGGTCGAGCTCGCGACCGGCATCTACACGTCGGCGATCACGGGTGAGTCTGTGGCGTTCCCGCTCGACGCGTCGGCAACCTACTACTCCGGCGTCACCGCCGAGGACTACCGGTCCCGCGCTCGCACGACCGAGAGCGCACAGAACCTGACGGCAATCAGCGGGAGGCAGGCAGGATGAGTGACGCGGCGGTCATCGGCGGGAACGGGAAGCTGGCGATCTTTGGCGGCAAGAAGGCCGTCACGACGAAGCGGCCCAAGGAGAAGTGGCGCAAGGTCACCTTCAAGGACATCGCGAGCATCCTCTACAGCGGCTTTCGGGACGTGAACACGATCTCGGACGGGAAGGGTGCGCAGGGCAAGTTCGAGAAGGACTGGGCCGAGATGGTCGGAACCAAGTACGGCCTCGCCATGAACAGCGGGACGTCCACGCTGCACAGCGCCTACTTCGCCGTAGGGTGTCGGCCGGGGGACGAGGTCATCGTGCCCGCGTACACGTTCTTCGCGTCGACGACGCCGATCCTTCAGACGGGTGCGACGCCCGTGTTCTGCGACGTCGACGAGGACACGCTGATCGCCGACCCCGAGCACGTGGAGCGGCTCATTACGCCGCGCACGAAGGCCATTTGCGTCGTCCACGTCTGGGGCAATCCCGGCAAGATGGACGCCTTCCTCGACATCGCCCGGCGGCATCGCGTCGCGCTGATCGAGGACTGCTCGCACGCACCGGGCGCTTCGTACGCCGGTCGACCCGTCGGGTCGTGGGGCGACATCGGTTGCTTCAGCCTCCAGGGCGCGAAGGCGGTCTCGGGCGGCGAGTGCGGCGTCGCAACGACCGACGATCCCGTTCTCTACGACCGCATGCTCGCTCTCGGGCACAATGGACGCACGGGAAAGCAACAGCGCGCCGGCACGTTCGAGGAGCTCGACAACGTGAGCTTCGGGCTCAAGTACCGGCCGCACGTCTACGCGATTCTGCTCGCCGCGGGAGGGCTCGAGCGGCTGCCGCGGCTGAACGAGCTGCGGCGTCGCAACTACCAGATCCTCGAGGAAGAGCTCGCGGGTTGTCGGGGCATCCAGCCGGTCGCGACCTATGAGGAGGCCGAGCGGGGCGGGTTCCTCAACTACATCTTGAAGTACGATCCGAAGGAGTGCGCCGATTGGTCGCGTGAGGCGTTCGTGCAGGCGGCGAAGGCCGAGGGCGTTCCCTTGAGCGTCGACCGCTACACGCAGTTCGGACAGCGCTGGGGCCTTCTTCCCGACTCGCCGATGTTCCAGACGATGGACACGAGCGAGCTGGGCGGAGTCATGGGTGTGGCGCTCGAGAACTTCCGCAAGAATCCCGCGCCCGAGCTGCCGAACACGCGCAAGCTGGTCACGCGCCTGGTGTCCCTGCCGGGATTCGCGAGCGTGCCGCCGGAGTACGTCCGAGAGTGTGCTCGTGCGCTGCGGAAGGTCGCCGACGGCGCCGCCGAGGTTCGCGACTTCCGCGACGTCTGATCGTTTGCGGGCTTGGGCCCGCGCGGCTTTCGTGTAGAGTTCCCCCGCATGCGGCGGTGGGGGCTGATCGTTCTCGTCTCGTTGGCGGTCGTCGGTGGGCTCATCGGCTTCGCGCTCTTCAACATCGACCGCTACCTGAACGAGAATCGGGATTGGATCGCGAGCCGGGTCGAGTCCGCCACCGGTCGCCGGGTCTCGCTGGGCGAGATCGGTCTGTCGCTCTGGGGCGGCTTCGGTGCCGCCGTCGCCGATCTCGCCATCGCGGACGACCCCGCCTACTCCGACGAACCCTTCGTTCGAGCCGACCTGGTCCGGGTCGAGGTCGCACTCTGGCCCGCGCTGTTCGGGAGGATCGAGGTCCGGGAGATCGTTCTCGAGGCGCCGACCGTCCGGCTGATCCGAACGGCGTCCGGAATGAACTTCGATTCGATCGGGTCGACCGGGGCCGGCGACGAAGCGCCCCCGGGGCGGTCCTCCGACGATGCCGGCGACGAGGTCGCCTCGGGTGCACCCGCCCTGGGGCTGATCATCGCGCTGCTTTCGATCGAAGACGGCCAAGTGGAGTACATCGACCGGGCGGTCGCCCCGGCGTCGACGACGGCGGTGCGCCAGATCGATCTCCGGGTCACGGGTGTCGGAGAGCCGGAGCTCGCGACGGTCGACTTCGCCGCCGCCATCTTCGAGAGCCCGGAGCCGAATCTGCGGCTCGGGGGCGAGCTCGGGCCGCTCACCCTCGGCGCGGTCGAGGGCGAGACGCCCATCGATCTGGCGCTCGAGCTGCAGGTCGGCCCCGCGGCTCTGTCGGTCGGCGGTCGCGTGCACGTGGGTCCGCCCCTGAATCTCGGGGTGAAGGTCGACGGAGACGACGTGCCGCTCTCGGGTTGGAGCGATCTCGTGCCGGCGCTCCGCGCGTACCAGCTCGGCGGACGCGTGGACGTTCACGCCTCGGTCGAGGGCAAGGTCGAGGGGAAGAGTCTGCCGGTGGTGCAGGGCAAGGTCGTCGTGAGCGAAGGCTCCTTCCGCGCGACGACGTCCGCCGACCAGGCCGACGGCATCGCCGCGGAGCTGGAGCTCATGGGCACGACGAGTGCGCGGGGAGAGGTTCGCATCGCGCGTGGCACGATCCAGAACGCCCCGTTCGAGAATCTCCGGATGAAGCTCGTCGTGGAGGACGACGTCGCACGTCTCGAGGGGCTCGAGCTCGGTCTCTTCGATGGAACGCTTCGCGGGAGTGGACGCTACGATTTCCGGAAGGCGGACGATCCGCGATTCGACTTTCGGCAGGAGCTGAGAGAGCTCGACGTCGACGCGATGCTTCGGAGCCAGATCCCGTCGGCGGATGGACGCATGACGGGGCGCCTCTCTGGTTCGCTGCAGATCGCGGGGGGTGGTCCGAACGAGGACGCGATTCGCGCCTCGCTTCGTGGCAATGGATCGCTCGACGTCGCGGACGGCGTGCTGGTCGGCGTGAACCTTCCCGAGGCCATTCTGCGGAGCGTGACCGGGATCGAGGGGCTGACGACGCTCCTCTCGCCCGACCTTCGCGAGAAGTACGTCGACGTGCTGACGGCGCAGGATACGACGTTCGAGGAGCTGTCCACGTCGATCGAGATCGCGAACGAGGAGGTGACCACGAGTGACACCGTCGTCGCGGCACGCGACTACGCTCTGCGCGGCGAGGGACGGGTGGACTTCGACGGGCGGCTCGACTTCACGGCCACGCTGGTCGCGTCGGACAGGTTGACCGGCGACGTCGTCGAGCGCGTCCGGGAGGCGCGCTACATCACGAACGCGGACGGACGTCTCGAGATCCCTGCGAAGATCGTCGGCGTCTTGCCCGACGTGAAGGTCGAGCCCGATGCGGCCTTCCTCGCACGATCTCTCACCAAGGGTGCTCTCGGCAAAGGCCTGGAGCTGCTCGGAGGCGGCGCGTCGGGGGACGAGCCGGAGGATGGAGCGACCCGCGACGCCGACGGCGCGCCCGAGAAGAAGCGGCCGGAAGAAGTGGGCGCCGACCTGATCGAAAAGGGGCTGCGCGGACTGTTCGGCGACTGACGCGCACTCGCGCGTCCTGCATCAGCGGCCCGCGTACGGACGGCGTCGTCGTTGCGCCGGCGTCGCCTCGCGATGCCAGTTGAACTCCGGCTCGCGGGTCACCCGCGTGGCCGGTTGCGCTCGCTCGGGGTCTCCGCGCACGGGAGCGCGTACGCGCATTCGCGGCAGCGATCGGGGCGATCGACGCGTCGCGGTCTTGGGACGCAGGGCGAACTCGAGGACGAAGCAGACCGGGACCGCGACGACGACCCAGAGCAGCACACCGAGCCAGCCTTCCACGGCGGAAAGGAAGCCCCAGCCGGTGCCGACGAAGATCACGAGCAGCAGGGTGCCGAGCCCCACGTTCTTCGCAATCTTCTTCTTGGTTGCGTCCAACTGAGTGTCCCTACCGTGGAGGAGGGTAGTTCTTCGCGTCCCTCCGGCCCGACCATGGCGTAGCCGGTGGCGGAGGGCAACCCTGAAACCGCCGACGGCGCTAAACGACCGTTCAACCGCGGTTCCGGTGCCGTCGGGCGGCCCGCCCGCAGTCCGCGAGCGTCGGACAGTCGCACTGGCGGACCGTCTCCAGGACCGCCTTCATGCGCTGGGCCTCGGCGATGCGCTCCTCTAGCTCGGCCATCTTGGTCGACGTGAGCGCCCTCCACCGCTTTCCGGGCGGCGTCCGCTTGCCGAAGCCCGCGAGCAGCCTTCGAGTCTCGGCGATCGTGAAGCCGGCGCGCTTGGCGAGCTCGATCAGCCCCAGCCGGTCGACGACGGATTCGTCGTAGACGCGGCGCCCCCCGCGTCGCGGCGGGTCGGCGATCAAGCCCTCGCTCTCGTAGTACCGGATCGCCGATGTCGCGATGCCGGCACGCTCCGCCACCTCTCCGATGCGCAGCTCTCCCATGGGGACACCCCGTTGCGGGGCTCGTTCTCTCCGAGAAGTCCCTTGACTTCAAGTGCACTCGAAGTGGCAGGGTTCCGACAATGGTCGATCCCGTCGATGTCTGTACGTTGTCCGGTTCCGGATGGAGCGAACGCGTGGAGTGGGTGCGCCGTGAGATCGTTCCGCATGCCGTCGGAAGCGAGCGCCTCGCCGACGGACTTGCGCTCGAGCTTCGGGACGAGCCCGGTCTCGCGGCGAAGCTCGACGCGTGGTCGGCGCTCGAGCGGGACTGCTGTGCGGCGCTGTCGTTCGAGCGTCGGGAGAGCGCGATTCCGGGCCGACTCCGATTCGAGATCCATGGAGTCGATCCGGATGCGGCGACGTTCGCTGCGTTGCGTGCGGACGTCGGACCCGGGTCCGCTCAGTGCCCGAGCGCTTCGCGAACGGGCTCGACGAGGACTTCGGCCATCCGTCGGTAACCCTCGTCGTTTGGATGGACCCAGTCGATGTGCAGGGTCTCGTTTCCGGCGGCCTCGAAGACGGGCTCGAAGTCCACCACGCGGACGCCTTCCGCTCGCCCGACCTCGCGCGTGATCTCCTGGTAAACCGGGTGTGCGTCGACGTTGGCGTCGACGAGATGCCGTGGGTGCTTCCAATGCTCCGCCACCCCGGTGCGGGTCGCTTCGTCGCTCAAGATCGGGGGGTAGACGAGGAGGATCGGCTCGCTGCCCTTCGCCCGGAGCGTTCGCACGGTCTCGACGAGGTTCGTGCGGTAGTCTTCGGGGGGGACCGAAGGCTGGAACTCGACGAGGGGCGGCCGCGTCTCCGACCGCGGCCGAGCCAGACGATCGAACATCCACGCACAGACCCGGCTCGCAAAGCAGGCGTAGGCCGCACGCCGGATCCAGAGCTCCTGTCGTGCGGTCCGGTACGCGGGAAAGTGATCGTTGAAGCCGGTCATCACGAGCGTCACCGGCGCTGGATCCGTCGTTCGCTCGGCGATGAGCCGGGCCGATTGGGAGGTGTAGCCGGGAACGCCCAGGTTGCGGACGGGTTCGCCCAGGAGACGCGCGAGGACGGCGGGATACGTGTTCTCGTTGGTCGAACCGTACCCGAACGTCGACGAGTTTCCGATGCAGTCGACGGCCGGCGCGTCCTCCCCCGCGGACGTGGTTCGATGGCCGTCGCCGTTCGTGGTGAACGGCTGGACCAGCTCGCGTCCCTGCCAATCGAGGTAGGGCTCGAGGGTCCACGCGAGATCCACGTCGGGCTGGTAGAACGCCGGAAACTTCGGGAACAGCAGGACCCGCGCGCGGTTGTCTGGGGCGTGGTAGCCCACGATTCTCAGCCCCAGCTCGAGAACGATCCACGGCAGCAGGAACGCCACGACGATCTTCGCGAGCGTCCGGATCGGGGCGGTCTGGGTGGTTCCGGCCACGGCGCGGGCTCCGTCGTACCAGACGCGGCGCACGGCGCCCAATTCCTGCCCTAATTCCCGGTCGCATGGGCGCCGAGATTCCTTGACAGCACCGTGCATTCGACGATCGTGCGTGGTTCGGGGAGGACGAGATGGGCGGAAATTCGGACGTAATGGTGATTTTCGGGGCGTCGGGCGACCTGGCGCGCAAGATGACGTTTCCGTCGCTCTATCGGCTCGCGAAGCGTCGGACCCTGAACGTCCCGATCGTCGGCGTCGCGTTCTCGGACTGGACGACGGCCGATCTGAAGGCCTACGCGCGCAAGGCGATTCGCGAGTCGGGGATCCGGGTCGACGCCGAGGTCTTCGCCCGCCTGACGCGCGGGATGAAGTTCGTGAAGGGCGACTACGGGAAGCTCGAGACCTTCAAACGCGTGAAGGAGGCCGTCGGCAAGAAGAAGCGGCCGCTCTTCTATCTCGAGATCCCTCCCTCGCTCTACGAGACCGTCGTCTACAAGCTCGCGAAGGTCGGACTCACCGAGAACGCCCGCATCGTGATCGAGAAGCCCTTCGGGCACGATCTGGCTTCCGCCCAGTCGCTGAACCAGTCGCTGCTCCAGGTCCTCCGCGAAGATCAGATCTACCGGATCGACCACTATCTCGGGAAGGAGCCGGTTCAGGACCTGCTCGTCTGGCGCTTCGGCAACACCATGTTCGAGCCGGTCTGGAATCGGCGCTACGTCTCGAACGTCCAGATCACGATGTCCGAGACCGTCGACGTCACCGATCGTGGATCCTTTTACGACCGCGTCGGCGCGT
>JAUIFY010000027.1 GCA_030430245.1 bacterium | reverse complement strand
AGCCCACGCCCAGGAAGACGTCGTAGTCCACCAGCCCGATGTGGCCGCGAAGTGGGAGTACCTCGGCGCTCAGATAGGTGCGCCAGAGGAGCTTGCCCTGCACGAAGGGCCTGCCGTTCTCGAGCGCGTCGCGCGTCAGGGGCGTGAGGTCGTCGCGGCCCAGCTGGGCGTACCAGCTGCCGTGAGCGGTCACGCCGAGCAGAGGGTGCGGCTGGACGGTGATGCCACCGTTGACGCCGGGCTGCCGGATGCCCGGGTGGACCATGCCTTCGTTCCCGGTGATGAACGCGGTCTCCGATGACGAGGCCCTTCTCGCGGCAGAGCGTCACGGTCGTGTCCATGATCTTGCGCCGGAGCCGCGCCTTCTTCCGCTCGCGAAGGCCGACCGGCTCGGACTTGGCCTCGGTCACGACCACGCCCGAAGGTCCCCGCGGGAAGCGCGCACGGCGTCCCGTCCCCTCCCCGGGCATCGATCGCGATCCACACGGGGGCGCCAGCGAGCCGCTCGGGCGAGACCCGGCCCCGATTTCGCGCATCCCGCTGCGGCCGCTCCCGATTCGTGAGGATCTCGAGCGTGCGCGACGGCGATCGATCCGACGAGCTGCATGTGGTCTCTCCCCTCCCGAGTTTGTAGACCATCGTTATTTGCAAGACAAATCTTTTGTGTCCCCAAACCGCGAGGGAGCCAGGGTGGACGAGAGGGCGGGAGTCGCGTGGGTGCGCGACAGGCATTGACACCGGCCCGAGCCGTCGAAGATGGTGGCGCGAGGAGAGAGGAGCCAAGAAATGGTCCCCCGCCGCCCCCGCTTCGAGTCCCCCGCCCCGACGGCCGTCGCCGCCCTGCTCTGGGTCGCCCTCCTCGCCCTGCCCGCTCCGGCAGCCGACCCCATCAAGGTCGGGCCCGAGATCGAGGTCTCGAGCAGCTACGCCGATTACTTCCCACGCATCGCATCGGACGTCACCGGCAACTTCATGGTGGTCTGGGAGAGCGACGCAGCCGTGAAGGCCCGGCGATTCTATGCGGACGGCAACGAGCACCTCGCGGAGTTCCAGCTCAGCACGCCGGCGCACTACCTCGGAACGGACGGATCCACGTCGACGGGCAACGTCGGCGTGGCGGGCGATGCCTCCGGCAACTTCGTCGTGACGTACGGCGCGACGAACTACGAGTACGTCTACAACGGGTATCCCCTCTGCTACGAGAGCCCGTGCGTCTGGACGCGGCGCAACGACGCCAACGGCAACACGGCGCCGGCCACATTCATGATCCAGGACCCGACGCAGACCTACGTCGACTCCTACTTCGGCGGAGGACACGATCAGGTCTCGAACCCCGAGATCTCCGCGCTGGGCAACGGGGAGTTCGTCGTCGTGTGGGAGGGCTACGACAAGTACCCCCGCCTCGATGATCCGGGCACGTTCGGGAGCGACGAGAGCGCGTTCGCTGCGAAGACCGTCTCGATCGGCCAGAAGAAGGGCCAGTACTTCCGCGTCAACACCTACGACTCCGAGTACCAGGGCCAGTACGGCGACTTCGCGGCCGCGGGAGGAAAGCCCGACGGAAGCTTCGTGATCGCCTTCCGCAGCGAGTACTTCTACTACTACGGTGGGGGGAAGGTCCCCGGCGGCAACATCCGCGCACAGCTGTACGACAAGAACGGGAAGCCGGTCGGCACCGAGTTCGGCACGAGTATCGACGACGACACCTACGGGCACGACGTCGACGTGGCCGCGAATCCGAACGGCACGTTCATGCTGGTCTGGCAGGACGACGGCGTCCACGGACGGGTCTTCCTCGCCGACGGTACTCCGGTCACCGACGACTTCGAGGTCGCGACGAGCGGCTACTACCCCGCGATCGCGGCGAGTGCGGACGCGTTCGTCGTGCTCTGGACGGACGACGAAGTCATGGGCGAGCGCTTCGATCTCGCCGGGAACTCACTCTCGAACGAGTTCCAAGTGAACACGACGCCAGACGGCTATTGGGGCGACGTCGCCGCGGCGCAGAACGGCAACTTCATCGCGACCTGGAAGCACGACGGCTACGCGCGGGCGCAGCGCTTCCGCGTGGAGCCGACGAACCCGATCGAGATGCCCGTGTTCGGCAAGAACCTCATCATCACCAACAAGCTTCCCGAGGATCCGGAGAAGAGCCGGGGAAAGTGGAAGGCCGGGGGCGAGAACATCGCCTCGCCGCCGCGGGGAACCGCAAGCGACCCACGGTGCAACGGCGCACCGGACGGCACCGTCAAGGCCGCCATCCGCTTCTGGAGCGACGCCACCGGCCACGACAGCGGGACGATCCCACTCCCCTGCCAACACTGGAAGGCCATCGGCTCGAAGAGGCCTTCCGGCTTCGCGAAGCGCGGCTACAAGTACAGCGATGGCCAGCACGAGAGCGGACCGTGTACCGCGATCACGATCAAGGGCACCAAGAGCCTCTCCGTCGTGTGCAAGGGACGCAAGGGGCTCGCGACGTTCCCGTACGATCTCGAGGTGGGTACGAACGAAGTCGAGGTGAACGCACTCCTCGAGCTCGGCATCCATCGCTACTGTTCGACGTTCCCGCCCTTCAACGAAGACGGCAGCAGCGGCAAGAAGTTCAAGGGCAAGAACGCGGCGGCGCCCGCGGGTCCGTGCCCGGCCGGCGTGCTGGGACAGTGCGGCAACGGCGTCGTCGGGATCGACGAGGTCTGCGACGACGGCAACAGCTCCGACGGCGACTACTGCAGCGCCGATTGCAAGACGGCGACGTCCGTCTGCGGCGACGGCATCGTGGAGCTTCTCGAAGCGTGCGACGACGGAAACACGGCCGACGGCGACTACTGTAGCGGTGACTGCTTCGAGATCACGGCGGTCTGCGGCGATTCGATCGTCGGACCCGGCGAGGCGTGCGACGATGGCAACACGTCGGGCGGCGACTACTGCAGCGCGAACTGCAAGTTCGAGACGGCGATCTGCGGCGACTCGATCGTGGGCCCCGGCGAGGCCTGCGACGACGGCAACACCAGCCCCGGCGACTACTGCCGGGGAGACTGCAAGGCGATCACGGCGATCTGCGGCGACGGGGTGATCGGCCCCGGCGAGGTCTGCGACGACGGCAACACGAACAACGGCGATCTGTGCAGCGCGGACTGCAAGACCGAAACCGCGAATTGCGGCGACGGCATCGTCGGACCGGGCGAAGCCTGCGACGACGGGAATACGGTCGACGGCGACTACTGCAGCGCCGATTGCACGACCGAGACGGCCATCTGCGGCGACTCGCACGTGAGCCCGGGCGAGGCCTGCGACGACGGGAACACCGACGACGGCGACTACTGCAGCGGCGACTGCACGGCCGAGACCGCAATCTGCGGCGACTCCCTCGTGGGCCCCGGCGAGGCGTGCGACGATGGCAACACCGCCGACGGTGACTACTGCAGCGCCGACTGCACGGCCGAGACGGCCGTATGCGGGGATTCGATCGTCGGCCCCGGCGAAGAATGCGACGACGGCAACACGTCCGGGGGCGACCTCTGCGCCGCGGACTGCACCACGTACACGCCGATCTGCGGCGACGGCATCGTCACGCCGGGCGAGTGCTGTGACGACGGCAACGCGATCGGCGGAGACGGCTGCGCGGCGACGTGCGACTCCGGCTCCCTCTGCCCGGTCCAGAGCCCGCCGATCGCGGCCTACCACCGGGGCTGGTGGCGCAGCGACGGCGCCCACGGCGAGAGCAACGACAACACGTACACCGGAGGAATCGGCAGCTCCCGGCAATACAACTCCTTCTTCGTATTCGATCTCGGGGGTCTCTCGGGAACGGTGACGGCGGCGACGCTGCGCCTCGAGGTCGAGCGCTACTACGGATCGAGTCCCTCCGAGACGCTCTCGGTCTGGGACGTGACGACCCCGACCACGACCCTCATCGAGGACGGGAGCGGCGCGACCGAAATCTACACCGACCTCCAATCCGGCCAGCAGCTCGGCGGGTTCGTCGTCGTGCCGGCCGACGACGGCAGTGTGAAGGAGATCCAGCTGAACGCGCCCGCGCTCGCCTACCTCACGAGCCGTCTCGGGTCCGATGTCGCCGTCGGCGTCCACGTCGACACGCTCGACATCGGGTCCGGCAACGAGGGCGTGCGATTCAGCGCGGGCGGCGACTTCCGCGTCCACGAGCTGGTCTTGTCGATCCTGCCGTAGGGACGAGGCGCGCTCGCGCGGCTCAGGTCGCCAAGCCGGCCTCGAGACGTGCGAGCACGCCGCCGAACGCTCCGTTCGACATCACGACGATCACGTCGCCCGGCCGTGCCTCGTCGAGCACGCCGTCGGCGAGCCGCTCGTGGTCGGCGGCGGAGCGCGCCTGCCGGCCCCGCTCGGAGATTCGCGCGCACGCGTCCTCGGGGGAGAACCGGTCGTCCGACGCGAGCTGGTCGGCGCGATCGACCGGTCCGATCCGGACCACGTCCGCGCCGGAGAGAGCGTCGGCGATCTGCTGCTGAAAGATCCGCCGCCGCGTCGTGTTCGATCGCGGATCGAAGAGAGCCCACACCCGCCGCCCGGGATAGCGGTCGCGGACCGCCGCGAGCGTCCCATCGATCGCCGTGGGATGATGCGCGAAGTCGTCGATGAGCGTCACATCGCCGTCGACGACGATCTGCTGTCGACGACGCACCCCGTGAAACGTCTCGGCCGCGCGCTGCACCGCCGTCGCGGGAACCTGGAGAAGTCGCGCGAGCACGGCGACGCCCACGAGGTTCCGCACGTTCATCCGCCCGAGCAGAGGACTTCGGATCGCGATCTGCTCGCCTGGCCCGTGCAGGACGAAGCGCAGGCCGTCGGGCCCGTCCGTAAGGTCGTCCGCGTACCAATCCGCCTCGCCCGAGGCGGAGAACGTCGCGAAACCTCGCCCCGAGCTCCGCGCCACCTCGACGGCATGGGGGAACTCGGCCGAAACCGCGAGTGGCGCTGCGTCGGGCAGGAGCACGAGCAGGCGCGCGAAGCTCGACTTCACGTGATCGAGGTCCCGGTAGATGTCCGCGTGATCGAACTCGACCGACGTGAGGACGACCCCGGCCGGGCGGTAGTGGAGAAACTTCGGCCCCTTGTCGAAGTAGGCCGAGTCGTACTCGTCGCCCTCCAGCACGAACTCCGCGCCGTCCCCGAGATGGTAGCCCGCCGGCAGATCCAGCGGCGCGCCGCCGATGAACCAACCCGGCTTGCGGCCGGCGGTCTCGAGGAGCCACGCCAGAAAGCTCGACGACGTGGTCTTCCCGTGCGTCCCTGCGACGACGAGCGGCGTGCGCTCGGGCAGGACCAGCATCTCGAGGGCCTCGGGCATCGAGAGGGTCGGGATACCGCGCCTCCGCGCTTCTACGGCCTCCGGGTTGTCCATGCGAATCGCGTTCCCCATGACCAGCAGATCCGGACGAGGCGTGAGATTCTCCGCCGCGTAGCCCCGGGCCACCGGCACCCCGAGCGCGGCGAGCTGATCGCTGGCCGGAGGGTAGACGTCGAGGTCCGAGCCGCGGACGCGGTGACCGAGCGCGACCAGGAGTCCGGCGAGCGACGTCATGCCGACGCCGCCGATCGCGGTCAGGTGGACGGTGCGGGGATTCATCCGAAGGTCTCCAACACGGCGTCGTGGATGCGCGGCCGCAGCTCGCGGATCCGATCGTTGTCCCGCACCGGGTTGCCGCGATTCGTCAGCAGAGTGATCACGAGCCGGCGATCGCGATCGATCCAGAGAGACGTCCCCGTGAAGCCGAGGTGACCGACGGTCCGCGCCGACACCCTGCTGCCGGCCGACGATCCTTCCGGCGAGGGCGTGTCCCAGCCCAACGTGCGGGTCGAGCCCGGAACGCCCGTGTCGACCTCCCACATCTGCTCGACGAGCTCCCGCGGCAGGAAGTCGTTCTCTCCCAGCGACGCTCCTTCGACGATCCGACCCAGCGCATCGACGTCGCGCGCGGCACCGAACAGGCCCGCGTGACCCGCAACTCCCCCCATGGCCCACGCGTTCTCGTCGTCGACCTCACCGCAGAGGACCCGCTTTCGCCACGAGCACTTCTGGGTGGGGGCGATTCGTTCGGCGACCGGCGACACGCGTTGCGCGCGAACCTGCGACAGATCGATGAACGACAACGCACGGAGTCCGACGGGAGCGAACAGGTGACGCTGACAAAAACGATCCAGCGTGAGTCCGCTGATCGTCTCGACCGCCTGCCCGAGCAGCATGAAGCCGAGATCGCTGTAGACGGCCTTCTCCCCCGGAGAGTAGTCGAGCTTCTCGCGGTGGATCTGTTCGAACACCCACTCCTTCGCCTCGCGGCTCCCGAGGAAATTGAGCTTGCGGCGGGCGAGCTTCGACGCCTCCTTGTAGAACGCCCGATGCGCGGCGAGCCCCGAGGAGTGCGTCAGGAGATGGCGAAACGTGACGTGCGTCTTCTTGTGAACCCCGAAGTTGTGGAAGAAGCGGGTCACGCGGTCGTCGAAGGAGAGTCGGCCCTGGCGCACGAGGACGAGGAACGCGAGTGTGGTCGCGAGCGGCTTCGTGAGCGAGGCGAGATCGAAGACCGTGTCGAGCTGCATCGGCTCCGAGCCCTTCTCGCTCGATCGGTGCCCGACGACTTCTTCGAGCACGCGATCCCCGGCCTGGCTCACGACGAGAACGGCCCCGGGATACGCCCCCCGCCCGACACCCTCCTCGAGCACGTCCCGTACCGCGCTCATGCGACCATGGACTCCAGGCCCGCGAGCCGACCACCGTCGCCATCGAGAGCGAGCCGCGCGGAGACCCCCAGAGGCACGGCGAGGTGGCGATCCCCGTGGCCTACCGGTGCGCCGAACCCGATCGGCACCCCGAGGTCCCCGAGGCAGTCGAGGATCGTCTCCCGGATCTCGTGCTCGTGGCCGCACTCGGGCATCGTCCCGAACACGACCCCGCGCGCGCCGGTGATCATCCCGGCCTGACGGAGCTGGATCAGCATGCGGTCCAGCTTTCGCTGCGGCCTCTCGTGCGTGTCCTCGAGCAGCGCGATCCTGCCGGCGAAAGACGGCTGGTAGGGCGTCCCGGCCAGCGACAGGAGGACGGCCAGGCAGCCGCCGAGGATCGCTCCCTCGGCCCGGCCCGGCACGAGCGCCTGCGGCACGGGCACGGCCCAATCGGGGGTGCCTCCGGCGATCCCGAGGGCATGGTCCAGGCCTCCCGTCTCGGCCTCGCGCACCACATCGTGCGCGACCATCGGGCCGTGCAGGGCGGGCACCCCGGCCGACACCATCCACTGGAGATAGGCGGTCGCGTCACTGAAACCGACGCAGAGCTTCGGGTGGGACGCGATCCAGCCCGGATCGAGATCGGGCAGGAGGCGGTTCATGCCGTAACCGCCCCGGGCGAACCACACCGCACGGACCTCCGGGTCCTCGAAGGCGGCCACGAGCTCCTCGCGCCGCTCGTGGTCGCGCGCGGAGAAGAGCCGGAAGGGCTCGCGTCGGGCCGGCGACGTCACCGGAAAGCCCCGCCGCTCCAGGACCGCCACTCCGGCCGCCAGCCGCTCGGCATCGACCCCACCCGACGGCGCGACCACGGCGATCCGGTCCCCCGGGCGCAGCGGCGCCGGCTTCCTCACCCCCGCTTGCATCCTCCCCTCCGGAATGTCCCGATTTGCCAGCACCTTGCAAACGGAACATCCGGTTTGGTAGCTCGCCAGTGGTTCAAACGAAGCCTCGAGGTGGGAATCTCCCAGACACAGCTGCAGGCCGTTGCGAAGGCGGTCGTCGACGAGCTCGTACGCGCCGACGCGATCGAGCTCGGCACGAGTCACGAAGTGGCGGAAAAGGCACTGGTCTCGGAGTTCGAGGTCTATTTCAAAGCCGTCGCCGAGCTCGAGCGGGACGCGGAGCGCATGGCGGATCAACACCTCAAGGCGGCGGGGCGCGACGGCCTCGGCCTCGACCGACGCATGATCGTCCGCCGGATCAAGGAGAAGCTCGCGGAGGAACGCGGCTTCCCCGCCTGAAGCACACGCCATGATTCTCAGCGAAGCTGCATCCTCCCACCTCGCCCACCGGGTCCTCGCGATCCTGAAGAAGGGCGGTGCGAAGGTTCCGAACGAGCGCATCGCGCTCGCCCAGGTCAAAAAGTCGCTCGCTCGGCACCTCGAGCGCGGCGCTCCGCAGGGCCAAAGCCGGCCACGCTGAAAGAAAGCGAGATTTCTTTCAGCAACCCCCGTTGACACGCCCGCGACGGTGATTACATCGCAGGCCGTTTCCACCGTCGTGGTGGCTTGCACGGCTCCACGCGCGGGCCAAAAACGAAAATTCGATCGCGAAGTTGAGGGTTTTCCCCGAGTTGGGGGGAGCGAAAGGAGAGGGACGTACACATGAAGATCCGACCGTTGCAGGACCGCGTCATCGTCAAGCGCGTCGACGAAGAGACGACGTCGGCCGGGGGCATCATCATCCCCGATACGGCGAAGGAGAAGCCCCAGGAGGGCAAGGTCGTCGCCGTCGGCAAGGGCAAGGTGAACGAGGACGGCAAGGTCCAGCCCCTGGACGTGAAGAGCGGCGACAAGATCCTCTTCGGCAAGTACGCCGGCACCGAGATCAAGATCGAGGGCGAAGAGCACCTGATCCTCCGCGAGGACGACATCCTCGGCGTGATCGAGTGATTCCAGCCGAGAAAGCTTAAGGAGGGACATAAAGAAATGAGTGCAAAAATCGTCAAGTTCGGGGGCGACGCCCGCGAAAAGGTCCTGAACGGCGTCAACACGCTGGCCGATGCCGTCACGGTCACCCTCGGCCCCAAGGGCCGCAACGTGGTCCTGGAGAAGTCGTTCGGCGCGCCGAACATCACGAAGGACGGCGTGACCGTCGCCAAGGAAGTCGAGCTCGAAGACAAGTTCGAGAACATGGGCGCCCAGATGGTCAAGGAGGTCGCCTCGAAGACGTCCGACCTCGCCGGTGACGGCACCACGACCGCCACGGTTCTCGCCCGTGCCATCTTCACCGAGGGCGCGAAGATGGTCGCTGCGGGCCACGACCCGATGTCGCTCAAGCGCGGCATCGACAAGGCCGTCGAGAGCATCGTCAGCGAGCTGAAGGGCCTTTCGAAGCCCACCAAGGATCAGAAGGAGATCGCGCAGGTCGGGACGATCTCCGCGAACAACGACCCCACGATCGGCGGCATCATCGCCGAGGCGATGGACAAGGTCGGCAAGGACGGCGTCATCACCGTCGAGGAGGCCAAGGGCCTCGAGACGACCCTCGAGGTCGTCGAGGGCATGCAGTTCGACCGCGGCTACCTCTCGCCGTACTTCGTGACGGACCCCGATCGCATGGAGTGCGTGATCGAGGACGCCTACCTGCTCATCCACGAGAAGAAGATCAGCAACATGAAGGATCTTCTCCCGGTCCTCGAGCAGATCGCCAAGACCGGCAAGCCGTTCATCCTCGTCGCCGAGGACGTCGACGGCGAGGCCCTCGCGACGCTCGTCGTGAACAAGATCCGCGGCACGCTCAACTGCGCCGCGGTGAAGGCGCCCGGCTTCGGTGACCGCCGCAAGGCCATGCTCGAGGACATCGCGATCCTCACCGGCGGCCGTGTGATCGCCGAGGAGCTCGGCCTCAAGCTCGAGAACGTCACCCTGAACGATCTCGGCAAGGCCAAGCGGATCGTCATCGACAAGGACAACACGACGATCATCGACGGCGCCGGCAAGAAGGGCGACATCCAGGGTCGTGTGGGTCAGATCCGCAACCAGATCGAGGAGACCACCTCCGACTACGACCGCGAGAAGCTCCAGGAGCGCCTGGCCAAGCTGATCGGCGGTGTCGCCGTCGTCCGTGTGGGCGCGGCCACCGAGGTCGAGATGAAGGAGAAGAAGGCCCGCGTCGAAGACGCGCTGCACGCCACGCGTGCCGCGGTCGAAGAGGGCATCGTGCCGGGAGGCGGCGTCGCGCTGCTCCGCACCTCGGCCGCGCTCGACAAGGTCAAGGGCGCCAACGACGAGGAGCAGGTGGGCATCAACATCGTCCGCCGCGCCGTCGAGGGCCCGCTCCGCTGGATCTCGTCGAACGCCGGTCAGGAGCCGTCGATCGTCGTCGACCGGGTCAAGAACTCGAAGGGTGCCGTCGGCTTCAACGCCGCGACGGAGGAGTACGAAGACCTCCTGAAGGCCGGCATCATCGACCCGACCAAGGTCGTCCGCACCGCGCTGCAGAACGCGGCCTCGGTCGCCGGCCTCCTCCTCACCACGGAGGCCATGGTCGCCGAGAAGCCCGAGGAGCCCGGCGCGGGCGCGGCCGCCGGCATGCCTCCCGGAGGCATGGGCGGAATGGGTGGCATGGGCGGCATGATGTAAGCCGCCTTCACGTCACCACGTGAAGCACGAAGGGGCGCGAGGAAGAATCCTCGCGCCCCTTTTCCGTGGAACGGTGGAAGGGGACGTTCGTTACCTTTTCGCCACCTGTTACCTTTCGCGCCCTGCGGACTCTCCGCAGAGGGAGCCGACGAGAGGCGCAACGAGCGCTCCCAGGACCCGAGACCGTCCCTGCGAGGCACCGATTGACCGGGAACGACGGGGCGACCTACGGTCTGGGGCCGTGCCGGACGGCCCTTCGAGCTCCCCGATGCGGATCGTCCGCGCCGCCGTGGCCGCCGCTCTGACACCCGGCCTGGCGCGCGCCACCGAGCCCCTCCCGCTGGGGCCCCCGTTTCGGCTCAATACCGGCATCTCGGGTCCAGACCCCCAGGTCGCGGTCGATCCTGCGGGGAACTTCATGATCGTCTGGGACGCGTTCAACGAAGCAGACGAGATTCGAGGACGACGCTTCTTCGCGACGGGCATCCCGGCGGGGCCGGACTTCCGGGTCAGCGAGCCCGGTCACGACGAGGGCGGAACGGGCGACCGCGACAACAACCATGCAATCGCGGCCGATACGAGCGGGAACTTCATGGTCGCGTAAAACGCCGAAGAGGCGTCCGGGCCGTGTTCGATCGAACCGTGCATCTTCGCCCGCCGATTCTCCGCCGACTTCGACACGAGTCCCGTTCGTACGGTCTTCGAGTCCGCATATTCCGAAGCGGAAATCCCGATCAATCCGGAGATCGCATCGCGCAACGACGGATTCGTCGTGGTCTGGGAAGGCTACGACTTCTACCTCGGAGGGCCGAACCCGAGCGGCTACCCCGGCAGCGGCGAAGGCACGTTCGGACGGCGCATGGCCGTGTCCGGACAGCCGACGGGCCCCACGTTCCTCGCCAACACCGTGTCGGATGGCTACCAGGGCAACTACGGGCAGCTCGACGTCGCCGGCGCCGCTTCGGCCGCATTCGCCGTGGTGTGGATGAGCGAGGATGGCCATTCCGACCTCGACGGCAGCATCACTCTCCAGAGATTCTCGAAGGCGGGGAAGAAGGTCGGGGCCGAGCTTCACGTGAGCCTGGATGCGGACTATGGACTCGACCCGCACGTCGCCTCCGCGCCGGACGGCTCGATGATCGTCGCATGGTGGGACGCGCGCATCCGTGCGCGTCTGACGGGCTCCGACGGCGCGCCCACGGGTCGGGTCGCGCTCTCGTACGTCGGCGCACCGCTCGCCAGCGGGCCGGTCGGTCAGGTGCGCTTCGCTTGTGACTTCGGAGTCGTCCCGGATTCCACCGCCTTCACGTGCGACGAGTTCTACGCGGGACACGCGTGTGATCTGTCGTTCACACCCGAGTACCAGAGCCCCCCGAGCGAGCGATCGTCCCGGCTCGCCCCACCGCGGCGCCGAAAAAGGTAACAACCGCGAAAAGGTAACGAACGTCCCCTCCGATGACGCAGTGCGGTCGCATGGGGGACGGTGATCCGGTAGCGGGTCTGGATGCCGAGCTACGAGCTACTGATCGACGGACGGATGGTGAAGGGGGACGGGACTCTGGAGGTCGTGAACCCGGCGACCGAGGAGCTGGCCGGGACCTGTTCGCGCGCTTCGGAGGCCCAGCTGAACCGGGCCGTCGAGGCGGCGCAGGCGGCCTTCCCGAAGTGGGCGGCCACTCCGATCGAGGAACGGCGGGCGGCGCTCGAGAAGATCGCCGACATCGCGATGGCCAACGCCCAGGAGCTGGGCCAGATCCTGACGAGCGAGCAGGGGAAGCCGCTGAAGGACGCGGTGAGCGAGGCGTTCGGCTTCGGCGTGTTCACCAAGCACTTCGCCGCGATGGATCTGCCGGTCGAGGTGCTCGAGGACAGCGACAAGCGACGGGTCGAGTCGCACCGGATGCCCCTCGGAGTCGTCGGCGCGATCATCCCGTGGAACTTTCCGCTGGTTCTCGTCGGCTTCAAGCTCGCGCCGGCGCTCCTCACGGGCAACACGATCGTAGTGAAGCCGGCCCCGACGACGCCGCTGTCGACGCTGCGACTCGCGGAGCTGATCAAGGACGTGCTGCCCCCCGGCGTGCTGAACGTGATCGCCGACGCGAACGATCTCGGGTCGGCCATGACGGAACATCCGGGCATCCGGAAGATCTCGTTCACCGGCAGCACCGCGACCGGCTCGAAGGTCATGGCGGGCGCGGCCGCCACCGTGAAGCGCATCACGCTCGAGATGGGCGGCAACGATGCAGGCCTCGTCCTCGACGACGTCGACCCCAAGGAGATCGCACCGAAGCTGTTCGATGCCGCGTTCGGCAACAACGGGCAGATCTGCATCGCACTGAAGCGGCTCTACGCGCACGAGGACATCTACGACTCCCTGTGCGACGAGCTCGCCTCCATCGCCAAGGCCAAGAAGGTCGGCGACGGAGCGCAGGAGGGAACGGAGCTCGGGCCGCTTCAGAACAAGAACCAGTACGAGAAGGTGAAGGCGATCCTCGCGGATGCGGCCGACAAGGGCACGATCATCGCGGGCGGCGCCGCAAAGGACGGCCCGGGCTACTTCATCGAGCCCACCATCGTCCGCGACATCGCGGAAGGCGCACGACTCGTGGACGAGGAGCAGTTCGGCCCAGCCCTGCCCGTCATCAAGTACTCCGACGCCGACGAGGCGCTCGCGCGCATCAACCGCTGCGCGGAGGGGCTCGGGGGCAGCGTCTGGTCTCGCGACCTGGATCGCGCGAAGAGCCTGGCCGCCCGCCTCGAGTCCGGCACGGTCTGGATCAACAAACACGGCGAGCTCGATCCGGGCATTCCCTTCAGCGGAGCCAAGCAGTCCGGCTTCGGCACGGAGCTCGGCCGCGCGGGGCTGGACGAGTTCACCCAGCGTAAGGTGATCAACATCGCCGGCTGACGACTCGCGCGGCCGTCCGCCGCGCGGTTGGTCCCGGGACCCGGATTCGAGTACGAGGGGCCGCATGATCGAACGTACGGTCCTCCTCGTCTTCCTCCTCCTCTCCGCGGCGGGCCCGGCCCGCGCGGACGGCGAATCCGTGATCGTTCTCGATGCCTCCGGCTCCATGTGGGGCCAGATCGAGGGGAAGACGAAGATCGAGATCGCGCGGCAGGCCCTGCGCCAGGTACTCGGGTCGGTCGCCCCCGACCAGTCCATCGGACTCCTCGCCTACGGGCACCGAAGGAAGGCGGACTGCGCGGACATCGAGCTCCTCGTCCCTCCCGCCGCGTCCTCGGCCGGGAAGATCACCGCCGCCGCGGACGCGATCAAGCCCAAGGGGAAGACGCCCCTGTCGGACGCGGTCCTGCGGGCCGCCGAGACGCTTCGGTACACCGAAGACGCGGCGACCGTCATCCTGATCACGGACGGGCTCGAGACCTGTGATCGCGACCCCTGCGCGCTCGGTGAGACGCTCGCGGAGACCGGCGTCGACTTCACGGCGCACGTGGTCGGCTTCGGCCTCTCCGCCGAGGAGGGCAAACAGGTCGCGTGTCTGGCCGAGAACACGGGGGGCATGTATCTCTCGGCCTCCGACGCCGGTCAGCTCGCGGAAGCGTTGTCGCAAGCGGTCGTGGAGACCGCCCCTCCCGCACCCGCACCGGAGCCCGATCCCGCGCCGCCGGCCGAGGCCGACCTCGACGCGCCGGGATCCGTCGAGCAGGCCTCTCGCTTCGTCGTCACCTGGGACGGCCCCGGCGACCGCTACGACCGGATCCAGGTCTTCGACCCCACGGCGCGCATGGGAGAGGGAAAGGTCGTGCGAACCGCGACTCTCCAGCACGGTGACTTCGAAGAGCGGTCGGTGAAGATGACGGCCCCCGCCGAGCTGGGCACCGTGCAGCTCCGCTACTGGGACGGTCGCGCGCGTCGCGTGCTCGCGACGCGGGACCTCGAGGTCACGGAGGCCACCGTCTCCGTGACGGCACCGGAGACCGTCGAGATCGCCCACCCCATCGAGGTCGAATGGGTCGGCCCTGGATCGCGGAACGATGCGATCCAGATCTACGATCCGAACGCGTCGCAGGGAGAGGGCAAGATCCTGCGGAAGGCGCCCGTACACAGCGGCGACCTCGAAAGCCGAACGCTTCGGCTGATCGCCCCGGCGAAGCCCGGCGAGTACGTCCTGCGGTACTGGAACGCGGACAACAAGACGGTCCTCGCGGAACGGTCGATCGACGTCGTCGACGCCGATGTCGCCCTGTCGGCTCCCGACGAGATCGAGGCCGGACGAACGATCCGCGTGGGTTGGACCGGTCCCGGCGGCCGATACGACGCCGTACGGATCTACGACCCGAACGCGCTGAACGGCGACGGCAAGGTGGTTCGAGACAAGCGGCTCGGGAATGACGACAAGGAGAACCAGACCGTGTCGTTGCCCGCACCCGCCAAGCCCGGGACGTACGAGCTTCACTACTGGAACGGAGAGAACAAGGCCGTTCTCGCGACGCGGCCCATCGAGGTCCTCGAAGCGCGCGTCGAGCTCACCGCCCCCGACTCGGTCGAGCGCGCGCGTCGGATCGACGTCGGATGGGCCGGGCCCGGCGGACGCTACGACTCCGTACGCCTCTACGATCCCGACGGAAACAACGGCAACGGCCGCGTCGTGCGCGACAAGCGTCTGCGGAACGACGATTTCGACAACCGGCGAGTCGAGCTCTCCGCCCCAGCCGACCCCGGCCACTACGAGCTGCACTACTGGAACGGCGAGAACAAGGCGGTGCTCGCCACACGTCCCATCGAAGTCACGACCAGCGAGGTCACGCTGTCGGCTCCCGAGCAGGTGGCCGCGGAGTCCGCATTCGTGGTCGAGTGGATCGGGCCCGGCGCGGTGCAGGACGACGTCAAGATCGTCGACGCGGACGGACGAGCCACGGGCGGCAGGCGCCTCCGCAACGGCGACTTCGACGGGCGGAAGGTGAAGCTGAAGGCACCCAAGGCGCCCGGCCGCTACGAGCTGCGATACTGGAACGGCGAGAACAAAGCGGTCCTCGCGACCCGCCCCATCGAGGTGACGGCGCCCCCCGCCGGCCCCTAGGGTGCGCCCGGTGCGGCGCGGCTGGCGCATCCGAGCTCGGCGACGGTGCGTCGGGCGAGCCTCTCTCCACCGGAGGGCCGTCAGGCCTCGGGCACCCGCACCGCGCGACTCGCGACGACGACGTCCGGAGCGTCGGCCGACGACAGCTCGACCCGATAGGTCCCCGGCGCCGGCGGCCGGGCGGCGGAGACCTCGACCTTCATGCTCTTGCCCGCGCCCAGCGCCGCCGGCCAGAGCACGCGCACGTCTTCCTCGACCGGGATGGACCCGTCGGCGGAACGCCAGCGCAGCTTCGCGGCGCGGGGGCGTAGAGGCGCCGGTCCGCGAAACGTCCCCGGTCCGGGGTTCGAGAAGACGAACGGGACCACGAGCCGACTCGACGGCTCGTCCCCCCGAACGAGCTCGACCGCGGGCCCCCGCCCCGCTCCATCGAGTCGATGCAGGTCCTCATGGAGCACCTCGGGAGGCACGAGGCGGTACGCCGTCAGCCCCGAGCTGCGCCCAACCTCGGGCATCACGCCCGAGACGTTCGGATCGGCGGCCCGACGGCGCCAGCTCTTCAGGTGCGGCGGCCACCACGCGCGGTCGTGCGACAACACCTCGCCGAATCCGAGAGCCGCGATCGCCTCGGCGACACCCCGGCTCGGAAGTCCGCTCGCGAGCTGCGCCATCTGCGACGCAAGCGGTGTGTCGAAGGAATTGTAGCAGCTCGACGACGGCTTCGGGTTCCAGGCCTGGAGCAGCAGGTGCCGGGCCTGCGCCGCACGCGCCAACGAGTTCTCTGGAGGCGCGACCGGCACGTCGAAGACCGGACCGAGGTCGACCGCTCGTACGAGCTCGATGTCGTCCTCCGGCGGGCGCGCGTCCCAGGCCAGCAGCTCGAGCGGGGTCCCGAAGCTCCACTCCGCGAAGGCCGGGACCGAGCGTTCGCCCACGATGCCCAACGCCAACGCCGCGGCGACTCCGGCCGCGAGGCGGCGCGGAAGTCGCTCGAGGAGGACCAGCGCGCCGTAGCCGGCGAGCAACGCCACCGGAACCCAGAGGCCGATCGTCACGGCGAAGAGCCCGCGAACCGCGTCGAGCCCCGGCACGACCTCGGCGAGGAGCGCGAACAGTCCGGGGATCCCGAGCCCGGTTCCGGGGATCGGAATCTCCACGACCGAGGCCCAAACGATCGCGACGGCCGCGGCGAGCATGGCGACGCGCGGGTCGTCCCGGTGCACGTCGCGCCTTCGGATCAAGCGATCGACCAGCCCGACGACGCCCAGCACGAGACCGAACGCCCCGACGAAGAACGGCGAGCCCCAGCCATAGGTCTCGATCGGAAAGAGCGCGGTCGGCCGCCCCCGCAAGACGCTCCATGCTTCGCGGGTCTCGAAGTACGGGCCCAAGACGAACCAGGCGAACCCGACCGAGAGCACGACGGCCGCCGCAAGCGGCAGGACCACGCGCGGAAGCGCCGACCGGAAGCGAGCCGCGAGAAACAGCCCGTAGACCGATGTGACGATCGCGCAGGCCAGAAGAACGTAGATCGTCTCCAGCGCCTCGAGTGCCAGCAGCAATGCGATCCCCGCGGCTGGCAGCCAGAGCCAGCGGCTCGCGAAGACCTGGTGCAGGAAGAGCAAGATCAGCGGGAGCCAGAACTCGGCGTGGAGGTAGGGGTGCCCGCCGTCGATGATCCTCGGCGGCGACATGGCGAGAAGAAGACCCGCCACGAACGCTGGCGCCGCGCGGCGCAAGAAGTGGTGCGCGAAGAGATACATCGTGACGCCGGGGATCCACAGCGTCAGAACGAGCATCAGGTTGTAGGCGAGAATGGGATCCCCGGTGAGCATCCACGGGATCGCCATCAGCAGGCCCTCGCCGAACATGTGCTCACCCAAGGTGTAGGACTTCGGGAACGGAAAGCACTGACCGTCCCCGAGCAACTTCCACGGCTCGGTCACCAGGATGTCGGCGTTGCGCACGATGACGGACACGACCATCGACTGGTCGAAGTGCCCCATCGTCTGGTTCGCGGCATCGATGTCGGAGTTGTAGGGCAGCAGACGGGCTGGCTCCGGCAGCACGTTGCGCAGAACGAAGAGCGCGACGACCAGATACGCCGCGGCCGCCCATCCGAAGCACACCCACTCACGGCGAGACCATGGCCGGCTCATCTGCACACGATCTCGAGGTCTCTCACGCCACGGTCGGGCGAAACGCGTCCACCAGCTCCTTGCAATAGC
Organism: bacterium; assembly: GCA_030430245.1. GTDB lineage: Bacteria > Desulfobacterota > Binatia > UBA12015 > UBA12015 > VGTG01. The sequence continues at coordinate 15,630 of JAUIFY010000027.1, read as the reverse complement.
GAACGACGTTGCCGACCTTCTCGGCCGCGGTGTTTCCCACGCGCACGGCCACGAGGTCGAGCTTCGGACTGATCAGGATCCGCTGGCCGAACGCTCCCTGACACGAGAACAGACCGAGGCTGCCCGGGATCGTCCAGAAATGAGCGCCATACTGGCGCGCGGACTGCGGGCTCGGCGTCCGGCAGTAGTCGACCCAGCCCTCGGGGAGGATGCGCCGCCCGCCCCAGACACCGTCGCGCAGGAACAGATACCCGAAGCGGGCGAAGTCGCGTGCGCTGCACGCACAGTAGGCGGAGCCCACGAAGTTCCCCGCTGCGTCGAACGTCGGTTTCGCCGTACGCATCCCGATCGGGCCGAACAGCTCCCGCTCCATGAAGGCACGCATGCCTTCCTCGCCACCACCGACCACCTCGGACACGCGTCGGGCCAGGAGGTTGCTCGCGCCACTGTTGTAGTTCCAGCGACTCTCGGGCTCGGCGACGTAGGGGAGGGTCGCGGCGAAGCCCGCGACGTCGTTTCGCCCATGGCCGAAGAGCATCGGAATCACGTCCGACTCTTCCTCGGAGTAGTACCGGACCGAGCCGTCACCCAGATGCTCGGCCTCCCGAAACCGTAGGCCGTCGACCATGCGCAGCATCTGATCGATCGTGATGCGGCTCCGCGGGTCGTCGGGGCTCCACTCGCGAGCGCCGATGGGATCGGAGACGTCGAGGCGCCCCTCCCGTACGAGGATCCCGACCAGCGCGTTGGTGATGCTCTTCGCCATGGACCACGACGCACAGGGATCGTCCGGTGCCGTATCCGGCGCGTAGCGCTCGACCACGCACTCCCCGCGATAGATGACCACCACCGCGTGCGTGCGCTCGAGGTCGTCCGGGAGAGGGTCGGAGAACGCGCGGTCGAGAAGCGTGTCCAGGGCCTCGACGTCCACTCGAGGGTCGAGCTCGCCTCGCGGCCAATCCGTCGTCGGCCACCGAAGACCTTCGGGCTGCGGGGGAAGTGGAAGAAGTGCCGTCATCGTCCGAGGCTACCTTCGATGACGGGGCCGTATCAACGCCCCGATCGCTCCACCAGCTCGACACTGGCTCACGCGCCGCGCTCCGCGCCGCGCCGCTCGGCCTTCTCCCACATTCGCAGATACGCCTCGGCCGACTTGAAGAGAGGCTCGATCTCGGCGTCCGTGACACCATCTCCGCGGACGTCTTCGAGAAGCTCCGGTAGCAGGCCGATGTGCGCGAGACCTTCCGTATTGAAGTCGAGGACCCGCTCTCCGAGCCGCGGCTGGTTGAACGTGACGTCTCCAGCGAAGGATTCGAACGGATGGGTCACCGGATCGGACTGGGGCGTCGAGCACCGACTGCGCGGGCCGAAGCGGGGTCCGGGCGCGCCGGCGAACCCGTTCAGATCGAACCCGAATCCGATCGCGGGGAATCCACCCGCCGCTTCGATGCGAGCGAGGCGCTCCTGAAATCCGTCGTCGACGGTCGAGCTCTCGCCGGGGGTGCGACACGTGCCGAAGCCCGTCTTCGAGACACCACCCAATTCATAGAGCCGTCCCCGGTTGTCGAGACCGTGCGTACCGGCCGCCGGGTAGTCGTTCTCCTGCAAGATCTCGAAGGCCCGCTTGTACGCGCGACTGGGAAGGTGGTCGATCTCGGGGATCATCCCGCGATCCATCAGCTCGTCGAGCAAGAACTCGCCGAGAGCGGTGAGCCCCGCGTTCTGACAATGCAGGTCGATCTCGGGGTCGGCGGGCGTGAAGAACCGGTCGAGGATCGGCGAGAGCTCGCCGATCGGGTCCACGTAGAACTGACTCCAGTCGTTCGAGGCCGGGGCCAGGTAGTCGTCGCGCGCCTCGATGAGCCCCGGAAAGGTCGAAGCGCCCCGGTCGAACACGGTATCGACCGAGAGATCGCAGTCCGTCGTGAAGTTGTTGAAATGGCTCGTCTGGATGAGGTTACCGAGCTCGAGAATGCCCTTCTGGCCATCACCCGCGGAGAAGGCGTTGTCGTACTTGTGAACCGGGAAGACGATCCGCACGCCGCGCGCGTGGTACTCGTCCAGCCGACTCCGAACGTCCGCCTCCGTACAGCGTGCGCCACCACCGGGCGGCGTGAGGGGGCAATCGAACAGATTCGAGGTCTCGATGCCGAGAACGACCGCGAGCTTACCGCTCGCGATGACCTCACGCGCCTCCGCGGGAGAAGTCACGATCCGGAACCACCCTCGACCCGGCCCCCCCTCCTGCGCGTCGATGTAGTCTTGCATCGCACGAATCTCATCGAGCTGGCGATCGACCGCCACCATGTCGTTGCACGAGTAGCGAATGGGCTGGAAGCCACCGTTTCCGAGCAGGTCGCAGATCACCTGATTGCTCACCGCGTGCTGCACGATGAGGCGCAAGCCCGCGAGATAGGCCCGCTCGATCCACTTGTAGTACTGCGTTTGGTGCGTCGAGCTGAACGGTCCACTCGGCCAGTCGGTGAAGGTAGGCCAACCGTCCGTCGCGTGGTTGAACTCGGGCAGCTCGCCCGACACCAGGGCGCCGACGAAGTCCTCGAGCACGAGACTCCCGCCCGCATCGAAGCCGGCGCCAAACAGGTCCTTGCGCCCGCCCGCGCCGTGGAACGGCTCGCAGCTCATCAGCGCGTGCTCGACGCCCAGCGGGTGAAACGGGGCGCCGTGGAAGATCCCGCCCCCGCCGAAGCCGTAGTTCGCGAGGATGTGCGAGTGGGTGTCGACGATCCCGAACACGGATCCGTCGTCGAAGGTCCGCGGCACGACCTCCCCGTCGCTGTGAGTCGTGTCTTCGGGAAACTCGGTGCAGCCCGTCGTCGAGAGCAAGACGATCTCCGCAGCCCCTGCCGCTCCGCGGAGTCCGCCCGTACCCAGGTACCCCCCGGAAGCGCGGTGGCGCAGCAGGAACCGACCACGGGCGCTGCCCGCCTCGAGATCCCACTCGGCGTCCGATCGGAAGGTGTCGTCGACGAGCGACAGGTCCGACTCCAAACGGGTCGCTCGCAACACCCGCGCACCGTCGGAGACCACGTAGCCGGCCTCGTCGTCGAAGAGCAGGTAACGACCGAGACCCGACGGCTTGAGGAAGAAGGGAGTGCGCCCGCCCCCGAAGGAAAAGCCCCCGGACGTGCGCCGAAGACCGCGCCCGCTCGAGGCGTCCTCCAGGGCGTAGCAGCCGTTGGCGAAGGAGAAGATGCTGCCGTCCCCTCCACCCGACCCGTCGGAGAGCTCACGGTCGGAACAAGCGACGAGCAGCAGAGGTGCGAGGAGAAGACGAAGAGAGGCCGAGCGGAAGAAGCTCATCATCCCGCCCCTTCTAGCCGTCGGGCGCTCGGCGAGCGACCCACGAATCCGCGACCCGAGCGAGACTTGCCGCCGCCGTGGAGGAGCCCCTAATGTCTGTCCCAGGAGGAGAACGACATGGAACAAGCCCCGCTCGTCGCGCCGGTCCTGGCCCTCGTCTTGTGGAGTCTCGTCATCTGGGCGTGGATGTACGCCACGCGCATCCCGGCGATGCAGAAGGCGAAAATCGACCCCCAGGACGCCGCGCGAACCCGCACGCTGGACCTGCCCCCGGAGATCATGTGGATCTCCGACAACTACAACCACCTAATGGAGCAGCCGACGATCTTCTACGCGACGGCGCTCGCGGCTCAGGTCGCAGGGCAGGCCGACGGCTTTGCCGTCGGCCTCGCGTGGGGCTACGTCGTGCTTCGAATCGCGCACTCGCTGGTCCAATGCACCTCGAACAAGGTGATGGTGCGGTTCACGATCTTCTCGATCTCGACGATCGTCCTGGCCGTCCTGGCGGTGCGCACGATCCTGGCCGTGACGTAGGCGCGAGAGGCCCCGGCGGACGCCGCTCAGATCTCGTCATAGAACGCGTTCAGCATCTGAAACGCGCCGGCCGCACCGAGAAGGCCCATCTGCATCTTGTTCAGCGTAAAGCCGAAGCCGACGCGGGCGTCGGGATCGGCCATCCCGATCGAACCGCCGGCACCCGGGTGCCCGAAGCCGCGATCGCTCGGGGCAATCGGCATGAAGTCCTGACGGAGCATGAAGCCCAGCCCGAACCGCATGGGCATCCCTCCCAGCACCGCGTCGGGGCCGAACACCTGCTCCTCGATCGCCGCCTCGATCGTCTGTGGCTCCAGGACGCGCACGCCGTCGATCTCCCCGCCGCGCGCGAGCGCTCCGTAGATGCGCGAAAGCGCCCGGGCCGTGCCGTGCCCGTTCGCGGCCGGAACTTCGGCCGCGCGCCACTCCCGCGAGTTGTGGTCCATGCCCGCCATCGCGAACGCCGCGCCGCTGGGCGTCGACGGATCGCGGAAATCGCGCATCAGCTTCTGCACCGCATCCGGAAGGCGCGAAGCCTTGCCGGAACCTTCCCCGTCCGAAGGCGCGAAGAGTCGGCCGTGGAGCTTCGAGGTGCGTGCGTCGTGCTTCGCCGCCAGACCGATGTGGAAGTCGGCATCGAGCGGCATAGCCACGTTTTCGCGGAAGAACGTGCCAACGCTCTTCCCCGACACGCGCCGAATCACCTCGCCCACCAGATATCCGAACGTGAGCGCGTGATAGCCGTGCTTCTCTCCCGGCTCCCACCAGGGCGTCTCCGCGGCGAGCGCCTCGACCATGGGATCCCACCGATACGCGTCCGCCGCCGAGATCGGCGCATGCAACCCGACGAGCCCGGCCTGGTGCGAGAGCAGCCAGCGCACGGGGATCTGCTCCTTCCCGTTCACGGCGAACTCGGGCCAGTAGCGCGCAACGGGCGCGTCCACGTCCAGCTCACCCCGCTCGACGAGGATGTGCGCGCAGAGCGCGGTCATTCCCTTGGTCGTCGAGAACAGGTTCACGAGCGTATCGCGCTCCCATTCCCGCTCGTGCTCGAAGTCCTGCCAGCCTCCCCACAAGTCGACGACGGTCTCGCCGTCGAGCACGAAGCTCACGGAAGCGCCGAGCTGCTCGCCGGACTCGAAGCCCTTGCGGAAGACGTCGCGCACTCGCGAGAAACGGGAGTCGCACGCGCCATGGACGGGAACGGTCTCGCTCATCCGGTCTCTATACACCCGAGACCGGGAATGCGGGAATGCCCAAAGGCCTCCGTCGCGGACGACGAGCGGAGCGATGCACGCGATCGACTCCGCTAGTCGGGCGCGGGTGAGAGCAAGCGCCGCGCGAGATTCCGGAGACCCTCGGAAGACGCGTGCAGGTCTTCCGTCCTCACTCCGACCGTGGCACCCGACCGGCCCGCACCGATCGAGCGAACGGGAGAATGCGGGCGAGGCCGTCCGTAGGCGTCGGGATCGAGCCGGAGATGGACGTGCTCCACGCCGCGCACCTCGGACACGACGCGCAACGCCTCCAACGGCGCGCCGACCTCGCCGGCGACGCCGCTGAGGCGGACGACGCCCCCTTGCACGGACTCCACCTCCACACGACGATGCTCACGGTCCCAGAGGGCCGCAGCCACGTCGCGCCACAGCCCCTCCTCCGTCTCCGACGGAGAGGCGATCGCCGTCGGCGCGGAAGCGATCGCCGCGAGGACGCCGACGCCGAGCACGAACGGCGTGACGCGCATCGAGACGAACCGATTCGGAGCGCGCGGGAGCGAGAGGCGAATGCCGAGCACGCATTCGTCCCGAGCACGCCACATGCCAGTCGACCCACCGACGCAGAGCACGAGATTCCGGGCGGAAGCATGGGCCGGGGGCTTCCGACACCTGTCGATTGAAGAATCTACACGATTCCCTGCACGCGGAGCCGCACGAGCGACCTCGGGACTCCAGATCCTTGCTCTCCGCTCACGCAGCGGAGAAACTCGATTACCGTGACGCAGGCGTCCGAGCGACCGAGCCATCGCAATGCAGCCGGCGTCCGCGCCCGTAGGTCCGGGATGTTGCTCGCCGCGCTGCTCTCGGTCGGCTGCACGCTCGGCTTCTGGCTCATCGCGCTGGACGGAGAGAGGCGCGAGGTCTTGAGTCTGTCACGTGGGATCGCCGCGGCCGTTCGCGCCGAGACCGCCGGGCGACTCGAAACCTTGTCCGAGTCCATTCGCTTCTTGTCGATTCGTGCAACGACCGCCGACGAGGACGGTCTTCGCGCGTGGGGAGCCGAGGCACGTTTCGTGATGGAGCGCTTCCCCGAAGTCCTGTGGATCGAATGGCTGGGTGCCGGGACGTCGCCCGGGGCGCGAATCGCACGCGCCGATCTCGATCCGACGCTTCTCCCCGCAGACGAGGGTGTGGAGCCGGCTCCATTGGCCGTCGTCCGGGGTACCGTCGTGACCAGACCCATCCCCCTCGCGGGAGGCCAGTGGGCCTTTCGCATCGAGACTCCGCTCCCCGGAGAACCCGCGTGGCTCGGCGCGTCCATCCAGTTGGACGCCTTCTTCGAGAACGCGCTGACGGAGGAGGCGCGACGCAACCACGTGGTCGTCACCGGGCCGGTAGGCGTCGCCTACGAGAGTCGCGACCCGCCGGGCGAGAGTCCCCTGCTGCGACGCCCTTTGTTCGACGGCGACCCCTCGATCGGCTGGTTCCTGGCGGTCAGCCCCTCCGCGCGCTTCACCGAGTCCGCCCGTTCGGCACTGCCCGCGGTCACACTCGTCCTGGGGACGTTGCTGACTCTTCTCCTGGTCCTTCTCGTTCGCTCGGCCAGCAAGGAGAGGGAACGCACCGCCGAGCTGGCGGAGCTCAATGCCGAGCTCGAGCTGCGCGTCCGTCGGCGCACGGCCGACCTCGAGTCGACGAACCGGGAGCTCGCGGCGGAGAACGAGCGACGCCGTCAGGTCCAGGACCACCTCGCCTCGGTGAACGAAAACCTTCGTCGCTTCGGCGGGTTCGTCTCGCACGAGCTTCGCCGACCGCTCTCCGCGGTCGGAGCCTGGCTCGAAGTCCTCGCCCGTTCCCCCGCATTGAGCGACAGCGTCGACGATCAGCAATACGCCGATCGGGCGCGCGCCGAAGTCGAGCGAATGGCGCGCATGATCGACCGCGAGCTGGCTCTGGCCCGTGCGGTCCGCGGAGCGCTTCCTACGATGTCGGTCTCGCTTCCGCTGCTCATTCGGGAGATCGTCGCAGAGCTCGAGGCTCGCGACGCGTTGGACCAGGCCGAAATCGAGAGCGACGGCCTGCCGGAAGTCCTGGGCGATCGCGATCAGCTGAAGCAGCTGTTCGCGAACCTGATCGAGAATTCTCTGAAGTACCGTCGTGCCGATGTGGTACCTCACCTCGCCCTCCGCCTGGCGTCGGTCCAACCCGACGACTCCTGGGAGATCCTGGTGTCGGACAATGGCCGGGGGATCGACCCCGCGAAGGCCGAGCGCCTCTTCGACGCGTTCCATCGAGGCGCCGCCAGCGACGTCGAGGGTTCCGGGATCGGCCTGGCCGTGTGCCGAAGGATCGCGGAGCAGCACGGAGGCTCGATCTGGGCCGAAGGAGAGCCCGGTGTGGGCGCGACGGTCCACGTCGTCTTGCCCAGGGCGGAGCCTCGGGACGAGTCGAATCCGGACACCAACGGCGCCGAACCTCCTCGCGCGGTCGCAACCTCCCTCGGCTCGACGCGGGTGCTCTTGGTGGAGGACGACGAGAGCAATCGGGATGCGCTCACCACTCTCCTGTCGGAGGAGAGCGACTTCGAGGTCCGCGCCTGCCGGAGCGGAGAAGAAGCCCTCGAGGTGGCTCGAGACTGGAGGCCGTCGGTGGTCCTGCTCGACCTCACCTTGCCGGGAATGAACGGATACGAGACGCGAGCCGCACTGGCGGCCCTGCTCTCGGCCGACACCGTTCCGCCACCGTTCGTTGCACTCTCGGGCATCGCGCTGGAGGACGCGGAAATGGCCCGATGGGGGGTGTTCGATGATCACATCCCCAAGCCCGTGCCCGACCTCCCGACCTTCGCCGCGCGCTTGCGCGAGCATGCCGCGACCCCTCCAGCACAGCCCCGCGTCAAACCTCGACCAACGCGGACGATCCGCCAGGCCCCGTAGCCCGTCGTCACCGTTGCCCCGCGAAGCTGCCGCCGCGTGCACGAGCCGCTTCGAGATCCCAGATCTCGATCCCATCTTCGCTGATCTCGGGAGCTCCCCATGCCGCGCGAAGCTCGCGAGACCGATCGGTGGCGAGCTGGCGCAAGTAGCGACCGTATTCCTCCAGCACGGCGCTGCGCCGTTCCCCCTCGGGCTCGGCGCGGCGGACGGCGCGCAGCTCGGACTGGAGATCACGATGCAGAACGAGATGGCTAGCCGACGTCTCGAGGATCGCCTCGACGGCCGGCTCCAAATCGTTGCGAAGGGACAACCGCGGGTCGCGAAGCTTCGGGTCCATGGCGACCGGAAGGAACGGAAGCTCATGGTGGCTCTGGTATGCGAAGAACACGCGGCTGCCGACATTGGCCCACGGGTCTTCGACGAGCGTCGCCGGTCCACCGCCGAGCCGCGCGATCATCATCTCGTACGCGCGCGGAAGCCGGGTCCTCGATCGGGTCTCGCGCGCGACCGTGAACCGCATGAATCCGGGGTGATGGACCAGGTTCCCTCGGACGAACTCGCGCGACGAGAGCGGCCCCGTCGAGAAGACCAGGAGGAGAAGGAGCGCTACCGCAACCCACTGGAGAGGATGCGGCCGCGACGTCCTCCCCCAGGACTCGGTCGCGCCCAGAGCCACCAGAGCGAGCGCGAACGGCAGCAGCACGAGCAGGTATCGCGTCAAGGGCAACGCCTCCTCGAGCTTCACCGGGCGCAGAACCCCGAGGCCGACGACGTGCGCGATCGCTGCGACCGCGAGGAGTGAACGAAAACGAGGGTCACGACGGGCGAGGGCAATGGCTCCGCGCAGGGCGAGCAACGCCATGAACGCCGCGAGCACGATGGATGTGGTCCCGGCCTCGAGTCGCACCACCTCGACGACGGTGTCGAGAGACGGAACGCCTGCACCGCGGTGGCTGCGCGTGAGGGATGCGAGCGACGCGGCCGCGGGAAGAAGTACCGCGCCGAGGACGAGCGAGACGGCCCCGAAGACGATGGCGAGCGAGCGCGCGTTGCGCACGAGCGTCGATCGGTCCCGAGCCCGGAGCACGGTCTCAATCGCGGCGAAGACGAAGGGCGAGAGGACCACGGGCGCGGAGCCCAGGTGGAAGTAGATCGCCAGCACCGCGAACCCGACGTACGCGACCGAAGCGGGTCGCGACCGAGTGCGCCACCACAGATCGAACGACATCAACGCGACGAACGCGAAGAGCGTCGCAGGCATGTACGAGCGGACGATCCGACTGTAGAGGACGAGAAGCGGCGAGATCGCGAGGAGCCAAGCGAGGGTGGTCGCAGCGCGGTCGCCGATCTTCGGGCGCAGGCCGACCGGTATGACGACCAGTGCCGCAACGCCCGCCGCGAGGGGCACGACGCGGAAGTGCATCTCCGACAGCCGCACACCGCCATCGAGGAGAGCGCGGGCGAATGCGGTCATCGGCACGCAGTAGTCCGCGGCTTGGTACATCCAATTGCGAAGGATCTCGCCGATCGGCCTTGCAAGCGCTGCTTTGACCGTGTGGAGCTCGTCCCAGACCAGAATCTGCTCGTCGACCCGAAACAGGCGGAGCACCACACCGACGAGGACCGGTGGGAGCAGTCCCCACGTGGCGCGCAAGCTCGTGGCGTCGGATCCGAAGGCCGTCGATTGCGTCATGCGGCCGGCCACATCTACCATGACCTCGTGCGCGGAGACCACCTGCGACCGTCGTCTCATTCGCCAAACACCAAATCGGCCGCCCACCCGATGGCCGGGTGCGTCGCATGGACTCTCGGGGCGGTCGCCGTCGTGCTCGCGGCCGGGTGCCCCTCGTCCCCGCCGAAGCCGAAGAGAATCGTCCTCATCACCGCGGACACGCTCCGCTTCGACAGCCTGGACGAGACCCACATGCCCGCGACCGCTCGTTTCGCCAGGCGAGGCCAGATCTTCGCGAGCTTCTACGCGGCGTCGTCGGCAACCCAGCCGACCCACGCGAGCCTCTTCACGGGGCGGCATCCGTGGCAACACGGCGTCGACCGCAACGGAGCGGTGCTCGCCTCGGAGCAGGCCACCATCGCCGAGCAGCTGCGAGCCGCCGGCTTCTTCACGGCCGCAGTGGTCTCATCCTTCCCAGTGGACCGGCGCTTCGGCTTCGACCAGGGCTTCGAGCTCTACAGCGACGAATTCGATCGCGGCTACGTTGCCGAGTGGGCTGGGGAGCCGGTGGAGACCGATGCGTTCTACGCCCTGTCGAAGTCCGTCACCGATCGCGCACTCCGCATCCTCGACGACGCGCCGAACACGGATCAATTCCTCTGGCTCCACTATTTCGACCCGCACGATCCGTACGGCGACAGCGATGGGGCGGACGGGGACGACACCGTGCGCATCTCGGACCTTCTCGCGTCGGCGTCGCGTCGGTCTCCCGGCGTGGTGGACCAGATCGCAGCGGCTCGAGAGGCCTACGACCGGGACGTCGAGACGCTGGACCGTTCCCTCGCACGGCTCTTCCGCCATCTGGATGCCGATGCGTTCGAGACCACGGTCGTGTTCACTTCGGACCACGGCGAGAGCTTCGGCGAAGAAGGTACGATCGGACACGGGAACCGGCTCACGATGGAGCAGATCCACGTGCCGCTGTTCATCGTGTCACCCGGACTCCAGCCCGGCCTGCGCGAGGACACGGCGGGCTCGGTCGACGTGGCGGCAACGATCCGGGCCGTGGCCGGACTCGACGAGGTCGACGACGGTCGAGACCTCACATCGGGCTCACCGGCAACCGGGGCGACGGCGACCGGGATGAGGAGGGCCTTCGACGCTGCGGCCCGGCAGACTCTCGTCGACGGCAGACGGATCCCCAAGGGAGGAGCTCTCTTCTACGTCGTCGAAGACGGCGTCCTGTTCACGGGGGACGAAAGGCGGGTGTTCGTCGCGGACCGGCGGGACGAAGCGGTGGACGGGGAGCGCGCCACATCGCTCCGCGCCCGCTTCTCCTCTCTCGCGACAGAGCTCGCCGCGACGTCGAGCAGGACGCTCGAGGACGAGCGGACTCGCGCCGCGCTCCGCGCTCTCGGCTACGTGGACTGACCGGCGAAGCGACGGCCCCTGCGACGATGTCGGTCCCAACCGAGGGGAGCCGCGGCGCGGCACGAGGACGGGCTGGGGTCATCTCGGGCCACGACGCAACGCGCTTCACGGCCGAGATTCCGCGCGACGGACGACTCTCCTGGCGGCTCGACGAGCTCCGGCTTCGCCGGCTCTTTACCGTAATCCTTTCAAGAGATCGTACGAGGCGGCTCGAGAGCGGAGGTCGCTGCGGCCCTCGTTTCGGGCACGTGCCTTGCGTACGGGGCGGCAATGGACCTCCTCTCGACCCTCTACGGCGTCGCCGAGATCGTCGTTCCGATCGGCGCGATCCCGTTCGTCGCGCGCCATCATCGTCCGCACGTCGCGATCGGATGGCTCGTCCTGATCGCGTTCCTCCCTGTCCTGGGCCTCGCCGCCTACGTTCATTTCGGCTGGTTGAGGCTCCGCAATCGCCGGGGCGAGCTCGACGCCGTGGCGCGCGCCCTCGACCCGGCTCGCGACGCGATCATCGAGCGGTTCCAGGGCGACGACCCGTCCGGGGACGCCGAAGGAGAGGTCCGTCGGCTGACCCACCGGATCGGCTGGCGACGCGCCAGCACCCCGTTGCGGGGGAATCGCGTGCAGGTTCTCGAGACCGACGCCTTCATCGATGCCCTGCTCCGGGACATCGAGAGCGCCGAGGAGAGCGCCGAGCTGCTGTACTACCTCTTCGTCGACGACGGGGTCGGGCGCCGCGTGGCGGCCGCCCTCGGAGCCGCGGCCCGGCGCGGCGTACGGTGCCGGCTTCTGGTCGGATCCATCTCCGCCTGGCTGGAAGGTGGCCGGTCCGCCTTCCGCGAACTCGCGGCAGAGCTGGAGGAGGCCGGCGTCGAGGTCGCGCCGCTGCGTCCCCTCAACCCGGTTCGCGATCGGATCGAGAGAATCGACCTTCGGAATCATCGCAAGATCGCTGTCCTCGACGGTCGCGTGGCCTACGTCGGATCCCAGAACATCCACGAGGCCGACTCCGGCCTGGAGGACGGCGCGTGGGTTCAGCTCAACGCTCGCATCGAGGGGCCGGCCGCGGCGATGCTCCGTTCGTTGTTCCTGGCCGACTTGTATCTCGAACGCGGTGTTCCGGACGCGGTCGCCGACATCGCTCCGCCCCGCGAGGCGGGCGACGCTCTCGTGCAGGTAATCGGGTCCCGACACACGGGCCGCGCCTCGGAGCTACGTCGCGTCTTCGTCGGAGCCATCCATCAGGCGCGGTCCCGTCTGACGATCTGCAGCCCCTACTTCGTCCCGGACGAGGCGACGCTCCTCGCGCTCGGGATCGCATCGCAGCGCGGTGTGGACGTCCGACTGATCCTGCCCGAGAAGAGCGACAAGTGGTACGTCGATGCAACCGCACGCGCGTTCTTCGACGAGATCGTCCCCGATGGAATCCGCGTCTTCCTGCACGGCCAGGGGACCCTGCACACGAAGGCGATGCTTCTCGACGACGAGCTCGCGTACGTGGGATCCGGCAACTTCGATCGCCGGTCGATGTTTCTCGACGACGAGCTCGGAGTCCTGCTCTCCGATGCCGACTCGATCGACGCCATCCGGGCGACCTTCGAGCGCTACGTGGACGAGTCCCGCCTCATCGACCCCGTGGCGTGGGCCGATCGATCGAAGGTCCAGCAGTACGTCGACCACTGCTGCAAGCTTCTGAGCCCGATGCTCTGACCCCCGGACCGGATTCCGCCGCGCCCCGAACCCGCCCGTGTATTCGCGCGAATCGCGTCCGGCGGCGAGCTCGAAGCCCCAGGGCGCTCGCGGTCTGCACCAGGTCGTCCTCGACCTCGCGGGCCGGGCCGTCGGCGACGATGGCCACGCGCGGAGCCGTGGCGGCGCGCAGCGCGAAGCGCTCGGCCGCGTCCCCGCGGAGGTCCGTCGGACGCCGATCCGACCACCAGAGCGGCGACGCCGAGGAGCGCCGCCCGGTGCTCTGCGGAGTCGCGAAGCGACCTCGACTCCGTGACACCTCCCGGGAGCGCTGCAAGCGCCCTGCCCCGCGTCCGCGCCCCCCGCGCTCCTGCGGATCACACGACCCACCGAGGATGCGGCAGCCCGTGACCGCTTCGAGCCGGGCGCGGCGCAGCCCACGACGACATGGCCGTCGTGTTACGGCAGAATCTACAATCCGGAGCGGAGGAGCGGCGCGTGCACCCAACGGGTGGGGTACGCCGGGAACGGGCGTTCGTACCGACTCGGACACCGGACCGCCCGAGCACCCCAACCTCGCTGAAGGAATCTCGAACCGAGTCGTCGCCGCCCCCGAGCGCGTGCCGAGGTCGCCGGCAGTCTCGTGCCGCGGCGCCGCGGCACGCCCGTTGCAAAGCGATGGAAGCTCGCTCGGATTGGTCGAGCGGAGAATCGAAGACACGGGACAAACGAACGAGGAGAGACGACATGAGTGGCAATGGAACCGTGGACAAGGTGAGCGGTCGCGTGAAGGAGGCAGCCGGCGCGCTCACGGACGACAAGGACTTGAAGGAAGAGGGCAAGGCCGAGCAGGCCGCCGGACGCGTGAAGGATGTGGTCGGAAACGCCGTCGACAAGGTGAAGGACGCCATCACCAAGGACGACGATCGACACTGACGGCGCTGGTCGAGCGGCGTCTTGCCTTCGGCGGGCGGCCCGCTCTCGCTCCGAAGAACGCGTGAGAGCGGTCGCCTCCGAGCTCGTGCGGCAGGGCATCGGACGATCGGCAAGGCGTCCGATCGGCAAGTCGTCGCACGATGCGGCGCGAGCCAGCGGATCGCGGGCAACGACTCGGTGATCGGCCGCGCGCACGACCAGCGAGTCGAGGTCGAGGCGATCTCGAGCTGGCGGATCTGGCCCAACCGACCGCCGTCGTCCATCCATGACGAATGCCAGTCGCCGTGCGCGACATGCACGAAACAGAAGCGCCGGCTCCGGGGAGTCCCCGGGGCCGGCGCTTCATCTTCCGAGGTGCGTGCGCCGAGCGCCAGGACGGCTCGCCCCGCTCCTCATCCTCCCGCTCCTCTTGCTCGTTCGGCATGGTCACGTCGAAGTCCGGAACGGTGACCTCGGTCTTCTTCGTCTTCACCTCGACGTCCGGCACCTCGATGGTCTTCTTCTTCATCGAGACGTCGACGTCGGGGGTGTCGATGTCATACTTCGGCAAGTTGCCACCTTCGACGTCGACGTCGGGCAGGCGGCCCTCCTCCGTCTGCTCGACGGTGCAACCGACGGAAAGGGTCAGCGCGAGGGCGCCGATCACGGGTACCACGGTCTTGGCGAACGTTTTCATGGCATATCCTCCTATCGGGGCGGCGCTCGGCACCGCTCGGGTTCGATGTCCGGGAACGACCGGGGACGTCGCAAGAAGGAGGCCAGTCTCGATCGCACGTCGTCGGGCGCGATTTCGTGAGCGCCGCGGTGCCGGCGAGGCAACTTGTAGATTGGTGAGAAAGCCGGCGACGTTCGAGAAGACCGCGCCTCGCTCGAGCCGAGAGCTCACGGGCGCGGAGCCGCCTCACCAGGAATCCGACCGTCCCAACGAGCAAGTAGAAAGTACCTCGAACGACCGGCGAGAGCGTGCCTCCCGAAGAGACCCCGACGAAGGGCACGGAGTTTCGCCGACGGATGTCGAACGGCTGCTCGCACCGGGAGCGTGGACCGGCTCCCGTCCCACCAGGTGCAACAGTCGACGGGGCCCCGACCCCGAGCACCCTGAATTGACAACCCCAGGGGGCCCCACTACCCTTCAGGCGTCCGCTGGAGGCGATACGCGGGGTGGGTGCGACCCTCGTTTCGTTTCGACCAGATGTTCGATTCCCTTTCCGACAAGCTCGAGGGCGTATTCCGCAAGATCCGCGGAACGGGCAAGCTCACCGAGGCCAACATCGACGAAGCCTTGCGCGACGTGCGCATGGCACTCCTCGAAGCGGACGTCCATTTCCAGGTCACCAAGGCGTTCCTGGAGAAGGTGCGGGAGAAGGCCGTCGGCCAGGAGGTGCTCCGCAGCCTCTCTCCGGACCAGCAGCTCGTCAAGATCGTCCACGGGGAGCTCGTCGAGCTCATGGGCGGCGCGGCGGGAAAGCTCGACCTCTCCGGCGACGGCATCGCGACGATCATGCTCGTCGGCCTCCAGGGCTCGGGCAAAACGACCACGTCGGCGAAGCTCGCAACGCACCTGATCCAGACGCGCCAGGCGCGGCCGTTCCTCGTCCCGCTGGACCTCTCCCGTCCCGCCGCCATTCAGCAGCTGAAGACGCTCGCGGGGCAGGTCGGCTCTCCGGCCGATGTGTACGACACGCCGGAAGAGGGCGGCGTCCCGGCCGAGATCGCGAAGGCCGCGATCGAGGAGGCCAAGACGGGCGGCTTCGACACCGTCATCTTCGACACCGCCGGACGCCTCGCGATCGACGAAGAGCTCATGGCCGAGCTCCGCACCGTCCGCGACACGGTGAAGCCGCGCCAGACGCTGCTCGTCGCCGACGCGATGACCGGCCAGGACGCGGTCACGGTC
>JAUIFY010000353.1 GCA_030430245.1 bacterium | reverse complement strand
CAAGACCCGGCACGGCAGCCGCTCCGGTTCTGGCTCAAGATCCGGATGCCGACCTTCGGCCTGAGCGAGCACGAGACGACCGCGATCGTCGACTACTTCGCCGCGATGGCGGAGCTCCGGGATCCGTACTTCTTCTGGGATCCTTCGATCGACTCGACCCCGGAGATGCTCCAAGTGGGTGAGATGCTCATGTCGGACGACTACTTCTCGTGCTGGGCCTGTCACGTTCGCGGGAACGAGACGCCGGCGGGCCCCATGGAGCAGTGGGCGCCGAACCTGGCCTACGCGCACGAGCGTCTGAACCCGACCTGGATCCTGTCGTGGATCAAGGACCCGCAGGCCCTCATGCCGGGCACCAAGATGCCCGCGTTCTATCCGGGTGGGCCGCCGGACGTCTTCGACGGCGACGAGGACAAGCAGGTGGCGGCGATGCGCGACTACATCATGTCGCTCGGCGCGCCGCGGATGACCGCCAAGGTCTCGGAAGAG
Organism: bacterium; assembly: GCA_030430245.1. GTDB lineage: Bacteria > Desulfobacterota > Binatia > UBA12015 > UBA12015 > VGTG01. The sequence goes on along the minus strand of JAUIFY010000353.1, from coordinate 5,202 downwards.
CCCGCGATGGACTCGGCCGAACCGGCGGCGGGAGACGAGGCGAACGAAGCCGGGGAGGACGGGGCCGATGAGTCCCAGGCCGAGGCGTCGGCCGAGACCGAGGCGGGAGCCGAGGCCGGCTGAGGCGGGATTTCTTGGCTTTCTCCCTAGAAAACGCTATAAATCGAGCGCTTTCGAGTTCGGTGCGGGGAGACAAAGGTGGCGTTCGTACGACCTGCGGCCATCGGGCGCGGCGCGTACGTGGAACTGAGGAGGACGTGTGATGAATCGGAGGGTGATCGCGGGGATCGTGCTGGCCATGTTCACGATGGCCTGTGCTCCGCAGAAGCAATGGGGACAGGGCGCCATCGGTGGCGCGATCGTTGGCGCGGCGGCCCTCGGCACGGCCGGCGGTGCCATTGCGAACAACGTCAACCCGCCGTTCAAGGCGCAGGATACGGACCGGGCGGCCGGCATCGGGATCGGAATCGCCACGGGCGCGATTCTCGGTGCGCTGATCGGCCACTACCTCTTCGATGAGGAGCCGCCGCCTCCGCCTCCCCCGCCGCCGCCCGCCAAGAAGAAGCTCGTTCTGCGCGGCGTGCACTTCGACTTCGACAAGGCGAGTCTCCGGCCGGAAGGCAAGCCGATCCTCGACGAGGCGGCGAAGATCCTGAACGAGAACCCGGACGTGACCGTCCAGGTCCAGGGCTACACCGACGGCATCGGCTCGGTCGAGTACAACCTCGGCCTCTCGGACCGTCGCGCGGCCACGGTGAAGGACTACCTGGTCAGTCAGGGGGTGGCCTCGAGCCGGCTCACGACCAAGGGCTTCGGAAAGTCCGACCCGGTCGCCACCAACGACACCGAAGAGGGCCGCGCGCAGAACCGCCGCGTGGAGCTCGTTCCGCAGAGCTGACCCGACTTCGAACCGGAAAGCGGGCGGGGCGGCGTGCCGTCCCGCCCGCTTTCGTTCCTGCCGTCGTCGAGGCTGCCTGACCGCCGATGGATTCGTACGTCGGACCGAACGCCCTCGTCGAGATCTTCACGAGGGCATTGCGTCTCGATCCCGCGCTGTACCGAGAGGTGACGGACGCGCCGGACGCGACGAAGCTGTGCATCGGCATCGCGCTGGTGGCCGGGATCGCGAGCGCCCCGATGATCGGCCCTTCGGAAGGGATCGTCTTGCCGGTCGCGATCGTGGTCGGCATCCTGCTCACGCTCGGCATCCTGCTGATCGAGAGCGTCTTCGTCTGGGGGCTGTGTCGGCTCGTGCTCCGCAACGATCGCGCCTTCGGCGCGGTCCTGCGGCCGCTCGCGCTGGCGCATGCGCCGCGCGTCGCCTATCTCCTCGTCCCTCTGATCGGGTACTCGCTGGAGCTCGCCGTCGTGATCGGCGTGTGGCTGCTCGCCGCGTTCGTGGTCGCTCTCGAGGCGATCGCGGCACGCGGTTGGGTCGTCGCCGTCGTCCTCGCCATCGTCGTGGGGGCGCTGCGCTGGCTCACGTCCTGAGCGGCGCAGTCGGATCGGCGACGCATCGTCCGGACCGCGCGCCAAAACCGGTTCCGTCGCGACGAGCATTCGTGCGAGCGCTGTGAGAGGGTGGCGGGATGGATCTGCGGGATCTCGTCTCGGCCTTGGGCTCGTTCGCCGTCGTGGACACGGTGACGACCGGGCCGGACCCCGATCAGGCCCGCCTCGTGGAGGTCGCGGCGGTCCGTGTCGCGATCGACGGGGAGGTGGAGAGGTTCGGTCGCCTGATCGATCCCACCGAGCCACTTCCGTCCGCCCTCACGGAGAGGACCGGTCTCACGGAGCGCGACGTGCGCGGCGCCGGCTCGTGGGACGACGTCGCAGACGAGTTGCAGGACTTCCTTCGCGGGCGCGTCCTGGTCGCGCACGGGGCTTCGGACGCCCGGACGTTCCTGCGGGCCGCGACCTCCGGGACGGCTCGCTGGCTGGATCTTCTCGAGCTCGGCTGCATCCTCCGCCCGGAGTTCGCCGATCACGACCTGGCGAGCCTCGTCGGCGCGGTTCTGGCCGAGGAGGCCTCCTGGCGCGCCGGGCCGCGGGCGGAGCAGGGGCTGCGCCTCCTCGGGCGCCTGCACCGGGAGATCGCGGAGGGCGAGCACGACGAGCTGCTCGACGTGGTGGCGCGGGTGGAGCGAGACTGGGGTTGGAGCGGTCTCTTCGGCCTCGGCACCGTCGACGACCTGGGCCCTCTCGGCCGCGCCGCGCGGCGCAGTCGGCGTCTCCCGGCGCTCGACGAACTCAGCGCCTCCGAAGCGGTTCCCGACAGCCTCGGTCCGCCGGTGGAGGCGCCCGATCTGGCGAGCCTGCTCGGCGATGAGGCGCGGTTCGCGCGCGAGATTCCCGGCTACCGGGTGCGCGACGGGCAGGTGGAGTTCACCGAGGCGATCGCGACGGCCTTCCGCGGAGAGAAGGCGCTCGCGGTGGAGGCCGGGACGGGCATCGGCAAGACGCTGGGCTACGGGCTCGTCGCGTTCCTGCATGCGGCCGCGACGGGAGAGCGCGTCGTGGTGTCGTCTGCGAACCGGACGCTGCAGGAGCGCGTCGTCCAGGAGGAGCTCCCGGCGATCGCCCGCGCTCTCGGCGTGCCGCCTCTCCCGGCCGTCGTCATGAAGGGGCGGGGAAATTACGGGAGTCCATCGCGGGCGCGCGACATCGCTCTTGGGATCTCCGACGTCGGGCTGGAGGATCTGAGCCCCGCGGGCCGCCTGTTTCTGGCCAGCTATTTCGCCCGCTGTCCCCATCGCGATTTGCAGGGGTTCGGCGGGCGGCTCGACGAGCGCGACCCGGTCCTCCGTTCGGTCCGGGAGCGGATCGCCTGCAGTGGGGACTGCGATGTCCGCGTCTGTCGAAGCGAGCCCGGCGGTGCTTGCGGATACCTGGCGCGGGTCGATGCTCTGTCGGACGCCGCGGTCGTCTCGATCAACCACTCGCTCCTCCTCTCGTGGCCGGCGCGCTACGGGTCGATCGAGCGGTTGATTATCGACGAGGCGCACGAGCTGGTCGGCGAAGGAGATCGGGCTTTCGCCGAGAGCCTCCAGGCGCGGGATCTGCGAGGCGCCTTGCGCCGCGTGCGCACGCACCCGAAGCGTGGCTTGGTCGGCGTGCTGGCCGTCCGTGCCGGGCGGCAGGACGTCCTGGACGACATCGACGAGCTGATGGCGCTCGTCGAGATGGACGTCGACGACGTCGGCGCGCGTCTGGTGGCCGCGGTGGGCGAGCAAGAGAGCAGGGTGCCGCCGGGCTCCCTTCTCCCGCCGGAAGGTCCGTGGGTCGATCTGTCGATCGCGGTGGAGCGTCTGGGGCGGCACGTGGGGCGGCTCGGGGAGTGCATCGACGTCCTGGCCCCCGGCGGGGAGGCCGAGGAGGATCGCGCTGGCGACGACCCGCGCGAGGACGCGATCCACCGGGAGGCGGCGGGCCTGGCGCGCTTCTTCCAGAGCGCGGCCGCGGGAGTGCTCGGAGACGTGTTCCTGCAAGCGCGGGAGGACCACGTCTACGCCGCGCGGGGCTTCCAGCGGCGCGACGGCACGCACGAATGGTCGATCACGGTGACGCCGCTGAACGCGGCGGAGCTCATCCATGCCCGTGTGCTCGAGACGCCGAAGACCGTCGTCGCACTGTCGGCGACGCTCGGCGTGGGGGGCGATCCCGGGCCGACGCTCGAGAAGCTCGGCTGGTCGCACCTCCCGCGAGAGCGACGGATGGACTCGCTGGTGATGCCGTCCCCTTTCGATTTCGAGAACCACGCGGTTCTGGGCCTGGTGCGGGGCAGCACCTACCGCGACGCGAGCTTCGAGGACGACTGCGCCTCGGCGGCGGCGTCGGTCGCGCGGATGCTCGGCGGTCGGACCATGGCGCTCTTCACGAGCCGACGGAGGCTCTACGACGTGGCGCGGAGGCTCCGCGAGGAGCTCGAGGGAGACGACATCGCGATCCTCGTGCAGCCGCCGACCGGCGGCGCGGCCGCGCTCGTCGACCGGTTCCTGGCCAACCCGAGGTCCGTCCTCCTGGGGACGCGCAGTCTCTGGCAGGGCGTCGACATTCGCGGCGACGCGCTGTCGTGTGTGCTGATCGACAAGTTCCCGTTCCCCCAGCCCAACGATCCACTGCTCCGGGGGCGACAAGATCGACTACGGGCGGCCGGCGAGGACGCGTTCCGGGCGCTGTCGCTCGAGCCCGCCGTCGTCTTGTTCAAGCAGATGTTCGGTCGCCTGGTGCGTAGCGAGACGGACCGGGGCTTCGTGATCGTCATGGGGGCGGATCCCTCGAAGGGATACGTGCGCGAGTTCGTACGCTCGCTCCCCGGTCCTCCGCGTGTTCTCGTCGATTCGCTCGATCGGATCCTGCAGGAGATGCGGAGCTTCTTCACGCAGTCCGCCGAGGGCGGGCGGTGAGGCCGAGCGTCACCAGCTTCTTGCGCAGCGTATTGCGGTTGATGCCGAGGATCTGGGCGGCCCGAACCTGATTGCCTCCGGTCTTCTCCAGGGTGACCTCGAGCAGCGGACGTTCGAACTCCTCGAGGAGATTCGCGTACAGATCGACCGGGTCGCGCTCGCCGAGCGCCTCGAACTGCGACTGCGCACGAGCCCGGACCGTCGCGTCGAACGAATCGCCGCGCACCGTCGGTGTGGGCCGCGCTTCCGAGAGCGTGAAGTCTTCCCTCGTGAGCGTGCGTTCGGGGGCGACGACGGCCGCGCGCACGAGGGCGTTCTCGAGCTCGCGGACGTTGCCCGGCCAGGGGTACTCGACCAGCGCAGCCTCCGCATCGGGCGCGATACCGGTCTTGTCCGTACCGAGGTCGCGATTGATCTTCTCGATGAAGTAGCGGATGAGCTCGGGGATGTCGCCGATGCGGTCGCGCAGGGGTGGAACGTCGATCGGGACGACGTTCAGGCGGTAGAAGAGATCCTCTCGGAATCTCCCCTCGCGCACGGCTTCCGCGAGCGTCTGGTTCGTCGCGGCGACGACGCGCATGTCGGCCTGAAGCGTCTCTCGTCCGCCGACGCGCTGGAACTCCCGCTCCTGGAGTACGCGTAGGAGTTTGGATTGAAGCTCCAGCGGCATGTCCCCGATCTCGTCGAGGAACAGCGTCCCGCCGGCGGCCTGCTCGAACTTGCCGGAGCGACGCTCGGCGGCGCCGGTTAACGCGCCCCGCTCGTAGCCGAAGAGCTCGCTCTCGCGCAGCTCTCG
>JAUIFY010000352.1 GCA_030430245.1 bacterium | reverse complement strand
CGTGCGCGATTTTTTTCGTGCTGCGCACAATTCCGGATGCGACTTGTGCGTGTCGGTCGAAGACGCGGCGAAAACGGGCGGCGGAATCAGGGGCGTCATGCCATCCGGCTCGGAACTGAAGGCCGAGCTTCCCACTCGGGCGAATGCGTGGGTCGCGCTCGAGCGAGGGGGGAGGCGACGGCACATGCGATCTTGCGGCACACCGCGCAGTCGGTCGCGAAGCGCATGTAAGACGCGTTCGAGAGGGGAGGACGCAGCTTCGCACCCGTGCGTCGGTGCGCGCCTCGCCTAGCGCCGAGCGGTGAACCACGCCGGGAATCCCGGAGACTCGTTTAGTCGAGTCCGGCCTCCAAGGCCGGACGCTTCAGTCGTTCGTAGTAGATCGCTTCGAACTCCGCCGGCAGCACGTCGCCGATCGGTTCGAGTAGCCGCTTGTCGTTGAACCAGTCGACTCACTCGAGCGTGGCGAACTCGACTTCCTCGAGGCTTCGCCAAGGCCCATTGGACCAGATCACTTCGGCCTCGAAGAGGCCGAAGATCGTCTCGGCCATCGCGTTGTCGTACGAGTCGCCGACACTGCCGACCGAAGGCTCGATACCTGCCTCGGCCAACCGCTCCGTGTAGCGGATCGAGACGTACTGGATGGTCGAGGCCGAGATCTGGGGCCCGCGGACCCGAGGACCTAAGGCGCGTCGGGCGTGATCGTCGCGACGAACACCGGTCCGCCGACGAAGCCGATATGGAGGTTGAAGACGACCTGGGGAATGTCGTTCAGAAAGCGTCTTCCGCTCCTCGCGAATCGGCCCGAGCCGACACCGGGCCCGCCTACGGAGGGCGGGCCGAGTTCGCCCTCCTGCGCGATCCGGACCCAGTCTCCGTCAGCGCTCGCGAGGAACAGCGCCGAATCGTTCATGACGTCGAAGTCGCCCGCACCTGCCTCGTACTGGAGCGTGATCGCCACCTGTCCGAGCGAGTTGAGGCCGCTCGGAAAGAGACGGTCGAGCTGCGAGCCGGCGGGCATCATGAGTCGGGGATCGCCTTCCTGTACGACGAGCGAGACGACGCCCGCGCCGTCCATCACCCAGATGCCCTCGTCGGCGGTCGAGTCGACGCCACCCACGTGGTCGAGGAAGCCGTAGAACGCGAGATCGCCCGTCTCGCTCTGCGTGAGGTTCTCGATCGAGAGGAAGGTCGAGGTGGTGCCCGGCGCGGCGTCGCCGATCCGGAGCGCGAGCGAGAGCGCGCCGCCAGCGGGTCGTCTCCAGATTCCCCAGTCGTTCCCCAGCACGGCGTCTCCCGTCCCCACGATCAGGCCGGAGAGGAACGCGATGTCGCCGGTCGGCGCCATCTGCAGTCCCTGGAGCGCCCGGAAGTGCGCGCCGCTCGTGCCGGGCGCCGCGCTCCCCTCCCGCGCGATCAGCTCGAACGCGCCCGAGGTCGACGTTGCCCAGATCGCCTGGTCGCTGAGCGGGTCGGTCATGCCCGCGTCGTCTACGACGTATCCGCTGAAGGCGACGCCGCCGTCCGTAGTCAGCCTGGCCGAGCCGATGCTCCCGAGGGTCTCGCCCGGCGTGACGCCCGGCGGCTCGGCGCCCTTCTCGATCACCGGCGTGATGCCGCCCGTATCGTCGATCCGGAGCAGGACGTGTGCCTCGTCGCCCGTCGCGCCGATGTCGAACTCGGCCGTCACGAGCGAGCTTCCTCCGACATGGGTGTGCAGGATGAAGGAGGTGAAGGTGTCGCTCGGCGGATGGTCGGGAACTGGATCGCCCTCGAGCAGCACCGGGCTCACGGTGCCGTCCGTCGAGCGTTGCCAGACAACGGCCCGCCTCTCACTGCCGATGGCGGCCCAGCCATGGATCACGATCTGGCCGCCGGCACCGATCATGGGTTGGAGGAAATAGTCGTGGACGACCGCGCCGGGGACGCCGGGCGCCGGATCGCCCGCCGCAAGCACCAGCTCGCGCGCCGCGCCGCTCGGTTTGAACCAGACCGCCGGGTAGTCGACGATCGCCATGTCCCCCGATGAATCGAGCACGGGCAGCGCCCTGTGATCGTCCGCGACCTGCTCGATCGTCACGGTCTGCGCAGTCGAGGCCGAGGCGGCGATCGCCGCGAGCCCGAGGGCCGCCGCGGATCGCACTTGCGGAGTGGTCTTCGCGGCTCGGCGCCTTCTCGCGGCGAGAAGCAGCGCGGCGACGCCGGCCGCGAGCAGCGGTCCGCGCGACGGCTCGGGGGCCGGAGTCGGGTCGAGTATGGCGGAGAGAAGAATTTGGTTGCCGTACTCGTAGAAATGGATGATCTCGTACCGGGCGCTGTCGAAGCGCGCGAAGTCGGCGGGCGTCCGCGGAAGGCTCGCGCGAAGGATGGAGTCGTTGGCGCCGGTCACGACCACCTGCTGGAAGACCTCTCCGCAATCCAAGAACGGGCCGTCGACGCAGCCTTCGTACGACGAGGACCACATCTCCCAGCGGTCGGACCTCCCCGGCTGCCGCTCGTCCGTGACGCGGATCGACGTGAAATGCGAGGGGTCCGTTCTCCGGCGAACGGGAACGCCGTCGTAGGTGCCGATGAACCAGATGTCCGTCCCATCCAGCGAGCCGTATCTCTCGTACGTCTCGATCGGGAGCGCGTCCTGCTGCTCGTCCTCGAAGCGCACCCAGACCTCGGCGGGCTCGCCCCACGCGACGCCCTCGAAGCGCAGGTAGCGGGGCGCCGCCGCAGCGGCGGGGGCGAGCGCCGCGACGAGAAGCGCGAGGACGAGGATCCTGCCGAGCACGTCGGCGACGTGCGCATTCGCACCGCGTGGCGATCCCGCGCGGCGTTCGCCTCTGCCCGAGCGGCGGGGCATGGAGAGCGGACAACCTGCGGGCGCGCGAAGCGGGACGGTCGGTCGCATGACGAGTCTCCTGATCGCGGTGCGGCAATCGGAATGCCACCCGAGGTTAGGCGATGGGCGATTCTCTCAACGTCCAGGTCTCGCGTCAATCGACTATGCGCCCCGTTCCTCGGCATCCGCCGCTTCGATGATCCCATCGGAAACTTCGCGGACTCCGCGCTCGGAGAGCCAGCACATGTGCGGAAGGTCGGCGCGGATAAGCCCCAGCAAGGGCCGTTTCCTCGCCAGCGGGACGCCAGTTGTCGGGACCATCGATATCGGTGGTGGTGGAAACGTGGCTCGTTCTTCGTATCCGCGGCCGACGTCCTGCACTCCCACCTCACAACCCAGGCCACGTCGCTACGATGCCCCGGCTGGTCATCCGTCACGCCCCTCGTTGCGCATCTCGCCGGAAGGTGCGCGAACCGTGCCGGCAATTCTGCCAGCGGGGGCGAGTTCGCAGTCAATCTCCTCGCGAAGTGACCGAACCGTTTCGACGCAAAGGCGCCGACGGATCCTCGCGATCAACGCGCGCGTCACCATTCCGCAGAATCCTGGAGGGGATCCAGCGATCGGAGTCGCTCGGAGGTCCGTCTAGTCGAGAAGCCGGACGACCCGACGTGGGCAGTGCTCTGCCGATTCCCCTGTCGATTCCTTCGCGGCGCGCGTACGCGCCTCTAGATTCGTTTGCCCCGCCCCCGAATCGGAGAGATACCATGGACGAAATACGAACGAGCGGGAGCCGCGCCTGGCTTCTCCCGCTAGTCGCCCTCGGGCTCGCGACCGCGCCGAATGCAACAGCACAGACCTGCGTCGAGCCGCCCGACGGGCTCTATGCCTGGTGGACGGGCGACGACAGTGGCGCCGACGTCCGCCGCGGCTTCGACGGGGAGCTCGTGAACGGCGCGGGCTTCGGTCCGGGCTTCGTGGGAGAGGCCTTCGCCCTCGACGGAGTAGCGGGTGGGCAGGACGACTACGTCGTCCTGCCGCGCGTCGCGGCCGACGGCCTGGCCGACTTCAGCGTCGAGTTCTGGACCAACACGACTGACTCGGTCGGCGCCTTCTTCTCCGCGGCCAACGGCGCGTCCGGCGCGAACGAGGTTCTGGTCTTCCAGGGCACGTCCGGCGTCGACGTCTGGATCGCTCAGAGTGCCGCCCGCGGGCTGCCCGTTTTCCTGAACGACGGGGCCTGGCACCACGTCGCGCTGGTGCGCGATGGCGCGATGGGGCGCTTCTACGTCGACGGCGTACAGGTCGATCAGCGCGCCTATCCCGTGCGTCCCCTCGACGTCGGACCAATCGGTCTGTTGCTCGGTCAGGAGCAGGACTGCCTCGGCGGCTGCTTCCAGGCGGACCAGGCCCTCGATGGCTTGATGGACGAGGTGAGCGTCTACGCGCGCGCATTGACCAGCGCGGAGGTCGAGCAGATCGCCATGGCCGGAATCGGCGGCAAGTGCAAGCCGCCGGCACCCGTGTCGCCGGAGCCGCCCGAGCCCGACGTTTCGCTCGAGCGGGTCGCTGTGCTCGAGGAAGAGGTGGACCTGCTCTGGGCGCGTATCCTCGGGCTCGAGGTCGCCATCGATGCGTTGGCGGCGAAGACCCACGTCCATCCCGCACTCGATCGTGGCAAGAAGCGCGGCCACTGGCATCGTCACCACGATGACGATGGCGACGACTGGAAGCACCGCGACAAGAAGCGAAAGAAGAAGAAGCGCTGACGCGCGAGTCGCCCTTCGGCCGAGTCAAGCGCCGAAGGGCCAGGCGAATCCTGCCCCGAGCGCCGCGTGCAAGGACAACGTGGCGAGCCACGATGCGAGAATAGAATCTCCGTCGTCGTGCGTCGGTCGAGCCTGCCCGCCGAAGCCTCGATGCGGTAGATCCCGCCCGTCGAGACCCAGCAAGGGTCGTTTTCTCCCCGGCGGGACGCCAGTTGTCAGGAGCATCGATACCGGTGATGGCGGAAACGCGGCTCGCTCTTCCTTTCCGCCATCGCCGAGCAGGCACGCTATCGAGAGGCGATGCTCTGCCTGACCGCCTCTCGCGCAGCACCGCACGCGCCGAGCAGCTCGAGCGTTGCTTCGTCCGGTGACCCGTACCCGATCGGCTTGGCCGGCGTGCGGGCGAGACAGATCGACAGTTCGACGGAACTCATGCCGTCGATCAGACGGAGTTGCGCTGAGAGCGCGAGGTCCGTCGTCACGCCTAACGTGCACCGAGGTTCGGGATGCGTCGGCCGTGCACGTCGAAGACGTTGTCGACGATGGCCTTGAGCGGCGTTCCGGCCTCGAGGTTGTGGCGGCCGTCCTCGGTGCCGTAGGCGAGCCGGGCGTCGTCGGCGAGCAGCGATTCGAGGACCGCCGTCGTCCCTTCGCGCACGCCCGAGAGCGCGTAGCCCCCTTCGAGCACGTGCACGATTCGCCCTTCGCAGAGCGTGTCCGCGAGGGACCTCAGAATGCGCGACATCGCGCGATAGCCTTCGAGGCTCAGCTCCATCGACGCAAGGGGATCGTCTCGGTGGGCATCGAAGCCGCAGGACACGAGGATCAGGTCCGGCGCGAAGCCCATCGCCGCCGGCACGATCAGTCGCTCGACGACGCCGACGTATTCGGCATCGCCGCAACCCGCCGGCATCGGCACGTTGAGCGTCGTCCCGAGGCCGCGTCCCTCGCCCTCTTCGCCGAAGTCGCCGGTTCCCGGGTAGAAGGGAAACTGATGCGTCGACGCGTAGAGCACGTTCGGATCGTCCTCGAAGATGTGCTGCGTGCCGTTCCCGTGGTGGACGTCCCAGTCGAAGACGAAGACGCGCAGATCCGGGTGCTCCGCCTGGAGCGCGCGGACGGCGACCGCCACGTTG
>JAUIFY010000351.1 GCA_030430245.1 bacterium | reverse complement strand
TAGCGATTCGCGGTGATCACCCCGAATCGCTATGCGGATCTCCGCTGGATGTCCCCTTCCAGAACCACGAGCGGCTGGGTGGAGAGAATGCCACGGAGATCCGCATAGCGATTCGGGGTGATCACCGCGTTTCCGATGCCGGTCTCGTCCTCCAGAGTGAGAAAACAGAAGCCCTTGGCGGTCATCGGGCGTTGGCGGACGATCACCAGCCCGGCCGTCACGGCCCGGCTGCCATCCGCCAGCAGCGTCATGTCCGCGACCGGGACGATGCCACGCCGGTCGAGATCCTCCCGGAGGTGAGCCATCACGTGCGGCCCGGTCGTGAGGCCGCTCGCCCGGTAATCGGCGAGCGTCTCCTCCAGACGGGACATCGCCGGGGGCGCTCCCTCCGCCTCGGGCGGGGGAAGCCCCGCGAGCAACTTCTCGCTCGGCTTCGGAAGTCCCGTCACCTGCCAGAGCGCGGCGCGCCGCGAGGCCCCGGCCAGCGCACCGAGCGCGCCGACCTCGGCGAGAGACTCCGCCTCCCTCTGCTGGAGCTCGGCACGATGCGCGAGATCGGCGACGTCGCGGAACGGCCGCTCGTCGCGCGCCGCCTCGAGCCGACGCGCCGACTCCTCGCGCAGCCCGCGTACGAACCGCAGCCCGAGACGAACGGCCGGTGCCCCTCCGGCCTCTCGCCGCTCCATCGTCGATCGCCAGCGCGACCGCGTGACGTCGATCGCGCGCACCTCCACGCCGTGCTGCTGTGCGTCCTTCACCAGCGTCGCCGGATGGTAGAAGCCCATCGGCCACGCGTTCAGAAGCGAGCAGAGAAACGCACCGGGGTGATGCGCCTTCAGGTACGCCGAGGCGTACGCCAGGAGCGCGAAGCTCGCCGCGTGCGACTCGGGAAAGCCGTAGAGCGCGAACGATGTGATGCTTCGCACGATCGCCCCGGCGCTCTCTCCTCGGATCCCGTTTTCCTCGAGTCCCGAACGAAGGCGTTGCTCGATCTCCTGCATGCGCTGGACCGAGCGCTTGAAGCCCATCGCCCGACGCAGCTCCTCCGCCTCTCCGCCGCTGAAGCCACCGACCGCCATCGCGACGCGAAGAAGCTGTTCCTGGAAGAGCGGCACCCCGAGGGTGCGTCGCAGGATCGGCTCGAGGCGCGGATGCGGATACGAGACCTCCTCGCGTCCCGCGCGCCGATTGAGGTACGGGTGCACCATCTGCCCGACGATCGGCCCCGGCCGGATGATCGCGACCTCGACGACCAGGTCGTAGAACGTCTCGGGCTTGAGACGCGGCAGCGTCGCCATCTGCGCGCGCGACTCGATCTGGAAGACGCCGACCGTGTCGGCCCGGCGCATCATCTCGTACGTCTGCGGGTCGTCGGCGGGAAGCTTCGCGAGATCGAGACTCACCCCCTCGTACTCCCGCACGAGCGGCAGGGCCTCTTCCAGGGCGGCCATCATGCCGAGACCCAGCAGATCGATCTTGATGAGCCCGAGGTCGGCGCAATCGTCCTTGTCCCACTGGACGACGGTGCGGCCCGGCATCGTCGCGGGCTCGAGGGGGACCACCTCGTCGAGGCGTCCCGCCGCGATGACGAGGCCGCCCGAATGCTGTCCGAGATGGCGCGGGAGCCCCTGGAGCGCCTCGACGCACTTCACCAGGAGTCCCACGCGGGGAGAGTCCACGTCGACGCCACCCTCGCGCAGGCGCGCGACGAGCGTGTCGTTCTCGTCGTGGAAACCGATGTGGGCCATGTGCTTGCTCAGCCGATCGAGCTGCAGCGGGGCGAAGCCGAGCGCCTTCCCCGCCTCGCGGAGCGCGCTCTTCGCACGGTACGTGATGACGTTCGCCGTCATCGCCACGCCGGAACCGACCGTGTTCACGTCGGCGGGCCCACGTCGAATTCCCTCCGGGGGGCCGTAGCGCCGATAGACGTACTGGATGACCTGCTCCCGCCGATCGCCCGAGGGGAGATCGAGGTCGATGTCGGGCCACTCCCCGCGCTCCTCGGAGAGAAACCGCTCGAACAAGAGCTCCATGCCGACCGCGTCGACCGCGGTGATCCCCAACGAGTAGCAGACCGCGCTGTTCGCCGCGGAGCCCCGCCCCTGCACGAGAATGCCCTGGTCGCGGCAGTAGCGGACGATGTCCCAGACGATCAGGAAGTAGCCCGCCAGCTCGAGCTTGCCGATGACCGCGAGCTCGTGCCGGAGCTGCTGCTCGACCCGACCCGGGAGGGGATGTCCGTAGCGCTCGCGCGCGCCGTCGAACGTGAGGCGCGTGAGCATTCCTTGCGAGGTCTCACCCGGCACGACCGGAAACTCGGGGAACCGGTAACCGAGTCCATCGAGAGTGAAGTCGCAACGCTCCGCGATCGCGCGCGTCGCCGCGACCGCTCCGGGGAAATCATGAAAGCGCATCGCCGTGACTTGCGGCGGGACGAGGTGCTGCTCGGCGTTCACCGGCAGGTGGCGTCCGACGCGGTCGAGCGTCGTCTTCCTCCCGATGCACGTCAGGACGTCGAGAACGGGACGGTCGCGGCGACGCGCGACGCGGACGTCGCCCGTCGCCACGAGAGGCAATCGCGCGGACTCGGCCAGGTCGCGAAGAACGCGCGTACGGCGCTCGACCCGCGGATCGAGCGACCGCTGCACGTCGACCCAGACGCGGGAGGGAAACACGCCCTGGAGCCAGCCTGCGAGCTTCGTCGCCCGCGCCGCGTCCCCCCGGCGGAGCGCGTTCGTGAGAGGACTCTCTCCCGCTCCCGCGAGACACAGAAGTCCGGCCGCGTGCTCCTCGATCTCCTCGGGAAGCACGCGCGAGACGCCCTTCTCCCCCCGCGCCTGGCCGCGCGTCAGCAGCTTGCAGAGGTTCCGGTAGCCCGTGCGACTCTCGGCGAGCAGGAGCAGCCTCCCGCTCGCGAGCGAGACCTCGGCCCCCACGATCGGGCGACAACCGGCGCCCCGCGCCGCCTTCCAGAACCGCGGTGCGCCGTAGAGCCCGTCGCGGTCCGAGAGCGCCATCGCACCGTGCCCCAGATCGGCGGCCCGGCGCGCGAGATCCTCCGGCGAAGAGGCCCCGGCGAGAAAGGAGAAGGCGCTGCGGCAGCGAAGCTCGACGTAGTCCGGATCGGGCACGCCACCGTATTCGCCTTTTCTTCGCCTTCAGGCAAGGTGCGTTTCGACACCCGCTGTCCCGTCAGGGGGCCTCCGCCGACTCCGTCGCGCCCTCGTCTTCCGCGCCCTCGTCTTCCCGCGCGCTCTCGGCCGCCGCCGCCCGCGCGCGCGCCTCCGCGGTCGGTCCCACCTTCGCCCAGCCCCCGGCGGGGTCGCGCACCACGACCGGAGCGCCGTCCACGACGACGGCTTCGGTGACGAAGAGGGGCCGCTCGCCCGTCGTGACCATCTGCCCCCGCAGGGTGACCACCTCTCCCTTCCGCAGCGACAGGCCGAGGGCCTCGCAGACCTCGTCCAACGTGACGAGCGCCGCGAGCTCGCGACCGCCGGCGACGTTCAGGACGAGGCGCACCGGCCCCTCCTTCCCGCGGGTCGAGTCGGCGATCGTCCCCGTCACGTCCTCCATCGTGTTCCCGAGACGCGGGAGGCTCTTCTTCTCCGGCTCCCCCGCCGACGCGGGGCGGCACGCCGGAAGAACGCACACGAGCGAGATCGAGATACACGTCAGAGCGAGAGCGATCTTCGAGACCATCATTCCTTCCTTACACCTTCCCGCACGCCTTCACGCGGATCCGTGGCGCTCGAGAAACGCCGCGATCCGCTCGCGCGCGTCGCCGAGCAGCGCGGGCCCGTGACTCGGTGCGACGTCGTCGAGCCCGATGTCGGCGAGCCTCCGCATCGAGGCCTCGGCCGCCACCAGGTCGGCCGTCACTCCCGGCGTCGGATCGTACCCGAGCTCGCCGCGCACGTTGAACAGTGCATCCGCGCAGAGCACGAGCCGGTCGCGGCCGTGCACGAGCGCGATCTGTCCCGGCGTATGACCGGGCAGGTCCACGACGGAGAGCCCGCCGATCTCGTCCCCCGGAGCGAGATGTCCCGTGATCCTCACCGGAGGGACCTTCCGCTGCTGCGTCCAGTGGTTGAGTGTGAGCGACAGTTTCGCGCCGAAGCTGCACGCCGCCTTCGCCAGCGAGCGTCCGTCTTCGATGTACGGCCGCTCCGTCTCCGAGCACAGCACCTCGGCTCCCGTCTCCCGGGCCAGAATGCCCGCGCCGCCGATGTGATCCGAGTGAGCGTGCGTCAGGACGACGTGGGTGATCTGGTTCGGCTCGGGCAACGACTGCGCCGCCGTGAGAACCGCGTACGCCCAGCCCGGAAACCCGGAGTCGATCGCGAGCAACCCGTGCTCGTGACGCACGAGGAAGACGGCGACCTGGAACTGGGCATGCAGGTCGACCGCCGCCACGTGGCTGCTGATCGGACGGAGCTTCGCGACGGGCATCGAGCCGCAAGCGTAACCTGCGACCGGGGGCCCGTCACGCCAGCGGGCTTCTCCCTACGATCCCGGCCGGCTCACGCCGAGCCGCGGGTGCTCATGCGGAGCATGTCCTCGGCGACCTCTCGAATCCGCGATGGGGCGCAGGGCTTCGTCAAGTAGAGGCTACATCCCGCTTCGATCGCCCTCGCGCGATCGGTCGCCTCGGTACACGCACTCAGCGCGACCATCGGCATCGCGCACTCGGCGAACCGCCGACGAATCTCCGCGGCGACCTGGGCACCGTCCATGCCGCCCGGCATGGTCATGTCGAGAAACACGAGGTCCGGCTTCACCGCGACCGCAGCCGCGATCGCCGCCGCGCCGTCGGCGGCCTCCACGACGCGACAGCCCGCACGCCGCAGGATGTCCATCACGCTCTGGCGGATCTCCGGGTCGTCGTCGACGACGAGGACGGTGGGCTCGGATGTCGTCATGGATGGCGCCTCCCGGAAAACATGCCAGACCTCACAGCAGAGCGCATCCGCTTATCATCGATTCGTTCGATTTTCGCAACGTAAATCCCTCCCTTCGCGGGGCTCCCGTTGAGATCCGCCGGAGCATCGGCTAACAGCGCGCCATGGCTCAAGAAGACCAGGAGCTCCTCCGTTCCGTGATCCGCTCGATCGACAAGAAGATCGCGTGGGAACCCCTGTCGTCGAAGGACGACAAGGTTCGGATCAACCTCCGACTCGCGCAAGGCGAGACGGTCGTCGAGATCCCGAGCGAGGAGGTCGAGGAAGCCCACGATGGAGGCGTCGCACGCAACAAGCTGCGCGAGCGCCTGAAGCGCGGAAAGAAGCGCATCCTCGACGCAGGACCGCCCTACATGCCGTGGGTCTTGCCGAAGATCGAGCCGATCGGCGCGCCCGGCCCGCGTGGCGGCTGGGGCGGCGGCCGCCGGTAGTCTTCGGGCGCCCGGCCTGTTCGCGCCCCGGCTCGGGATCGCTTCCGGCTTTTCCGCCGGTTTCGTCCGACTCCGTTGACAGCTCCCGACGCGCTCGTTAACAAAATCGCGCGGGGTGGAGCAGTCCGGTAGCTCGTCGGGCTCATAACCCGAAGGTCGTAGGTTCAAATCCTACCCCCGCAACTTTTCTCGCCTGTCTCACTGCTCCCGGCAGGCGGCCCCGGTCGAATCGATGGCCTCGCCTCCCGTGCCGACGTACTGGTGACGCGACTGTGTCTGCGGGGCGCCGACGAGATCGGTCTGTCGGTGGTCCTGCCCGTTCACCGTCCTGTGGCATGGATGCCCGTGTCCGCCGGAGCGGACACTCCGGAGGACCGA
>JAUIFY010000026.1 GCA_030430245.1 bacterium | reverse complement strand
CGTCGAGGCGGAGCAGAGACGTCAGCCCGTCGGCGTCGCCCGAGGTCGGATCCACCCCGCGCAGCGCCTCGATCGCGGCGTCGACCCGGCGCGCGCGCACCCACGTCACTGCGTCGGCGAGCGCTCGGGCCTCTCCATGCGTCGACGAGGAGTAGTACGGCCAACACGACGTACTGTCCGAGCGTGACCAGAAGCGACATGAAGCCGGTGGCGAAGTAGATCAACGCGACGAACGTGTACGTGCCCCAGGTGGCGAGCGAGCGGCGACGGTAGACCAGGGCCGAGAATGCGTAGAGGTTCACGACGGTCATCAGCGCGAACAGGGAGTAGTTGCGGATCTCGGCCGCATAGAGGGAGTGGGACACCGAGAGGGCGAGGATCGTCGCCGCGTCGAGCGCGAGGCCGCGATCGAAGAAGCGGCGGCCGTAGAGGTAGGTCGCGGCGACGGTGAGGACGCTCCACGCGAGCGCCGGCGCACGAAGGAAACCTTCCATCGCATCGACCGGCGGCGTCGGGGCGAGTCGGAGCCACCCGTTCAAGAGCATGTAGTCGAGCGGGACGGCGCCGGCGTTGCCGAAGCCGGGGGGGATGCCGAGCTTCACGGCCTGGAACACGGAGAGGAGGCCGCCCTTCGAGGCCGTTTGGAGATGGACGAGCTCGTCCCACCAGATGCTCGTGCGATCGATGGGGCCCACGCGGATGAGGAACGCGCCGCCCACGAGTGCGAGCAGCGCGACCGTGTCGGCGATGTCGAAGCCGCGTCCGTCGGTCGGTTGGTTCTCCGGCTGTTGCGCGGCCACGCTGAGACGTCGCCCGTCGCGCCGCCCGGGTCAAGCGGCGCTCGCGGTCGCGCCTCCGTGGGCCCGGTGATAGGCACACCGGCGAACGCCACCCATGCCCGATAGGGAGGAGCAAGGAATGAAGCTACACACGAGCATCGGCCCGAACCCGCGCGTGGTTCGCATGTTCATGGCGGAGAAGGGCATCGAGATGCCGCTCGTCGAAGTGGACTTGATGGCGGGGGAGAACCGTCAGGCCGAGTACAAGAAGAAGAACCCGGATGGACGTCTGCCGTGCCTCGAGCTCGACGACGGCCGCCATCTCTCGGAGATCATCCCCATCTGTGAGTACCTGGAGGAGAAGCATCCGTCGCCGTCGCTCATCGGCACGACGCCCGAGGAGCGAGCGGAAACGCGGATGTGGGTTCGTCGCATCGATCTGAACATCGTCGAGCCGATGGTGAACGGCTTCCGCTACGGAGAGGGGCAGGGGCTCTTCCGGGGACGGATGACGCTCATCCCGCATGCGTCCGACGACTTGAAGGCGCTCGGCCAGGAGGGGCTCGCGTGGCTCGAGGGACTGATGGCCGGTCGCGACTGGATCGCAGGCTCGCGCTTCACTCTCGCCGACGTCTTCCTCTTCGCGTTCGTCGACTTCGGAGCACAGGTGGGTCAGCCCGTCGACGCGAAGAACGAGTGGCTCGTCGCGTGGAAGGATCGCGTGGCCGCGCGGCCGAGCGCGGCGGCGAGCGCCTGATCCGATCGATCCCGGTCGCCCGCCGCTCGCGTCTCACGGAAGGGCGGAGGCTGTGCGGTGCCCCGGTCCCCCCGGATCCGGGGCACCACACGGGATCCCCGGGTGCGTGTCGGTCCGCCGACTCGAAGGCGACGTTCCGACTCGATCCATTCGGAATCCCAGCCGTTGATCCGAAGAGTCGCGCGATCGGGCAAGCGGTACAAGTGGTTTCGTCGAACGACTGTTCGCGGCCCGGGGTCAGTGTGGTGGGCCCGATTCCGAACGCGGTTCCGGCGGGCCGTAGTCGACGAAGATCGGAGAGGACCACGCGCGCTCCTGGCTCGGTGCGAGGCAGTCGTCCGAGGGATCGCACCAGTGGATGGCCGTCGCGCGCCCCCGATCGTCGAACGTCGTGCCGAGCTGCGCCCCGTTGATCTCCTCGGTCGGCTCCTGCAGCGCGCGCACGTAGTAGAGCGTGTCGCGTCCGTCGGTCGCGAACTCGGGGTCCTCGAACTCGACGACGCACCCGGCCGGGTCCAGGGGGCACTCGATCCTCCTCCACGGGTCCTCGATCAGCTGCTCGATGTGCTCTCCGTCGGCCGCGCGGGTGCGGATGCGGATGACTTCGATCGCATCGATCGGGTGACGTACGTCACTCGGGTTGTTGCACTCGTTGCGACAGAGTCGGTCGATGCGCTCGGGGGAGAGCCCCTCGTGCACCCAGTCGGCACAGCCTGGCCTCTGCACCGGGGCGCCGGCGGCGCGTACCTGGAACCGAGGCGTGTCGGTTCGAACGATCTCGGAGCCCATCGGGTGGCGGTTGCCTCCGTCGAGGAGGTCGAACCAGAGGAGGATGCGCGGGCCGCTCGTGCCGTAGACCTCGCGGCGCTGCATCGCGTCCCAGATCTCCTCTCGGCTCCGACCCGACGAGTGTACGGCGGCGATCCCGCCCGGATAGAGGAAGTTCGAGACGCGGAGATCGTTTCCGGTCAGACGGATGCGACCCGATTCCGGCCGCAGCGGCATCTGGGGATCTTCCATCTGGCCCATGAACTCCTGCGCCAGGAGTGCAATCGTGTTCGGCGTCCCGGTGGCATCGGTCATCATGCCTCGCTCGACGGGCTTGTAACCGGTGCCCGGGCGGCCGGAGTGGCCGTCGCTCGACCCGATGAACCCGTAGCGGAAGCGGAGCGGCTTCCCGTCGGGTCCGCGTGCGTCGTCCCGGGTCAGGGTCATCCCGTACTGGATCGACTCGAGCGGACGATAGGCGAACGAGGGCTTGAAGCAGTCGCGGCATTGGCCGCAATCGAGCCAGGCCTCGATCGGTGCGTCGGGAAAGACCTGCTGCGGTCGAACGTAGGCCTCGGTGGCGTACCGCCGAGCGAGCTCGACCCGTCGCTCGCACTCCTCGGGCGCGAGGTCGCCGCAGCGCGATCGCATGATCTCGCCGGCCTGCCAGCAGCACGGGAGGTAATCCGTCGTCGGTTCGGGGCAGACGCGATTGCCCTCGCCATCGACGTGCCACTCGCGCCACGAGCGGTACTCCTCCGAGTTGCCATGCCCCGACATGATCTCGACCAGGAGCTGGCGTTCTGCGTCGAACTGCGCCGGGTCGAGATGCTTGTCGATCGTGGTCGTCGCGGGGGTGTACATGCCCCAGGCGGTTCCATGGGGGATCACGAGTGCGTCGTAGCTCCAGTCGTCCAGCTTCTCGCGCAGGACGGCCGGCGTGAGGGCGAACTCCCGGCAGCTCGCCGGGTTGTCGCGAACCGGGACGCCTTCTGCGCACCGGGGGGCGTCGACGATGCGCGTGACGAAGCGCATGTAGTCGCTGTAGACCTGCCAGTTCCACGGCGTGGCGATCCGCATGAATCCGATGTTGTCGCGGGCCGACGCCAGGATGCCGTCGTCGCTGCGGGCGCCGATGGGCCGGGTCGGAAGCTCGTCGTCGGCGGTGTCGCGGAAGAAGACGCAACGATGCCCATAGTGGTCTTCCGGGGTGGTGCCGGCCTGGCTCCACTCGAAGCCGGTGAACGCGACGACGTCCGGATCCGCGGGGTCGCCCGCGACGGCGTTGCACTGCCGGACGCTCTCCTTCACGTCCTCCCACGTCTCCTGCACGAGAGACTCCGCGTGATCGGTCAATGCATAGAAGTCGAGGTCCGCGCAGTAGCGCGCGAAGTCGCACGCATCGTTCGGCGGGTGCGCTCCCTCGCCGCCCATGAGCGGCAGCGAGAACAGATAGGCATCGAACGAGTATGTCGTGTGCACGTGGAGGTCGCCGAACAAGACGACCTTCTCGTCGTCCGCGGTCGCCGGTCCGCGGACCACCGAGTCGGTCGCGAGCGCCTGGCCCGTCTCGCGTCGGTCGCGCTCCTGCGACGCGACGTGGCTCGCCGACCGCGGGCCGCCCTCGATCGGAGCGTCCCAGTGCGATCGTCCGGGGTCGCAGCCCAGGATCAGGAAGGCGACGCCGACGAGAGCGCGCGCGAGCGGGATTCGAACCGTGGCCATGCGCAACCTCTCTGTTCTCTACACGGAAGGTGGGGGGAACAATCGGCGATACTCGATCGCGGGACAGCGGTCCATCACGACCGTGATGCCGGCCGCGCCGGCTCTCGACGCCGCGCTCTCGTTCACGACGCCCAGCTGCAGCCAGAGGATGCGTGCGCCGATCTCGATCGCGTCGCCCACGATGGCGTCGATCGCCTCCGGTCGGCGGAAGACGTCGACCATGTCGACGGGGTCGGGGATGTCGCGGAGCGAGGTGTGCACGGTCTGGCCGAGGATGATCCCGCCCGCCGGGTGCACCGGATGGATGCGGTGCCCGCGTTCTCGGAGGAGCCGTGCGATCCGATGGCTGTCGCGGGCGGGGTCGGGGGAGCAGCCGACGACCGCGACGGACCGTGGCGTGCCCAGGATCTCGCGGATGCGGTCGTCGCTCGGGTTCTGGAAGCCCTCGCGCACGCTTCTTCCTACCCAAAGCACCCGGCTCGGCGCCACACTGGTCATGCAGATGAAGCTGGACTACCGTGCCTCCATGGCCGACACGATTTCCCGCGACACCTTCAATCTCATCTCGGGGCCCGACTACGCCAAGATGGGGTACCCGCATCCGATCTGGACCGAGCTCCGGCGCGAGGATCCGGTCCACTGGTACGAGAATCCAATCGGTCCGTCGTTCTGGGCGGTCACCAAGGCGGAGGAGATCCAGACGGTGGGGCGCCGGCCCGACCTCTTCCTGAACGCTCCCCGGCTCGTGCTCGGCAACGAGCAGGAGGACGACTCCGAGTTCCCGCCGACTCTGATCCAGATGGATCCGCCGAAGCACACCGACTACCGCAAGCTCGCGAGCAAGCGGTTCACGCCGGGGCGCCTGCGAAAGCTCCACGGCGACATCGAGGCGCTGGCGAAGGAGATCATCGACTCGCTCCTCGCCGAGGGCAACGAGGGAGAGTGCGACTTCGTCGAGAAGGTGGCGGCCCCGCTTCCGATCGCGGTGATCGCCTGGCTTCTCGGCGTGCCGCGCGAGGACTGGAAGCTGCTGTTCGATTGGACGAACCGCACCATCGGAGCGAACGATCCCGAGTTCCGCGACGAAGGGAAGACGGGAAGCGAGACCGCGCTCGCCGCCATGGCGGAGCTCTTCGGCTACTTCACCGGACTCGTCGCGGAGCGCCGGAAGAATCCGCAAGAGGATCTCACGACGTTCTTCGCGCAGATGGAGGTGAACGGCGAGCCGATCCCCGAGATGGACGTGCTCACGTGGTGCCTCATCATCGTGATCGCCGGCAACGAGACGACCCGCAACGCGACGAGCGGAGGCATGCTCGCCCTGATCGAGCACCAGAACCAGCTTCGCAAGCTGCAGAAAGAGCCCGATCTGCTCTCGAAAGGCGTCGAAGAGATCCTCCGGTGGACGAGCCCCATCATCCACTTCTGCCGCACGGCGAGTCAGGACACCGAGCTCGCCGGCCGCAAGATCGAGGAGGGGCAGCACCTCGCGCTCTTCTACCCGTCGGCGAACCGCGACGAGGACGTGTTCGACGATCCGTTCGAGTTCCGCGTCGACCGCTATCCGAATCGCCACCTCGCCTTCGGCGTCGGCGAGCACTTCTGCCTCGGTGCCCACGTCGCCCGTCTCGAGTTGGAGTTCGCCTACCGCTACCTGCTGCCGCGCCTCGACGAGATCGAGCTCGCCGGCCCGGTCGACCGCCTCGAATCCGCCCTCGTCGGCGGCGTGAAGCACCTGCCGATCCGCTACAAGCTCACCGACGCCTAGCGGGCCGTGGAAGTCACCCCTGGCGATTTCGAGAAGACCGCCCCCAAGAGGGCCTTGTGCCGTCGCCGTCGCCGTCAGCGGCGCTTGAACTCGTAGCTGAGGATCTCGGACTCGTCGCGGCCCGGGACTTCGATCGAGAGGCTCAGGCTCCGCTCGTGCGGGAGGTCGTAGCCGGCGAGGCTTCGGTACTGCGCGGGCTTTCCGCTCGAGGGATCGGTGTTCAGGCCGCTCAGGGAGAGAAGCCGCGTCGCCTCGTCGTAGCTTCCCTCGTAGCGGTAGAGGTACGGGTTTGCGGTGTCGATCCACGTCGAGACGAAGACCTGACGGAGCGGGTCGAATCCGATGTACGTCACGCCCTCGATCTTCGAATCGAAGAGCTCGATCTCGAGCAGTCCGCGCTGCCAGAACGGGCCCATCATCTCGACGACCTCGGTGCCGGATGCATCGACCGGATCCTGCCCGGGGCCGAAGTAGTAGAGCCCTTGCACGTCCCAAGTGCCGACGCTCTGGGCGAGCCATTCGTGTGCTCGGGTCGCGATCGGGTTGTCCGCCATGCGCCGGTTATGGCGGGGGCGAGGGGGGATAGGCAAGAGGGGCCGGGCGGACGACGTGCCCGCCCGGCCTCCGCTTCCCTTCGGTCGGGGGGCGGACGGGACGCCCGTCCCCCGGGATCGGACCTGCGGCGACGGCCTAGAGGCTGTCGTCGAGCTCGCCCGGGCCGCCCGCGAGGGCGTCGGCGATGGCGTTCAAGGCACGCTCTACGAGGTCGACCAGGTCGTCGATCAAGTTGGAGCAGGCCTCCTTCACACGCTCGGCGAGGCCGGGTTCTCCGATGTCGTCGAGGTACGTGACGCACCGGACGCAGTGCTTCTCGATGTTCTCGGTGCAGCGGCGTGCCTTCTCGGTGATGCGCTCGCGGCACTTCGCCGCGACGCGCTCGGCCCGCTCGAGCCGGCCGGCCTCGACCAGCCGGTTCACGACCCGCACGCAGCGCTTCGCCGTCTTCACGACCGCACGCGCACACGCGTGCGTCTTCTTCTCGGCCCGGGCGATGCAGCCCTCGGCGAAGCGCTCCGGGTTGTCGACCGCCACGTCCGGGCGGGCGTCCCGCACCTGTGCTTGCCCCACGGGCGCCTGCGCCAGAATCATCCCGGCCACCGCCAGGGCTCCCAGAATCGTCGTCAGCTTCTTCATGGCTTCTCCCTTCTCCTTCGGGCGCGCCGGCCCCCGGTCTCCGGTGTCGCCCACGGAGGAAGGGTAGGAGCTTCGCGAAGCTGTGTAAACAACTTTTGTTAGGTCTGGGTGCAAAATGAGTTTCAGGGGGCGAGACGAGCGAGAGCCCGGGCGCGGCTCATTCAGCCGTCTTGCGGTCCCGGGCTCAGGCGCGTCGTGCGGCGAGCGCCTTCACGTCGTCCCAGACCTCGGCCCCGTTGCTGCGGAACATCTCGATGACGAACTCGGGCAGCAGCTGGGTCACCGCCGCGTCGAACGACGGCAGCGCCCGGATGCGGGCGTACCAATCGCGTACACGGGGCCGCATGTCGGGCGCGAAGAGCGGATCCATGGCGAGGTGGTCCATCCGCATCACGTAGGGGAAGGCGCAGGCATCGGCGAGGCTCGGGTGCTCACCGCAGAGCCAGGGGCCATTCGCGAGGGACGTCTCCATGTCGTTCACCATGTCGACGAACGCATGGATCGCGGTCTTCATCTCGGGAGCCTTCACTCCGTGCTCGATGACGCTCTTGCGGCGTGCTCGCTGGGCCTCGTTGGGGATCTTCGCGAGCGCTTCGTCGATCGCTTCCTGCCCCTGCGCGATCAGGAGGGGACGTGCGCCGATCCCGAACGTGATGACGCCGGCCATGGGATGGACCTTGTCGTCGATTCGCTTGGTCCACATCCGCATCGCGTGCCGAGCGACGGGATCTTCGGGCCGAAGGGGGGGCTCCGGAAAGGCATCGTCGAGGTACTCGTTGATGAGCGTCGACTCGATGATGACCTTGCCGTCGTGCACGATCGTCGGCACGACGTGGTTCGGATTGAGCTTGACGTACTCGGGATCGTGCTGGCCTCCGGCGATCAGGTCGATCTCGTGGGAGACGTAGTCGAGCCCCTTCTCCGCCAATACGAAGCGGACCTTCTGGGAGCAGGTGGACGCGGCGTTGTGATGAAGCTCGAGCATGCGGATTCCTTACCACGATCGATTGCGGGAGCCAGCGGAGTGAGCTCCACGAATCCGGCATGACGCGGCCGTTCCGGACCGCGCCTCGAGCACCTCGCCGATGGCGCCGGCCCGAGGCCGGATCACGCGGACGTTCGCGCGTCGATCCGATGATCGAGGCTCGCGCGACCGGGGCCCGAGAAGCCGAGCCACGCGAGGAGCAGGAACAGGTTCCACTCGCTCAGGTAGAGGAAGTTCCCGAGGGTCGAGAGCTCGGTCGCGGTGAGAATGGCGACGATCATCGTGATCGCGAGTGGCGCCGCGAAGAAGCGCGTGCCGAGCCCGAGGATGAGTCCGATGCCGCCCGCGAACTCGAGGGTCGCGACGAAGGGGGCCTGGATCCCGGGAGCCGGGATGCCGAGCTCGGCGAAATACCTCGTAAACTTCTCGAGATCGCCGAGCTTCCCGAAGCCGGCGATGAGGAACTCGGTCCCGACCGAGAGGCGGACGACGAGAATCGCGACCCACTCGAGCTCCGTGAGCTTCGCGAAAACGGTTCGGATCAGATCGGCCATGTCGTCCTCCTCGTGACTCCGTCGCATTTGAGCCGACGGGGGGGCCATCCGGCAAACGAACCGAGGATGGAATTGCGACAGCGCTGCACCGGGTGTAGCGGTGGCGCGTGCGCGTACTCCGGTGGGCTCTCGCGATCGTCTTGCTCGTTCCGTGCGTCGCGTGCGCATCGGACGACGTCGAGCGAGAGGCTCTCGTCGACTTCTACCGATCGACGGGCGGCCCCGACTGGGTGAAGTCCGACTTCTGGCTCTCGGCGACCGTTCCGCATTGCGAGTGGCATGGGGTCGAGTGCGACGACCAGGGGCGCGTCGTGGAGCTCCAGCTGTTCGACAACGATCTCGCCGGCCCCCTCCCGGAGTCGATCTGCGACCTGAAGCATCTCCATACGATGTACTTCAGCTTCAACCGCATCTCGGGCCGCATTCCGGACTCGATCGGCGAGTGCGACGCGTTGGAGAACGTATGGCTCAAGGCGAACGAGCTGGAGGGCGAGATCCCGGCTTCGATCGGAAAGCTCGATGAGCTGCGGTGGCTCGACCTGCACGTGAACCGCTTGTCGGGCGCGATCCCGTCCGCGATCGGCGGCTGTGAGAAACTCGAGAAGCTTCGGTTGGACCGCAACGAGCTCTCGGGACCGCTTCCTGCTTCGTTGTTCCGTCTGTCGCACCTGACCGATCTCTACCTCCACCGCAACCAGCTCTCGGGCGTCCTTCCGGCGGGAATCGGCGGTCTGGGCGAGCTTCGGTATCTCTTCGTCGGCCACAACCGCTTCGAGGGGCCGCTTCCCGCGAGTCTCGGGAAGCTCGGGCAGCTCGTGACCCTGCGCGCCGAGCACAACCGCTTCTCGGGCCCTCTTCCGCCGGGGCTCGAACGGCTCGGGAACCTCCAGATCCTGCGACTCGACCACAACGAGCTCTCGGGAACCGTGCCCACGTGGTGGCCCGCGGTGGCGGAGCGACTCCAGGTCTGTGACCTCGCAGGCAACGGCCTTCGGTGCCCGGAGGAGGACGCCGCGTGCTCCTGCGCCGTCGGCGATCCTACACCCCCTTGAAGCCCGTGCCGGACTCGGACTGAAGCGCCCGGTCGGCCGACAGCGGCGTGGCGGGTGTCGCTTCCTTCGCCTCGGCCGAGCCGCGCTCGGCCATCAGGCCGATCGCGATTCCGACCATCAGCACCGCCCCGCCGGTGTACTGCGCCCACGAGGGCTCCTCGCCGAGGATGAGGTAGGCGGCGAGCACGCCCGCGACCGGCGCCGCCGACGTCGCGAGAGAGACGTCGACGGCCTGGGCGCTCCGCAGGCCGCGGAACCAGGCAAGCTGCCCGCCGACGATGACGACACCGCCGTACACGAGCATCCATTGCCACAAGAAGCGGGAGCCGATGTCGGCGAAATGTTCGGCGCCGTAGAGGTAGATCGCGATCAGCGCGAAGGTCACCGTGCCCACCACGTTCCGGAAGACGGAGAAGATCCCGGTCGGGATGCGCGCGAGCCGCGGGCGGGCGATCACGGTCGACACCGCATACGACGCTGCGGCGCCCGCCGCGGCGAGTTCCCCGCGGCCCAACATCAAGCCGCCTTCGCTCGGCTGGAGCACGATCGTGAGCACGACGCCCAGGAGCGCGACGGCCGCACCGAACGCCGCCATGGGCCGGATCCGCTCGCCGAGGACGAGGAACGAGAGGGCCAGAGTGAGCGGGGGCTCGAGCTGCGCGATCAGGACGACGCTCGTCACCATGGTGCGCTCGAGGGCGATGAAGTAGAGCGCCGGCGCGAGTGCGGTCGTCAGCCCGGCCAGCGCCAGCATCGCGACCCAATCCTCTCCGGAGACGCACGCGAGGTTCTCGCGGGTCCACTGCCGGTGGAAGACCGCGATCAGCGCGAGAGACGCGCAGGCGTTCCCGGCTGCGAGGAGGTTGCAGAAGGTGATCGGGTTGCGTCCGTGGATCAGGTGGCCCTCGCCCAGATCGGTGAGGACGTGGACGACCGAGTTCGACGCCGCGAAGATCGCGACCGAGAGCCAGAGCCACACCGCGCCCGGGACTGCCGACATCGCCCGACAGTACCCGAGGTTCCCGTGCAAGACGAGGACTTCGCCGGTCGCCGTGCCTCGCGTCGAGGCGCACCCCGGGGCAGGCGCGCGAACGGCACGGACCACCGAATGCCCGTTCCCCGCAGCGCTCGGTGGGGACGTTCGTTACGTTTTCGCCAAGCGTTACCTTTTCGCGCCGAAAGGTAACAGCTGCGGAAAGGTAACGAACGTCCCCATCGGTGTCAGACGAGTAGCACCTCTTTCGCGGCGTCGCGCTGGCGGTAGGTGGCGTTCCAGCGGGCCAGGTGGTCGAGGGTGGGGTCGGGTTCGACGTTCTTGAACCGGCCCATCTGGAGGCCGGCGGCGAGGGTGCAGTCGGCGACCGTGACGTGGTCTCCCATCAGGAAGGGGCGGCCGTCCGAGAGTCGATCGTTCAGGACCTGGCACGGTCTGACGAGCGACTCGCGGAAGACGGCGGCGAGCTCGGGGTTCGGAGGGAGGCCGAGAGGGGAGTCCGTCGCGTGGACGATCCGGGCGATCGGGAGCAGAACGCCGGTGTCCGCGATGCGCTCGATCGTCAGCGTCTGGGCGCGCTCCAGCGCGGTCGCGCCGATCAGCGGGGGCTCGGGATGCAGCTCTTCGAGGTAGGAGATCATCGGTAGCGACTCGATCAGGCATGTGCCGTCGTCGAGCTCGAGTACGGGCAGGCGGCCGAAGGGGTTGCGCGCGAGGTGTTCGGGGGAGCGCTGTTCGCCCTCGCGGAGATCCACGACGACCTCCTCCACCGGCAGCTCGCGCCCGGCGTGCTTCTTCTCGGCGAGGTACAGCCGGACCTTGGTCGGGTTCGGTGCGACGGGGAACATGTAGAGCTTCATGAGGGATCCTCGTTCGGAAGACTCAGAGCAGCGAGACGACGTGGATCGCCGTCGCGATCGTGGCGAACAGGCCGAGCTGATACGCGAGGTTCCGGTGGGGCTGCCGGTGGGCGAAGTAGAAGGCGGTGTGAAGGGCTCGCGCCAGCACGAAGACTGCGCAGTAGCCACCCACCCAGAAGCTCGTCCCACCGAGGAGCACGGCTCCGAGAGACAGGAACAGGAAGATCGGGATGTTCTCGAGGTCGTTTCGCCAAGCGTCGGCGGCGGTCTCGACGAGGGGAAGCTCGCGCTCTCTGGGCTGGACGCCGCCGAAGAACGCGGCATCTTCCGGATGCACGAAGGCCTTGTTCCGGATCCGCGTCCAGCCCTGCACGCCCGAGTTGACGAACATCTTCGCGAACAGGAGCACCGCGGCGAGGGCCCAGTACTCGAGCGCGAAGCGGTCGACGCCGAAGCTCATGGTCGACCCTCCAGGACTCCGACGAGCGTCGCCGGCTCGTCGGTGATGATTGCGGTCACTCCATGGTCGAGAGCTCGCTTCATGTGCTTTCTCCGGTTGATCGTCCAGACGTTCACGTGGAGTCCCGCGGCGCGGGCCGCGCGAACACCCGCGGCCGGGATCGCGAAGGACGGATGGATCGCGTCGAGGTCGGACGCGTGGGCCAGCTCGATGGCGGCCGGCCACGCCCCGGCGACGCTCGCCCCTCGATCGAGGAGGAGTGCGGTGTAGAAGTCGCTCTCCGCTCGTACGGCCGCGACGGCGGCCGGGTCGAAGCTCGAGAAGATCGTGCGATGGCCCACGCCGAGCTCGCGGACGCGTTCGACCGCCGCGTGTGCGAGCGCGCGCGGGCCGGTGGTCTCGGTTCGACACTCGGGCCCGAAGACCTTGAGCTCGACGTTCACGACCGCGTCGTCGGGGATCGCGGCGAAGGACTCGGCGAGGGTGGGCGGCCGCTCGTCCGTCGGACGGCCGTCGCCGCGGCGAAGACGACACGCGCGAATCTCCGCGAGCGTCTTCGTGCTCACGCATCCGCCGCACGTGGTCGTTCGATCGAGGGTGTCGTCGTGCATCGCGACCAGTGCGCCGTCGCGCGTCAGCTCGACGTCGAGCTCGACTCCATCGGCCCCCTGATCGATCGCGGCGCGGAACGACGAGCGAGAGTTCTCCGGGAAGGGGTTCGCGGCGCGTGACCTGCCCACGCCGCGGTGGCCGAGG
Source organism: bacterium (assembly GCA_030430245.1). Classification (GTDB taxonomy): domain Bacteria; phylum Desulfobacterota; class Binatia; order UBA12015; family UBA12015; genus VGTG01. The sequence continues at coordinate 21,180 of JAUIFY010000026.1, read as the reverse complement.
TTCGCCGATGGCGAGAGCGCTTCGATCCGATCGCGCACGGAGGCGCGTGCGCCCGCCGATGGCGGCGGGACCGACGGCACGACCGCAGCGCAGCCCGCACCCACGACGACGGAAGCTGCGAGAGCCGCGAAGACGCGGGCCGATGGGTGATCGCGGCGTTGGCGGGGCGGGGACATGCTCGGGCGGAGGCAGGCCCGGACGCTGCGTGCGCACGCGCGGATGGTCACGACTCGGCGAAGAGCCGACAGCTTCCCGCGGGATGGATCGGCCCCGGGACGACCGCACAGCTCCCGCATCGGTGGAGGGAGCCGGCACGATAGAAGCGGCAGTTCGAACAGCTCGCGCTCGAGCCGTCGGGCGAGGTCGGGACGTACGCGAGCGACTTGCGCCGGATCTGATCCCGGGGGCTGAGGGGACTCCCGTCCTCGCAGCCGAGCTCGTCCGCGCGGCTCACGGTCGAGGCGCCGAGCGCCAGCAGGGCGGATCCGGCAAGCCTCCGGAGTACGGCCCGTCGAGAGATTCGGCTGCGACGCAACGGACTACCCGCGGCGGCGTGTGGTGGGAGTGACCATGGGGCCTTCTACGAGGCTTGGCCGCCGTTCATCAAGCCCGCTTTTGCCAACGCGGCACATCACGGCCGCGGGTCGCCCCCGTCACGGTGTTTCGACCGCCCCCGGCGCGGCTTCCGCGACCACGCGCAGCATGCCCTCGCCGAACCGCTCGCGTTTGGCCGGTCCCAACCCCCACACCAGCGCCAGCTCCGCGTCGTTTCGGGGACGTGCGACCGCGATCTCGCGGAGAGTGCGATCGTGGGCCACGACGTACGCGGGCACGCCCTCGTCGCGGGCCGTCTCCTGGCGCCACGCGCGCAGGGCCTCGAACAGCCGCTCGCCGATCGCGTCGAGGGGTTGCTGGCTCTCGGGGGCCGCACCCCGTCGGCGATTGCGGCCGCCCGACGAGCCGAAGGAGGCGGCCGAGCGCGGAGGCGGCAGGAGGATTCGAGCCGCCCTCTCTCCCATCATCACTTCTTTTCCCGCCACGGTCAGGACGACGAGAGGCCGGTCCTCGCCCCGGAAGCCGACCCAGCCGGCCGTCACGCAGCGGTTCACCGCCCGCATCAGCCATTCGTCCGAATGCTCCGAGAGAATCCCGAACGTCTTCACCTCCGACAGCCCCGAGCGTTCGAGGCGGTCGTCCTTGACGCCGCGCAGGAGGTTCACCGCGGCGCGCACCCCGAAGCGCCCCGAGACGCGTGCGATCGCCGAGAGGATCTTGCGCACGATCTCGCTTCGCTCGCCCTCGCTCCGCTCGTCGGCAACGACCAGCTCCGTGCAGACGTCGCACTTGCCGCAGCCGGCCAGGGTCTCGGCTTCGTCGCCGAAGTAGCGAAGGATGGCGTCGTGACGGCAGCTCCCGCCCTGCGCCCACGTCAGGAGCTCGAGATAGAGCTCCCACTTGTGTCGTACGATCTCGGGCGCCACGGTGCCGCCGTCGCCGTCCATCTCGAGCAGTCGTCGTCGGCGCGGCGGGTCGTCGCTCGGGAGCAGGAGAAGGCCCCACGCGTCCTCGCCATCGCGCCCGGCGCGGCCGACCTCCTGATAGTACGCCTCGATCGAGCCCGGCGGGGCCAGGTGGACGACCGCACGGACGTCCGCCCGATCGATCCCCATTCCGAAGGCGTTCGTCGCGACGACGACGTCGAGCTCGCCGTCCATGAATCGGTTCTGCACGGATTCGCGCTCCACGCGTCCGCGCCCGGCGTGGTATCCGTCGGCCCTCCATCCCGCCGTGGCGAGGCGCTGGGCTTCCGCCTCGGTCTCCTTCCGGGTGGGCGCGTACACGATCGCGGCGCCGCGCGGCGCGTTCGGGGTTCCGAGCGCCTCGGCGAGGAGCGCGTCGACGTGAAGGTGGCGCTCCTTCTTTCCGACCAGCTCCTGCGCACGCAGCCGAAGGTTCGGACGCGCGAAGCCCCGCAGCAGCTGCGGCGTGTCGGCGGGGAGGCCCAGCCGGCTCAGGATCTCGTCCCGGACCAGAGGCGTCGCCGTCGCGGTGCAGGCCATGACCCGGGACGAGCCGAGCCTGGGGAGCACCGAGCCGATCTCCATGTACTCCGGCCGGAAGTCGTGGCCCCACTCGCTGATGCAGTGCGCCTCGTCGACGACCACCATCGGGCAGTCGATCTTCTCCAGGAGCTCCTGAAACCAGGGGAGAGCGAGCCGCTCGGGGGCGACGTAGACGAGCTTGTACTCCCCTCGCGCGATGGCCGCGAGGCGCCGCGACGACTCCGAGGCTTCGACGGTGGAGGCGAGGTACGTCGCCGCGACACCGCGCTCCTCCAGCTGGCGGACCTGATCGTTCATGAGCGCGATCAGCGGCGAGACGACGAGCGTCGTTCCGGGCAGCATCGTCGCGGGCAGCTGGTACACCAGGCTCTTTCCCCCGCCGGTCGGTGCGACCAGCAGGAGCCGCCCGGTCTCCAGGACCGTCTCGATCGCCTCGCGTTGCCCGGGACGGAAGCTCTCGTAGCCGAGACGGGTGAGGGCGGAGTCCAGGTCGAAGGCGGCGGGTGCGGTCACGGGCTGGGTATACCCGACGGCCGGCCCGGCCGAAATTGCGGACCGTGCATCGAATGCCCGCGCGTGTCCGCTCTGGTAGCGGCTTTGGGATGATCTTCGACCACGCACGCCGCGACCCGCGGGGGCTGGCGCTCTCCGACGGCACACGGGAGCGGACCTGGGCCGAGTTGGCCGATCGGGTCGTGCGGCTCGCGCATTTGATTCGCGACGAGCTCGGCGTCGCTCCCGACGAGCACGTCGCGACGCTGATCGGGAATCGGGTGGAGGGAATCGAGCTGATCGTCGCGTCGATCGTGGCCGGTTCCTGGATCACCCCGATCAATTGGCATCTCGCGCCCGACGAGGTCGACTACACCGTTGGCGACTCCGGGGCGCGGGTCCTCTTCGTCGACGACGTTCACGAGGCCACCGCACGCCGCGTCGCCGCGCTTCATCCGGGGTGCCGCGTCGTCTCCGTCGGCGAGGATCTGGACCGCGCGCTCGCGTCGGTCTCCGACGAGCCCTTCGATCTGGATGGGCCCGCCGGCGGCAACATGATCTACACGAGCGGGACGACCGGCCGGCCCAAGGGCGTCAAACGCACGCGTCCGAGCAGCCTGGGCGCCACGTTCGCCCATCAGGAGGCGTACGGGCACAACGTCGGCCTCGACGGGCGGGGGCCGCACCTCGTGACCGGACCGCTGTACCATGCGGCACCGCTCATGTTCGCGGTCTACGACATGGCGAACGGCGCTCCGGTGCACGTGCTTCCCAGGTGGGACGAGCGTGAGGCGCTGCGCGTGCTCCGGGAGCGTGAGATCGCTCACACGCACCTCGTGCCGACGATGTTCGTCCGCCTCTTGCGCCTACCCGACGAGGAGCGCGCCGCGTTCGTCGCGCCGCGGCTCGATCTCTGCATGCACGGAGCCGCACCGGTCTCCGTCGCCGTGAAGCGGCGCATGATCGATTGGTGGGGACCGATTCTGGTCGAGTACTGGGGAGGAACGGAAGGCGGCGTGAACACGCTCGTCGGATCGACCGAGTGGCTCGCGCACACCGGGACCGTCGGGCGCGCGCTGCCGGCGTTCGAGGTTTTCGCGGTCGATGATGCGGGGACGCGGCTCCCCCCGGGCCGGGTCGGCGACCTGTACTGTCGGCACAAGACGCAGGACGTCGTATTCGAGTACCACCACGACCCCGAGAAGACCGCGGGCGCGTACCTCGAGCCGGGAGTCTTCACGCTGGGCGACGTGGGCTCGGTGGACGAGGACGGCTGGGTCTTCCTGGCCGACCGCAAGAGCAACATGATCATCTCCGGGGGCGTGAACATCTACCCCGTCGAGATCGAGCAGGTCCTGGCCGAGCACGCGGCCGTCGCGGACGTGGCGGTCTTCGGGGTGCCGGACGACGAGTGGGGCGAGAGCGTGAAGGCGGTGATCGAGCTCGTGCCGGGGCGCGAACCTGCCGGCCCGCTCGCCGACGAGATCCTCGCGTTCGGTCGCGAGCGGCTCGCCCGCTACAAGGTGCCTCGCTCGGTCGACTTCGTCGACGAGCTGCCCCGCCACCCCTCGGGCAAGATCTACACGCGCCGGCTTCGCGAGCCCTACTGGGCCGGGCGAGCGAAGAAGATCTGATGTCTCTTCGCCGGCGCGAGTTCCTGCAGGGTGCCGCCGTCGCGGCTCTCGGCGCGTTCGGCGCGGGCTGCACCTCGGGCCTTCCCGCGTACGAGGAGGAGGGCTGGGACTCCGGGACCGTGCGCCACGTCCTGCCGGGCGCGAGCCACGATCGGCTTCTCGTGAAGACATCCTTCACGGAGCCGCTCGATGCACCGCCGCGGCTTCGGATCGGCGCGCACGACGCCCCGGGGCTGGCCGTCGGGGACACGAAACGCTTCTTCACGTTCGACCAACGTGGACTCGAGCCCGATACCGCGTACGAGCTCCGTCTGATCGACGCGGCCGGGAGACCGCTCGCGGATCCCTGGAGTCTACGGACGCTGCCGCATCCACGGTCCGCGCCCGAGCGTCTCCGCATCCTGTGCTTCACGTGCGCCGGTGGACCCGAGCTCACGAATCCCCTGTCGGGCGAGGACGTCTTCCTGCCGCTCGCCGCGCGTCGTCGCCTGCTCGCGCGCGGGCTCGCGTGGAAGCCGGACCTCGCGATCGCGAATGGCGACCACGTCTACTGGGACCTTCGCGCCGGGGGGGCCAAGTGGATCAATACGGGTGCTCTCGGCTGGCTTCGCGCTGGTCTGTTCGACCGCGACGCGCCGGTGCTCGGGCACGCGAACGAGGACGTCCTGCATCGTGCGTTCGGGCCGCAGATCGCGGACCTCTACGGGACGCTCTTCCGCTCGGTTCCCACCTTCTTCCTTCGAGACGATCACGACTACGGAGAGAACGACGAGCCCGAGGTCTTCCCCGCCGATGGATTCATGCACGCGCTCGCGAATGCGACGCAGGCGCTCTACTACCCCGAGCTGATCGCGGACGAGACCTTGCCGGCGCGGTTCGTCGATAAACGCGAGCTCTCCCTACGCCACGGTCGCCTGAGATACGGAGACTTGTTCGAGTCGCTCCTCTACGATTGCCGCGGGGACCTGTCGCGCGGTCCGAGACCCGAGGATGCGACGTTCGTCCCCGCGGATCTCGAGGCGTGGCTCCGCCGGACGATGGCGACGAGCGACGCGCGACATCTCGTCCAGATGCCGTCGACGCCGATCCTGTGGTCGGCGGGCAAGTGGGGCGAGTGGTATCCCGACGTCCGCGCGGATCACGGCGTCCTGACGGCCGAGCGTCCGAAGCCCGACTGGCCGGAGGGGTGGCGCCGTCAGCACGATCGACTCGTGCGCGCGGCCGCGGCGCGTTCGGATCGCATTGCGATGTGGGTCAGCGGCGATCTCCACTCGACGGCGATCGGCGAGATCGTCGAGACCGGTGGCGAGCGGCTCCCGCAGCCCGTCGTGAGCGTGCTCGCGGGAACTCCGGGGACGAGCGGACCGGGTTGGCCGAGCGCCTTCCGCGGGACGATCGCCCGCCCGTCGACGACCGTCACCGCGAACGAGTGGCTCGAGCCGCTCGAGGAGAACGGGTTCACGTTGCTGGACGTGACCCGCGACGCGATCGTCGTGTCGCAGTTCCGATGGATCCCCGACATGGGACTCGACGCGATCGCACGCCTCGAGCCGTTCCTCGTCCGCGAGATCGATCGGCCGCGCGCCTGACCCGCGTTCGGTTCTCAGAACGACTCGATGTGGGCGACCAGGGCCCACATCTGCTCGCGCGAAAGGGCGTCGCCCCAGCCGGCCATCGTACCCTTGCCCCGGTCGATGGTCTTGTAGACGCCGGCGCGCATCTTGTCACCGCCCATCAAGAATCCCATCGCGGCCATGCCGCCCCACGCCTTCGGCTGGACCTGTCCTTCGGCGGCCGGAGGAGGCTTGCCGTTCTCTCCGTGACAGCGAGCGCACTCCTGACTCCACAGGATGGCGGCTTCCATCTGCGTGTTCTCGTCGAGCGTGCCGTCGGGTGGCACCGTCCCGTCCGTGCCATCCGGAAGCTTCGCGTCGCGCTCGCGAGCTTCGTCGACCGTGATGCCGAGCGTGTCCGCGCGCCAGACGAACCACTCGTCGCCGACGTGGGGCTCGGCGCCGGGTTTCGGGGGCGGAGCCTTGGCCGCGCAGGCCGCGAGAACGAAGGACAGAGCGAGTGGCAGAAGTCGCATGGGCGGACGGTCCCACGGAGGCCGGGAGACTGCAAGACGAGGTGCGGTCGTGCGACTGGCGGCGCTCGACGCGGGACCGTAAAGCACAGCCGTGTCCGATCTGCGCCTCTCCGATGGTCTGCGCGCCCGCGTGCGTGGCAATCTCGATGCGTTCGACGTCGAATCCGCGCCACTCGACGGACGGCGCCACGCGGCGGTCACTCTCACGCTCGTCGACGACGACCACGGCCACGCGTGCTTCATCCTCACGCGGCGCAGCTCGCGCCTGAAGGACCATCCCCGGCAGTGGGCGCTCCCCGGCGGGAGTCTGGACGCGGACGAGACCCCGGAGGAGGCTGCGCTCCGTGAGCTGCGCGAGGAAGTCGGGTTGACCCTCGCGGCGGACGCCGTGCTCGGACGGCTGGACGACTATCCGACCCGTTCGGGCTTCGTGATCACGCCGATCGTCCTGTGGGGTGGTGCCGGCGTGACGCTCGAGCCCGATCCGGCGGAAGTCTCGGAGCTGTACCGCGTCCGCCTCGAGGACCTCGACAAGCCCGGCGTACCGGGACTACGGAGCATTCCGGAGAGCGACCGCCCGGTCCTCTCGGTGCCGCTCGTGGGCACGCACATCCACGCGCCGACGGCCGCGGTGATCTACCAGCTCCGCGAGGTCGCCGTTCACGGGCGTGCGACTCGCGTCGCGCACTTCGAGCAGCCGGTCTTCGCCTGGAAGTAGCCGGGCTCAGCCGAAGCGGCGCGCCGCGCGCTCACGGGCCTTTCGGGCCTCGACGTCCCGGTTTCGCGGGCCGGCGGTCGTCACGAGGCTGTCGAGAAGCTCCCGCGCCGCCTCGGCCACCGTGTCGATCGCCCGAGCGAAGGCTTCCTCGTTCGCGCGGGAGGGCTTGTTGAACCCCGATAGCTTCCGGACGAACTGGAGAGAGGCGGCTCGGATCTCTTCCTCGGTCGCCGGGGGCTCGAAGTTGTATAGAGTGCGGATGTTGCGGCACATGGCGTGCGTCCTCCCGGGGCGAGCGTTCCATTCCCACTTCCGTAGCGTCAAGGAGGAATCCCCATGCCGACCATTCGTGGGCTGACACCCGAAGCCGAGGAGCACGTCGACGTTCTCGTCGTCGGCGCGGGCATCTCCGGTATCGGCGCCGGGTACCACCTGCAGAAGAACTGTCCGGGGAAGACCTACGCGATTCTCGAACGACGCGAGAACCTCGGCGGGACCTGGGATCTCTTTCGCTATCCGGGCATTCGGTCCGACTCGGACATGTACACGCTCGGCTATTCCTTCAAGCCCTGGACGGATCCGAAGTCGATCGCGGACGGACCGTCCATCCTCCGGTACCTGAACGATACGGCCGACGAGTACGGCATTCGTGAGAAGATCCGGCACGGCTACCACGTGAAGAAGGCTTCGTGGTCGACGGAGCACGCGCGGTGGACCGTCGAGGCCGAGCACGTCCTGAGCGGACGGCTCACGCGATTCACGTGCGGGTTTCTGTTCATGTGCGCCGGCTACTACGACTACGACGAGGGCTACACGCCGGACTTCCCCGGGCGGGACTGCTTCCAGGGACACGTCGTCCATCCCCAGAAATGGACGGAAGACATCGAGTACGCGGGCAAGCGTGTCGTGGTGATCGGGAGTGGCGCGACCGCGATGACGCTCGTTCCGGAGATGGCGAAGACCGCCGCGCACGTCACGATGCTGCAGCGCTCGCCGACGTACGTCGTCGCCGCGCCGTCGGAAGACCGAATGGCGAACGGGCTGCGCCGCCATCTTCCCGATCGGCTCGTCTACTCCCTGATCCGTGCGCGGAACGTTCTGTTCACCGCGTTCTTCTTCTGGTTCTGTCGTCGCTACCCCGAGCGTGCGAAGAAGGCGATCCTCGGCCAGGTTCGTCAGCACCTCGGTCGGGGGTACGACGTCGCGAAGCACTTCACACCCCGCTACAAGCCGTGGGACCAGCGCATGTGTCTCGTCCCCGAGGGGGACCTGTTCGAGTCGATCAAGTCCGGGGCGGCCTCGGTGGTCACCGACCACATCGACACGTTCACGGAGAAGGGGATCCGCCTGGAGTCCGGAGACGAGATCGAAGCAGACCTCGTCGTCACCGCGACGGGTTTGAAGCTGCAGCTCCTCGGCGGCGTCGAGGTCGAGGTCGATGGCGAAACCGTCCATTTTCCGGACACCCTCACGTACAAGGGCATGATGTTCAGCAACGTCCCGAACCTCGCGATGTCGATCGGCTACACCAACGCCTCGTGGACTCTGAAGTGCGATCTCACGTGCGAGTTCGTGGCCCGCCTCCTGAACCACATGGAAAAGAAGGGCGTCGATACGGTGTGCCCGCGCACGCACGGAGCGGAGCCGGAAGTCGACCCGATGCTCGACTTCACGTCGGGCTACGTCCAGAGGTCGATCCAGGATTTCCCGAAGCAGGGCAGGGCGCTTCCGTGGCGGGCGTACCAGAACTACATGATCGACATCTGGACGGTCGCCCTCGGCTCGCTCGACGACGGCACTCTCGAGTTCACGAAGCGCCCGGACGCCGCGTCGCCGACCGCGACCCCAGACGACCGCGCCGCGTAGGTTGGGCTGGTCCGACGGACGAGACGGGTCGGTTCCGATCTGCTGACTCGACGTCCGCTCCGGCCTCGAAGCAAGCCACTACCCGAGCATGTTCTTGTCGTCGGGCTCGAGGTCGACAGTAAAGCCAAATCGAAACGCATCCCAGAGGACCATGAGTCTGCGAACGGGTGCCCAGAGATTTCGCTTGGCTAGTTCCGCCCTCCTGAGCCTTACCTTCGCTTTCCCGTGACCGAGTTCGGCCGCGCGGCGCAGGCAGTCTTCGGCGTGCTCGGAGTCCTTTTCGATCCCCTCGCCACGCTCGCTCAGAAGCCCTTCGTAGTACAGCGCCGGCGCATAGTCCTGCGCCGCCGAACGCTGAAGCCACCGCACTCCGTCGTCCTTGCCTCTCAAGTGGAAGAGGGCGCATCCGTAGTAAAACTGCCCGACCGGGTCTCCGGACGCAGCCGAGACGCCGTACCAGCGTAGCGCCACATCGTGATCGATCTCTCCGGCTTCACCAGAGCCATACATCCAACCCAGGTAGAGTTGTGCACGGGAGTGGCCCTCCCGCGCCAGCCGTCGAAGCCGGGAGATCGCCTCCTCGCGTCTGTCCTGCGAGACGAGTGCAGCTACCTCTCCGAGTTGCACCGATTCCTCCTCGGGTACTCCACTTGCGACGTGGATCGGAGGTTCAAGCACATCTTTCTCTCCCAGAAACGTCATCACCGCGATCGATTGCCCCGGGCCTCAGCCCAGGTGCGGGGACGGCGTGCCCCCGCCTGTCTCACGATACACTGCGACGCCACTCTTCGGCAGGGACGTGAGGTTTCTCGCCCTGAATTCGATCCCCGAGCCGCCCGTCGAGAGTCGCGTGTGTCCGAGACTTGGATCGCCACTCAGAGATGTCGATGTCGCAAAAACAATGCGCATGGCCGGCCGCGAGAGCCGCGGGTCCACCGCGCGAGTCCAGGTGCTGCTCCCCAACCCGGCGGGAGTCTCGGGTTCTTCCCGCGCGCGCGTGGTCGTCAGCCTCCGGGCGTCGTCCTGCGGTCGAGGGACTCGGGAGACAGGTCCTCGATCGACTTCGCGCCGATGAGAGCCAGGGTGCGTGCGATCCCGTCATGGAACCATTCGAGAACGCGATCGACCCCGGCCTCGCCTCCGACCGCCAGACCGTAGAGGTAGGGTCGTCCGATCATGCAGGCGCGTGCCCCGAGGGCGAGGGCCTTCACGACGTCGCTCCCGCGCCGGACGCCGCCGTCGCAGTAGATCTCGAGCCGCTCGCCGACGGCTTCGGCCGCGGCTTCGACCAGGTCGAGGGGGGCCGGCGCGTCGTCGAGCTGGCGGCCGCCGTGGTTGGAGAGGGCGATCGCGTCGACGCCGGCGTCGGCCGCGAGACGCGCGTCTTCGACGGTCTGGATGCCCTTCAGGACGATGGGGCCGTCCCAGATGGATCTCAGCCAATCCACGTCCTTCCAGGAGAGGTCTGGATCGAACTGGCGATTGATGTACTCGGCCAGCGCGACGGGGCTCGTGCCGTCGCCGACCTCGCGACCCACCACGTTGGCGAACAACACGGGCTCGGCGGTCACGAAGTCCAGCGTCCAGCCGGGGTGGAGGGCGCCGTCCACGAGGGTGTCCGGGCCGAGCTTGGGCGGGAGCTCGAACCCGTTGCGGTAGTCCCGCTCGCGCCGGCCGAAGACGGGCGTGTCGACGGTCAGCATGAGAGCCTGGTAGCCCGCGACCTTGCAGCGCTCGACCATCTCCTGCACGAGCCCCCGGTCGCGCCAAACGTAGACCTGGAACCACTTCGTTCCGTTCGAGGCCGAAGCGACTTCTTCGATGGACCGGGTCCCCAGCGTCGATAGCGTGTACGGCACACCCGCGCGCTCGGCGGCGCGCGCCACGGCCAGCTCGCCCTGCGAATGGGCGATCCTCCCGAACCCGGTCGGACTGCAGATGAGCGGCATGGGAATCCGCCGGCCCAGAATCGTCGTGGCGAACTGGGTCTCGCCGACGCCGCGGAGCACCCGCGGGCGGAACCCGTAGGCGCCGAACGCATCCTGGTTGCGCGCGAGCGTCCGCTCGTCCTCGGCTGCGCCGTCGATGTAGTCGAAGACGCCTCGTGGCAATCGTCGACGAGCGAGCTCCCGGAGGTCCTCGACGCTCGCGCAGCGGGCGAGGCGACGCAGGGCCGGGTCGCGCTCGAACGCGCGGAAGCGCATGACCGAGCGGATCGTGTCGAAGATCGGGATCGCCATCGCCCCCCAATAAAGCCGACGCGTCGCCGCAGAGCCAACGCCCGCCGATGGCGACGTCGCTCGAATCCACTATCGTCTTCGGGGATGAGCGAGCTCGGCCGGCTGCGACGCGACGAATCGGAGATCTCGAGCTGGGACGATGCGTGCGACGTCCTCGTCGTTGGCGCGGGGTGCGCGGGCGCGTGCGCTGCGCTCGAGGCGGCCGCCTCGGGAGCGGACGTCCTGGTGCTGGAGCGCGCCGGGGGCGCGGGCGGGACCTCGGCCCTGTCCGGAGGCTTGCTGTATCTGGGGGGCGGAACCGCGATCCAGAAGGCCTGCGGCTTCCGGGACTCGGCCGAGGAGATGTTCAAGTACATGATGGCCGCGTGCGGTCCGGGGCCCGACGAAGCCCTGATCCGGCCCTACTGCGAGCACAGCGTGGATCATTTCGAATGGCTGGTGCGTCACGGCGTGCCCTTTCGCCCGGCCTTCTTCGAAGGGGCGCACGAGCCCTTCACGTCGGACGAGGGGCTGACGTACTCCGGCAGTGAGCACGTGCATCCCTTCGACCGGATCGCGCGACCCGCCCCGCGCGGACACATCACGCAGCACCGATCGAGCAAGGGTGCCCGTCTCATGCAGAGCCTGCTCGGCGCCGTCGAGACGGCGTGCGTGCCGATCCGGACGCAAGCGCGATGCGATGCCCTGGTCACGGCGCCCGACGGACGCGTTCTCGGAGCCGTCGTGAAGACGGTCGACGGCGTACGATCGGTCCGTGCCCGGCGCGGGCTGATCCTGACGGCCGGGGGCTTCATCTTCAATCGCGAAATGGTCGCGAGCTACGCGCCGCTCCTCCGCGCGTGCAAGGCGAAGGTCGGGACCGAGAACGACGACGGCCTCGGCATCCGGCTGGGGCTCGCCGCAGGCGGCGAGGCGATTCACATGGAGGCCGGGGACATCAGCCTCGTGCTCTTTCCGCCGAACCAGCTCCGCCAGGGAGTTCTCGTGAACCGGGCCGGCCAGCGGTACGTGAACGAGGACGCCTACATGGGACGGCTCGGAGAGCTGACCGTGCTGCGCCAGGAGGGCGACGCGTACCTCGTGTGCGACAACGAGATCTTCGTGCGGCCCGAGCTGTTTCCGATCGAACTTGCGGCGGTGGGGGAGACGATCGAGGAGATCGAGAGCGCCCTCGGCATCCCCGCGCCTGCCTTGCAGGACACGGTCGCGGCGTACAACCGTCATGCGGTCGAACGGCGGGATCCGCTGTTTCACAAGGGCGCGCACTACGTGAAGCCCGTCGAGACGGCGCCGTTCGCCGCGATCGATCTCCGCACGGAGAACGCGATGTATGCGGTCTTCACCCTCGGGGGGCTGCACATCGACGCGGGCGGTCGCGTCCTCGCTGCGTCGGGCGAGCCCGTGCCCGGGCTCTATGCGGCGGGCCGGACGACGTCGGGAGTCGTGAAGCAGGGATACAGCAGCGGGATGTCTCTCGGAGACGGGACCTTCTTCGGCCGCCGGGCGGGCAGGAGCGCGGCCACCGACTGATCCCGGGTGCTACCCGCAGTAGTCGTTTGCGGGGGGCTTCGGCCACGAGCAGATGCGCACGAACGTCGTCGCGTCGGGGCCACCGGCCTGGAGGACGACGTGGTGGCCGTCTCGATCGGCGACCACCTCGCCGCCGCCGCCGGTCGTGCCGCCGTCCGCGCCCTGTCGGGTGATCGTCCAGCCGTCGTGCCGCAGGCCGTTCGCGTAGTGGTCGACCAGGTCGGCGGCCGACGTGGACGTGCGGTACGCCTGTCGCGTGCCGCCGTCGGCGAGCTCCGTCGTCTCCAGGAGCTCTGCCTTCGGAAGCTTCGGCAGCGAGTCGTCGGCGATCGCGCGGGTTGGTTCGCCCACCAGGGACGCGACGCTCAGACACACGATCCAGATCAAGGTGGGGCGCATGACGTTTCCTTCTCCTCGGGCCGGCGGGCTCGTGTCCGACGCCGGCGGTCCAGGACAGGATATCGGCGTGACGGGCGGTCGCGCTTAGGCACTGTCGGGACGGGGGCCGTCGGTCGAGCCCGCGGCGCCCCGCTTTCGCCGGGCCGCGACCCCGCGCTCGACCGCTGCCTTGATCAGCGTGTCGTTGTCCTTGGAGATCGCGCGGTGCACTCGCTTCTCCAGAAGCCAGCGCAGGATCGGGTTGAGGACGTGGTAGGTCTCGCGGAAGTGGATGCGGGTCCGGCCACCTCCGAGGTCCTCGAGGCGGGTCCATCCGCTCGCTTCGGACCAGAGCGGCTTCCCCACCGCGTCGTAGCGCCAGCTCTCGAAGGGCTTGACCTCCGTGAGCCACTCCCACGAGCGTGCCCGGCCACCCGAGAGCAGGTAGCGAGGTACGCGAAACCAGGTGCGCCGCACGAGGCCGTTCCCGTGGGCGTCCCCGGGATGCAGGATCTCGATCTTGACGTCGCCGTGCTCGACGTTGCGCCGGGTCCAGAACACGCCCCAGATCTCTTCGGGCGTCGCTTCGACTTCGAAGGAGTAGCGGTGATCCTGCATCGGCCCCGGTCGGTGTAGACCGAACCGGCGGCGTGAGGAAGGGCCTGCTATCGATTCGAGCATGCAAGACCGACTGGATGCGCTCGAAGCGCGGCTTCGCGTCCTCGAGGACGTCGAGGCGATCCGTCGACTGAAGGCCCGCTACGGGGAGCTGGTCGACGCGCGCTTCGGCGACGAGGGCCTCCTGCCGGAGGACGAGGTCGGGCGGATCGCGGATCGAATCGCCGACCTTTTCACGGCCGACGCCGTCTGGGATGGCGCGGCGCTCGGCGTCAGCCGCGGTCGAGCCGCGATCCGGGAGCGATTTCTGTCATCGACGTTGACGTTCTCGTGGCACTTCTTCGTGAAGCCGCAGATCGAGGTCGCCGGCGACGCGGCGACGGGTCGCTGGGACATCTTCTCGCCGTGTACCGCGCCGGGTAACCGGGCCTACTGGATGACCGGAGTCGAGGACGATCGCTACGTGCGCGAGAACGGGGTGTGGAAGCACCAGTCGATGAGCCTCCGCGTCGTGTTCATGTCGCCCTACGACCGGGGCTGGGCCCGGCGGGCCGAGGAGACGCGTTCGTGAAGATCGGAGTCACCCTCCACGCGACCGACCAGACGATGAGCCCCGTCGATCTCGCGCGCGAGGCCGAAGCGAGGGGGTTTCATTCCCTGTACATCCCGGAGCACACGCACATCCCGACGAGCCGACGGACGCCGGCGCCCACGGGCGACGAGGTGCTGGCCGAGGAGTACAAGCGAAGCCTCGACCCCTACGTCGCGCTCGCCGCGGCGTCGTCGGTCACGGAGAAGATCCTCCTCGGCGTCGGGATCGGCCTCGTGGCGCAGCACGACCCCATCACGTTCGCGAAGGAGATCGCCACCGTCGATCTTCTCTCGAAGGGCCGCTTCGTCCTCGGCATCGGGTACGGCTGGAACCACGAGGAGATGGAGAACCACGGGATCGACGTGAGGCGCCGCCGCGCCCTGGTGCGCGAGAACATGCTCGCGATGCAGGCTCTGTGGAAGGACGAGGTGGCGAGCTTCTCCGGAGAGTTCGTCTCCTTCGAGCCGAGCTGGCAGTGGCCGAAGCCGGTGCAGCAGCCGCGCCCGCGCGTTCTGATCGGTGGTGGAGCGGGACCGAAGCTGTTCGCGCACATCGCGGAGTACGCCGACGGCTGGCTGCCGATCGGGGGCGCCGGGATCCGCAAGTCCCTCGACGATCTGCGCCGCGCCGTCGAAGAGCGCGGTCGCGACCCGAAGGAGATCCACGTCGTGCCGATGGGCGTGTTTCCGAGTCGGGAGAAGCTCGACTACTACCGGGACTCCGGGTGCACGGAGTGCGTGTTCCGCCTCCCCACCGCGGGTCGCGCCGAGGTGATGCGGGCTCTGGACGAGTACGTGGCGTATCTCGGGTAGCTCTCGCGTTCGGGGCCGTTCGGAGGCCTCCGCGCGCGTCGATCGAGGTTGCCTTTTCGTCGACGCAGCGTGATAGGCTCGCGACGGGATGGGCTGCAGAACGAGCGGACGGCTCCTCGCCTTGGCCGTGAGCGTGAGCGTGGCCATCCCCGGCTCGGCGCTCGCGTGGCTGCATTCGGTCGACGGCGACGCGGTGGAGCCGACCGACCGGGCGTTCGCCGTCGCCGTCGACGGGGCTGGCGCCGTGATCGCCGTGGGTGCCGTCGAAGGGGTTGGCGAGCAAGATTTCTTCGCGACCAAGTTGGACCCGGCCACGGGCGCCGCGATCTGGCGGCGACAGATCGACGGCGCCGCGTCCCAGAGCGACACCGCGTCGTTCGTCGCCGTCGACACGAGCGACGACGTGCTCCTGGCGGGTACGACGGAGACGAGTCCCCTCGAGACCGACTTCCTGGCCATCAAGCTCGACGGCGCCACGGGAGGCGAGGTCTGGAGGCTCCAGATCGACGCCTCGGCCTCCGCGGTCTCCGACGGTGCGGACGGGCTTCTCGTCCGGGGCTCGGGTGAGACGATCGCGGTCGATCCGACGTTTCTCGTGAGTCGGGTCGACGGTGTCACGGGGCTCGAGATCTGGCGGCGGGAGATCGATGGCACCGCCGTGGACACCGACCGCGCCACGACGGCGCACCTCGATGGCAGCGGGGGCCTGATCGCGGCCGGGACGCTCTCGAACGTCGGGACCTCGGACGACTTCTTCGTCGTCAAGCTCGATGCCGGCACGGGGCTGGAGCAATGGCGCGCGGAGCTCGACGGGGGCAATGGTGCGGCGGACGCGGCCCTCGGCGTGGCGATCGATGCCACGGGCGACGTCTTCGTGTGCGGCCGCCTCGACCGGCCGGCCACGGGGCCGGACTTCGCCGTGCTCAAGTTCGACGGCGCGACGGGTGCGGAGGAGTGGCGCCGGGTCGTCAGTGGCACCGGGACCGGCGACGAGGTCGCGACCGCGGTGGTGCTCGATGCGAGCGGGGACGCGTTCGTCGCCGGGTTGCTCGACGACGCAGGGGCCGGACGCGGCATCGTCGTTCTGAAGGTGGACGGATCGACGGGCGCCGAGATCTGGCGACGGGAGATCGACGGCTCGGCGCTCGGGGGAAGCTCCGACGGTGGTGCCCGACTGCGGTTCGATTCGGCGGGCGCTCTGTTCGTCGGGGGCGTGCTGGAGAACGCGGGCACGGCGGAGGACGTCTTCGTCTCGAAGCTCGACCCCGCGACCGGCGTCGAGCTCTGGCGTGCCGAGATCTCGGGCTCGAGTGCGGATCGAGACGGGCTGGCCAGCCTCACGATCGATGACTCGGACGACGTCGTGCTCAGCGGCTTCGTCGACGAGATCGGAACCGACCGAGACCTTCTGGTCGCGAAGCTCGACGGGACGACCGGCGCCGAGGTCTGGCGGCACGTCCGAGCGGGCACCTTCGAGGACGATTTCTTCTCCGCGAACGATCAGGCTCGGGCCGTGCGGCTTCTGGCCGGTGGCGACGTGGTCGTCGTCGGGGATCTCGAGAACGAGGACTCGAACCACGATTTCACGGTCGCGCGCATCGATGGGACCAACGGCTCGCTGGGAGCGATGGACGGACGAATCCTGACCTTCCGCGACCCGAGCAGCCCGGACAAGCGGAAGCTCAAGTTCCAGATCAAGGACGCCCTCGTCGCGACGCCGTGGCCCGGAAGTCCGAACGATCCCAGGACGGCGGGTGCGACCGTCCGCATCGCGAATCCCACGAGGCTCGAGGAGGCGACTCTGGTGATCCCGGGGGGCGCGGGCTGGAAGGGCCTCGGCAAACCCGCGGGCGCCGAGGGCTACAAGTATCGCGCCCCGAAAGGCGTCGGACCGTGCACGACGATCGTCGCGAAGCCGGAGCACTCCCTGCGTGCCGTCTGCAAGGCGAAGGCCGGGCCCCTGCCGTTCTCGTTGGACGAGGCGAGTCAGGGAAGTCTGGCGGTCTCGGCGCGCTTCGGCGTGGCGCCGCCGCAGTGCGCCGTCTTCGGCGGTCTCGTCGTCCGCGACGAGCCGGGGAACTTCAAGGCCAAATCGGCGACGGCGGAGGGGAGCTGCCCCTGAGCCCACCGGCCGCGTCGAAGCGCTCCAACGAGGACGACGCGACGCCCCCGTCGCGCCATAGAGAGCCGCGATTCCGGGCGTCGCTCCGGGATCGCCCACGGTGCGTTGCGAACGTCCCCCGCTTCGCGTGCCGCTAGTCCTCCCAGAACCTCTTCCAGGTCGGCCAGCTCTCCGGGATCGTTCCCCGGCCGACCTGGCTCTTCGGCCATGCGGCCGGGGGGAGCCCGAGGGGGTTCTCTCCGACGCGGCTTCCGTACCAGAGGAGGTGGCGCCGTCGGACGAAGAGCCAGGTGCCGGCGCGGCGCTCGTAGGTGTCGCGGTACTGGATCGCCTGGTGGACCCACTCGTCGCCCATCTGCGTCTCGTTCTTGCAGTAGACGACGCCCGTCGCGTGGTCGTCGTCCTGGAAGTCGATCAGGTGGTTCCCGACGAACAGAATCGTGATGCCGACCTCGCGCAGCTGGGCTTCGAAGTTCGCGCGGAGCGCCGCGTGGCCGAAGGCGTCCCGTCCGACCTGCACGTCGTCGACGAACAACGAGACGAGCTCCGCGATGTCGCGGCTGTCGATCGCGAGCGCGTAGCGGTAGGCGAGCTGACGGATCTCGTCGCGAGCGGCGAGTCGGGTGAGAGCGTCCATGGGGATGGCGATATCGCTCGCCACCGTCGCGGATCAAGCGAGCCGTCGCGCCGCGTCCACTCCTCGGGTATCAACGCGGGATGCGCTCGGTCCTCGCTGGCGTCGCCGTCGTCGCGGCTCTCCTTCCGGCGCTCCCGGCCGAGGGTGTGCTCGTCGCGGGAAGAATCACCGAGAACGGTCCGGTCGGCTGGCACCTCGGCGGCCCCGACCGCGACGCGGGGCTCGGCGACTGGGCGCTCGGGAACGGGACGGTCTGCGCGGCGGTCAGCGATCCCGCGCACGAGGGCATGATCTATCCGAGTGGCGGCGTTCTGGTCGACATCGGGCGGTGCGGTCGGGAGGACGACCAGTGGACGACGTTCGAGACGATGTGGAACCTCTCGCGCGACACCACCGTGGTGGTGGATCACGTCGAAGCCGGGGGCGACGCGGAACGCGCGTGGATCCTCACGCGAGGTCGGCGAGACGGTGTGGACGTGACGATGCGGTACGAAGTCGATCTCGCCGAGCCCGAGGCGCTGCACGTCCGCCTTCGGATCGAGCGCGTCGAGGCCGGTCCGCGCTTCTTCTCCCTGTCGCTCATTGCGCTCCATCCGAGCGGGCAGATGCGGCCGTTCTCGCTCTTCCGCGCGGCGCCGGAGAAGTCCGCGGGGTTCGCGTACCCGGAGAGCGATCCGGGCTCGACGCTCTCGCTTCTCCGCGCGCTTCTTCCGGTCGATCTCCACGTGCTCGTCGGGGCCGAGGGGCTCCCGGGCCTCGCGTACGGGCTCGAGCGCGTTCGCGCCGAGCGGGTCTACGCGGATGGGAGCGAGCGACGAGCCATCCCGTCGATGGCGACCACCGGCGTCGAATCGACGGTCACCGGTGTGTTCGCCGAGCCCTATCTGATCGGTGAGGGCGATCCCCCCGGCATGCTCGAGCTGGCGCAGGCGATGTTCATGGATCTCGAGATCGGCGATCGGCTGGAGGTCGACTGGAGACTTTGGGTGACGGAGCGCGCCGATGTCGCGTCGGTGACGGATCACATCTGGCCGGATGCACCCGTTCTGCGCGGCGTCGTGGATGATCCGGAGACGCGGATCCACGTCGAGCGTGCCGACGGTAGCCCGGTGACCGTCGCGCGCGTCGACGCCCACGGGCAATTCGCGTTCCGGCTGCCGCCAGGGAGCCATCGCCTCGTGTTCCGCAACGGGGCGGGTGCCGACGTCGTCCGCGACGTGACGGTTGGGGAGGACGATCTGGATCTTCGGAGGATCTCGCTCGGCCGCCCGGCGGTCGTCCTCCTCCCACGGGGTGCTCCGATGCGGCTCATCTTCGAGGGGCAGGGCGACACCCCCGACCCGACGTTCGGCGACGACCTCCTCGGGTTTCGGCTCGGCGACGCGCCCGTCCCGACGACGCAGCAAGCGCGACATGTGGCGCTCGCCGGTGGCGCGACGGACCCGCGGAGCGTTCTCCTCCCGCCCGGGCGCTATCGCGTGACTGCGACGCGGGGGCCCGAGTTCGGTGTCGCGCAGACGGACCTCGTGGTCGAAGCCGGCGAGACGAAGTCGCTCGAGGTTTCGGTTCCGCTGCGCGTGCTCGAAACGCCGGGTTGGATCGCCGCCGACCTCCACGTTCACAGTGGTCGAAGCTTCGATACGTCCTGGCCGGTCGATCGCCAGGTCGCGGCGTTCGCCGCCGAAGGCGCGGAGGTGTTGGTGTCGACCGAGCACGATCGCGTCTTCGATCCCGGCCCGGTCGTGCGCCGCTTGGGACTCGAGGACCGGATCGTGGGCCTTCCCGGTGTCGAGGTCACCTCCGTCGCCGAGACCGAGGAAGTGCCGCACACGCTCGGCCACCTGAACGCGTTTCCCCTCGAGCCGACGCTCGGCCCGCGTGGCGGTGCGCCGGCGGCGGAGGGTCGGCGTTTGCGCGACGTGCTGGCGGACGAGCGCCTTCGCGGGACGTTGCGCCAGCTGAATCACCCCCGTACTGCGGGCCGCGCCGCAAAGGGTGCGTACTTCAGCCACCTCGGCATCCCGGGAGAGCCGTTCGATCCGACGCAGGAGCTCGGCGCCGAGCCCAACCGCGTTCTCGTCGAGGCAGATCCCGTGACCGGTGTTCGCGACGTCGACTTCGACGCGATCGAGGGCATCAACGGTGAGCACTTCGAGTCGTACCGACGGGTGCGGGCCGACTGGCTCGCTCTTCTTCGTCAGGGCGAGCGCCGAACGCTCACCGCGAACAGCGATTCGCATCGTGCGTCGCAGGTGGTCGCATACCCGAGGACCTACGTCCGGCTCGACGGCGACGAAGTCGGCTCGTTTTCGACCGACGCGTTCGTACGAGCACTGCGGGCCGGGAGAGCCTTTGGCACGACCGGTCCGATCCCGGCGGTGCGCTTGGGTGCGGCGGAGATCGGTGACACGTACGTCGGAGCCAATGGAGACCTTACGGTCTCGGTGGCGGCCGCACCGTGGGTGCCGGTCGACGAGCTCCGGGTCTACGTGAACGGCGCGCTCGTCGCACGACGTTCGATCGAAGCTGGAGACACCGCTACCATCCCGCTCGACCTCGAGCGCGATTCGTTCGTGACGGTGGAGTTGGAAGGTGAGGCCGACGCGATCTACGAGACGGTCGCCCCGGGCTTCGTTCCCTTCGCGTTCACGAATCCGATCTTCGTCGACGCCGACGGTGACGGCACCTGGGTGCCGCCGGGGCTGTCGGGCGACCTTCCCAAGACGCTCACGTCGCCGGACGAGTCGTCCTGAGTGCGTGATGCAACGCTTCGCAACGTCGTCGAACGGGATGCCGTCGGAAGCGACCGTACGTCGTAGGATCGGCCCGGGTGTGTGGCTGCGCGGAGAGGCCCGCGCCTGGCACGCTCGATCGACCTGGCTCAATCGCCGAGGGCGTCCGCCTTCGAGACCGCTGGACGGTCCTCCCGCGTGCCCCGCATCCGCTTGATCTCACCTTCGGATTCGCCGTAGTGGCAGAGGATCACGTAGTCCTCGTGAACCTCCAGCAGCTCACCGACGAACGGCATGTCCTGGAACGCCTCCGGAACCCGGTAGCTCACGAGATCTCCGACCTTGAAGGTCTTGGCGTCGAGGTTGAACTCGAAGGGGCAGTTCGTGTTCTGCGCGTCGACCATCTCTTTCATTTCGTGCTCCTCCGAAGTCCGAGCGAGTCGAGGTCGGCCGCCGATGCCGTGCCCTCCGAAGGCGACAGACTAGCGTGCCGCGCGGCAGGTCCGCGACGCGATTCCAGGTCTGCACCTCGCTCGGGTGAACGCCGTTGACCCGCAGGGGCTCACCGCTCGGCACCGGCAGGCCGGGCGGAAGCTCGAACGCCGCCAGCAACAGCAGTCCGAAGACCACCGACTTCTGCCACACCTGGCTCGGCGA
>JAUIFY010000350.1 GCA_030430245.1 bacterium | reverse complement strand
CAGACCGAGCTGACGAGCATGACGAAGGCGACCGCTCCGCCCATCCGGCTCGCCGTTTCGAGCTTGCCCGAGACGCCGAGAAACGGGCAGATCCCGAGGAAGTAGGCGAGCACGAAGTTGTTGATCAGGCAGGCGTCGACGAAGATCGACCAGAGCGGAAGCTCGTTCACGACGGTACCTCCTGTGCCACGAGGCGGCCCGCGCGTCGGGCGCGGACCCAGTTGAACAGCAGGAGCCACGCCGCCAGCGTGAAGAAGCCGCCACTCGGGAGGATCATGACCACCCACCCCTGGAAGCCCGCCGGGAACAGGGAGACGTCGAACAGAGTGCCCGAGCCCAGGATCTCGCGTACGGCTCCCAGGGAGAACAGCGCCAGGCAGAAGCCGAGACCGTTCCCCAGGCCGTCGAGGAGCGACAGGCCGACGGGATTGCGGGACGCGAAGGCTTCGGCCCGACCGAGGATCAGGCAGTTCACGACGATGAGGGAGATGAAGGCCCCGAGGGCGCGGTGCAGGTCCAGGCTGATCGCGTGGATCACGTAGTCGACGACGGTCACGAACGTCGCGATGATCAAGATGTACGTGGCGATGCGGACCTGTCGCGGGATGAACGATCGAAGGAGCGACACGGCCACGTTCGACATGCACAGCACGAAGGTCGTCGCGAGGCCCATCGCCAACGCGTTCACTGCGGTGTTCGAGACGGCGAGGACCGGACACATGCCGAGTGCCTGGACGAAGACGGGGTTGTCTCGCCAGAGACCTTTCACGAGCTCGTCCGTCGAGGCCGCAGGGTCGCTCATCGCGCTCCTCCTTCCTCCGCGGCGAACTCCGCGACGTGCGCACGGATCCGCGGGAGCCAGACCGAGGCGCTGCGAGCGATGATCGTGGCGATCGCCTCCGACGAGATCGTCGCCCCGGTGATCCCGTCGACCTGCCACGGTTCCGTCTTCTGCCCGTTCTTCACCGCTTCCACGTCGTGCGCGAGCGTCTCGCCGTCCGGTGCGAGCGCCACGTCGAGGTCCGAGAAGTTCGCGAGGAACGCCGGGTCCTTCTCGATGCGGTCGCCCAGGCCGGGCGTCTCGCGACTCTGCAGGACTCGCATCCCGACGATCCTCTCGAGGGTCGCGGCATAGCCGTAGAGCAGCTGGATCCGATCCTGGTACCCCATTCCACCCGCCTCGACCGCGACGCCGACCAACGCGCCGGCGCCGTCGTAGCCGGCATACACCAGGTCGCGCTCGCGCGAGCCGGGCGCGGATTCGAGAAATCGAGCGTCGGTCGCGGACCACGCGAACGACCGGCTCGAATCGGATCCGGGTAGGACCTCGAGGATGGCCGCGCGCAGCGCCTCTGCCTCGTTCCGTTCGATGGTGGGCCGCGTGGCGAGGAAGACGGTGACGATGAGCGCGCCGCAGAGCACGCCCACGCCCACCATGGCGCGGTACATCGGCCAGGCGTCGGAGGGCGCCGTCACTTCGCGGTTCTCCCGCTCCCGTACACCCGCGGTCGACACCACTCGTCGAGATGCGGCACGAGCGCGTTTCCGAGGAGGATCGCGTACATCACTCCTTCGGGCATGCCCCCCCAGATGCGGATCACCACCACGAGGAGTCCGATGATCACGCCGAACAGCACGCCGCCCAGGGGGGTGGTCGGAGACGACACCATGTCCGTCGCCATGAAGAGCGCGCCGAGCATGAGCCCGCCCGAGAACAGCATGAACGCGGCCGACGGGTATCGATCGGGAGCCAGCGCATGCAGCAAGCCGGAGCTCAGGACGACGGTTCCCAGCAGGGCCGCGGGGATCCGCCAGCTCATCATGTTCCGAGCGATCAGGTAGGCGCCGCCGAGGAGGAGGAGAATGCTGCTCGTCTCGCCCAAGGAGCCTCCGATGGCCCCGAAGAAGAGCTGGCCGGCGTCGGTGCCCTGTCCCCCGAACTTCCAGAGGGCAAGCGGGGTCGCGCCGGTCACGACGTCGGTCGATGGTTGCATCAGGGGCACGGCCAGGGTGGACGCGGGGAGGCTCGCGAAGCGATCCGGCTGAAACGGGGGCGTCCAGGTCGTCATCGCCGCGGGGAAAGCCGCTTGGAGAAACGCTCGCCCGACGAGGGCGGGATTGAAGGGGTTCCGACCGAGGCCTCCGAAGAGCCCCTTGCCGAGCACCACGCTCACCGCGCCTCCGACCGCCACCATCCAGAGCGGCAGGCTCGGTGGCAGGGTGAGGCCGAACAGCAGCCCGGTGATCACGACGGACCAGTCGTCCAGCGTCGAAGCCGTCTCGCGGGCGCGGCACACGAGGACCTCGGCCAGGAGGCACGACGCGACGGCCACGCCGAGGACCAGGATCGCCGCGAGCCCGATGGCGTAGATGGCGAAGATGGTGGCGGGGAGGAGCGCCAGCACGACGTTGAACATGATCGTGTCGACGCTGTAGCCCGAGAGCACGTGGGGCGCGTGCCGGATCTCGAGCGTCTTCCCCACGCCGACCGTCATGCCGCGTCCGCCTTTCGCACGGCGGCCTTGGCCACGCGGAAATGTTGTACGAGGGGGATGTGCGATGGGCAGACGAAGGAGCACGAGCCGCACTCGATGCAGTCCATCAGCGCGTGGTTCGAGCGCATGGCGGCGTAGCCGCCCGAGCCGGCCAGCCGCTCGAGTTCCGCAGGATTCAGGAAGACGGGGCAGGCGTCGACGCAATACCCGCAGCCGATGCACGGGAAGACGCGCCGATGGGCCCACTCGGCCTCGATGTCGGTGAAGGCCGTCACGCCCGAGGTTCCCTTCGTGACGACGATGTCCAGGCTGGACACGGCATTCCCCATCATCGGGCCGCCGAGGAACACCCGCGCGACGCTCGTGTCGACGCCAACCGTGTCGAGAACGAAACGCAGCGGCGTTCCGATGGGAATCCGGTAGTTCCCCTTGCGTCGGACGGCGGGGCCGCCGATCGTGATGCCCCACAGGCGAACGCCCGATCCGAGGGGCAGCAGTCGTCCGATCTCGGCGGTCGTCGCGACGTTGATGCACATGGCTCCGATGTCGATCGGGAGACGTCCCGAGGGGATCTCGCGCCCGAGGAGCGCCGTGATCAGCATCTTCTCCGCTCCCTGGGGGTACTTGACCCGCAACACCTCGACGGACACCGGCAGATCCGCCGGGAGGCGATCGCGGAGAAGGGTGGCCGCGTCCTCCTTGTTCGACTCGACGCCGATCACCACGCGCTCCGCGCCCGTCGCGCGCAGCAGATAGCGGATGCCGACGAACAGATCGTCGGACTGCTCGAGCATCACCCGGTGGTCCGTCGTGAGATAGGGCTCGCATTCCGCGCCGTTCACGACGAGAGTGTCGACCCGCTTGCCGTCGGGAACGGTCAGCTTGGCGTGCGTCGGAAACGCCGCTCCGCCGAGGCCGACGACGCCCGCCTCCTGCACGGCCCGGAGGATCTCCTCCGGGCCGGCGTCGAGGGAGCAGGGGGTTCCGGGGGTCGCCTCCTGCGTCGAGGCGGCGTGCGGCTCGATGTGGATCGCGAGCGACATGCGTCCCAGGATCGTCGGAGTCAGGGCGATGTCCCGGACGACGCCCGTGGCGGGGGCGTGCATCGCGACGGAGAGGTGTCCTTCGGGGCGAGCGATCCTCTGCCCACGACACACCTCCTCGCCCGGGCGAACCGTCGGCACCGATGGGTTGCCGATGTGCTGTGCGAGGGGAACGACGAGTCGTGGTGCGAACGGGAACTGCTGGATCGCGAGTCCCTTCGTCGCGTCCTTCGCCTCGCCCGGATGGATCCCGTGGCGGAAGGTCTTGAGCCCCAGCAGTCTCAACGCGCCACCTCGATCAGTTGTACTTCTCGGCTCGCTTGATCCACTTTTCGGCGTCCTTCATCCCGGGGTCGCGGGGCAGCCCCGGATGGATCACCCCGGCCGTGCATCGCTCGGCGGCCTTCACGAGGTCGGAGTACGGGCCCCCGTCGGGATCCTGGATGAAGGCCTTCTTGTCCTCGCGATAGGCGAAGATGTTCGGGTTGAGCTTGATGCACTCGTCGCACGACGTGCACTCTTCGCTGTCGAGCCATGGCCCCATCCCGTCGGCGACCGGGGCAGGAGGCGCGTCGTCCGTCGTCGGCGAGCCGCCGGGCTCCTCGGCCAGAGCGGCGATCGACGGGATGGCGTCGTCGCCTTCGGCCATCCGCAGCAGACCAGCCGCGATTCGTCCGGCGACGTCGCGTCGCACCTCGCCCTCGATCTCCGCTCGCGACGGCGGGGCGGCGCCGACCCCCGCGAGGCTCCGCAGCATCGTCCAGAACTGACGCCGGTCCTCGCAGGACTCGACCATGGCGCGGTCCACGAGCAGCCGCGAGAGTCGCTGCTTGCGGTCGATCGACCACACGAAGGGCATGACACCCTCGCGATCGTCCTCGGTCCGTTCGAGGAACTCCGAGAGCGGGACCATCTGGTCCGACCACGTCTCCGGCGGCGCCATCCGGAAGTGCTTTCGGAAGCGGTTCTCGGTGATCGCGAAGTCGGCGAAGGTCATCGGAAGGACCATCTCCTTGTCGCGAACGCCATCCACGTAGCGCAGCGTGTACGAGGGCCAGTCGTCGGCGATCGCCGGGTTTCCGTCGAGGTCGAAGCACTCCGCGGGAGTGGATCCGGCGTCGGGGTCGTACCGGAAGAGTGGATAGGCGCGGGACTCGACGGCCAGACGCGCCTGGTGGGCTCCGGCGTCGTCCGCGATCCCGTGCTCCGGTTGGCACGACGTGTAGCAGTTGAACAGCGCGGGCCGTCTCGATCCGAGTCCGCGGAGGAAGCCCTCGATGAGATGACTCGGGTGCGCGATCGTCCCCTGCATCACGTAGGTCGTGCGGTGCGCCATCGCGACGAGACCGATCTCCTTGCGCGGCTCGCGCTTGCCTGCGGCGGCGGGACCGAACTGCGACATGTCCGCCACCTGTCCGAGGAAGCTGGACGTGCACGCCTGGCCGCCCGTGTTGGAGTACACCTGGGTGTCCGCGACCAGGACCTTGATCGGCGTACCCGACGCCATCAGGCGCGAGAGGTTCTGGAACCCGATGTCGTACATGGCACCGTCGCCACCGATGACGACGACGGGCGGGCAGAGCGCCCATTCCTCGTCCGTGAACTCCCGCCAGTCGAGGCGCGCGAGGGGCTCGTCGTGTTCCTGGGGGCGGTACGCGTCGTCGAGCTCGAGCTCGGCGGCTCGGATGGCGCGGAAGCCGTCGGCCATCTTCGCCATGTGCCCCTCGAAGACGCCCATGGCCACGGACGGCGCGTCCTGGAACAAGTGGTTCGCCCACGGGAACGGGTAGGGGTTGAAGGGGTAGGTGCTGCCCCAGACCGACGTACAACCCGTCGAGTTCAGGATCCCCATGCTGGCGCGGCCGCGTCCCGTGCTCCCGGTCGTGTAGCTCGCGCGAAGCGCGCGCAGGCTCTCCAGGAGCCGGGTGATCCGCGTGAGCCACGCGGGATCGATCGGCTCCTGCTCCCGTCCCTCGCCCATGCGCTCCGCCAACCCCGCCAACGTGACTTCCGCGCCGTCGGGGCCGCGAAGGGCCTCGGCGATCGCCTTGGGGTCCGTGACGTCGATGCCCGAGAGGAGTCGGACCTGCAGGTGCTTCTCCAGACGCTCGATGAGGTCTCCGAGCCGTTCCACGTGTCGCTTCGCCCGAGGCTGCATCAGCGCCTCGACGGTGCCGACGAAGAGGTGGATCACCGTCTTCTCCGAGCAACCGAGGCACGCTCCGTCGCCGCCCGAGAAGGCGAGGTAGCTCGTCTTGTCGAGAAGGAGGGTCTCGAGT
>JAUIFY010000349.1 GCA_030430245.1 bacterium | reverse complement strand
TGAGGTTTCCGTTGGCCTGGCGGAGCGCGGCGTCGCTGACCGAGGATCCCGGGGGGACGAGCTCGCCGAGCGTCCGGGGCCCGAGTCCGAGCAGGAGCTCGCGTGCCGGCATCTCGGTCAGCGCGCGACAGGCTTCGGTCGCCTGACCGCAGAGGAGGGACTCCCAATCGAGATCGCCGGTCGAGACGGCCGTCGCGACGGAGAGGTAGGCGAATGGTGCGAGGACGACGAGCGTGGCGAACGCCCACCGGATGCTGAGATGCCGCCACAGGTAGGCCGAGGCGATCAGCGCGAGCGTGATCAGGCCGGCGGGGTGTCGCGTCAAGAGGATTCCGACGAGGCAGACCGTCGTGGAGGCGACCCAGAAATCGCGCATTTCGCGCGTGTGTGCGCGGGAGAGGCTGAACAGGACGCACGGCACACCCAGGAGCAGGTACGTCGCGAGGGCGATCGGGCTGCCCAGCGTCGAGGAGATGCCTCCGGCAAGCCCACCGGACTCGGTTCGGAGCGGCGAGTTCGGCGCGAGGTAGTCCGATACCAGGAGCTCCAGAAGGCCCACGGTCGAGATCGCGACCGAGATGAGCGCCACCGCGCTGATCGCGCTGCGGACGAATCGACGGGTGAACGTCCCGTTGATCACGGCCAGCATCACGATGAAGCCGGTGATGAGATAGTACGTCGCCCCTCGGATCGCCTGGACCGGAGAATCCGAGAGGAACGCCGAGGCGAGCGAGAGAAGCAGGAACGCCGCGATGGGAAGGTTCAGTGGCGTGCGGTACAGGCTGATCCGGTCGCGCGGCGCGTGCCGCAGGATCATCCACAGGGCGCCGAAGGCGATCACCCCGTGGAGCGGGTTCACCTTCGCCCCGAACATCTCGATGTAGAGGTCCGCCATCATCCCGGCCGGGATGAACGAGACGAAGAGCAGCAGGACGAGGAGGAACGCGCCCAGCGTGATCCAGCGGTTCAGGACCTTGAGCGCCGTGAGGCCGACGAGCTGCGCGTCGAGCAGCAGACTGCGGTGCTCGATGTACAGTCGGTCGTAGCGGAGCTTGTTCTGGGGGGACGTGAAGTAGCCCCCGCGGACCTGCGCGAGCCCGGTCATGCCCGGCGCGACGCGGAATCGCTCGGCGTAGTTCGGGATCTCCTCGAGGTAGCGCTCCAGGAAGACCGGCCGCAGAGGTCGCGGCCCCGCGAAGTTCATCTCGCCGCGTAGGACGTTGATCAGCTGGGGGACCTCGTCCAGCTTCGAGCGCTTCAGGAACTTGCCGATCGGCGTGTAGAAGTCGTCTTGCGCGCTCAGGAGGCGGCCGCCGATCTGACGCTCCGAGCCCTCACGAAGGGTTCGGAACTTGTACATGGTGTAGAGCTTCTGGTTCTTGCCGACGCGAACGCCGGCATAGAACAGAGGGCCCGGGCTGCTCAGCTTCACGGCGAGGCCGACCAGGAGCAGGACGGGGGAGAGCAGGAGCAGCGCCGAGATCGCGAGAAACGCCTGCACCAGGTACCGCACGGTCGATTCCGGTGCTTCGGGCGGGATCGGCCGCGCGGGGGGCGGGCTCGCCGGCTCGGCGTCCTGCGGTGTCTCCAGCGGGACGGCCGCGTTGGGCACGGCGCGCAGAGGTACGGGTCTCGACACGAAGGGGGCTCCGAACTTTCTATTGGCAGAATGCATGACCCGTCGAAAGGCGGTCAACCCACGAGTCGTGGTCGGGCCTCGGCGGGGGTGGATTGGCTCAGTGCGTCGTACCAGCTCTGGAACATGAGAAGGGTCCAGATGTCGCGACTGTGATCGCGCTCCTTGGACTCGTGCGCCCGGATGAGTCGCTGGACGGCGTCGGGATCGAAGAAGCCCGTCTGCCGGATCCTGTCCGGGGCGAGGGTGTCGTGGACCCGCTCGCGGAGCGGTCCGACGATCCAGCTCGGAATCGGCACGTTGAAGCCCTGCTTGGGGCCGTGCAGAGTCTCGTGGGGGAGCCGGTCCTCCATCGCCTTGCGGAGGAGGAACTTCTTCTGCTGCCGCTTCATCTTCAGGCGGCTCGGAATGCGTGCCACGAGCTCGACGAGGGGATGGTCGAGAAGAGGGACGCGCCCTTCGAGGGAGACCGCCATCGTCATCCGGTCGGCCTTCACGAGCATGTCGCTCTCGAGGCCGATCCGGGTGTCGATCGCGAGCAGCTGCGCCAGCAGGTCGTTGCGGTCGACGTCGCTCGCCGCCTCGCGATAGAGCCGGAGGGTCTCCTCGACTCCCTGAGGCGGGGACGCGTACACCTCGCGCTTCGCGTCCTCGTCGAGGATCGCCTTCCACGACAGGTGCGCTTCGAGGGGGTCGCGGTCGGCGCCGGCCACGAAGCGCTTCGCCATGTAGTCGAAGCTGACCTTGCCATGGGAGACGGGGAGCTGCCCCACCATCGCGGCGAGCAGCCGTCTCGCTGGGGAGGGCACCATGCGCCGGTACCAGCCCGCCAGGACGGTGGCCGAGTAGGTCTTGTAGCCCGCGAAGATCTCGTCACCACCCTCTCCCGAGAGGGCGACGGTGACGTGCTCGCGCGCAAGGCGGCTCACGCAGAGAACCGGGATCGCGGACGAGTCGGCGTATGGTTCGTCGAACGACGAGACGAGCTCGGGTACGAGGGCGGCCGCGTCCGGCGTGACGACGAGCTCGTGGTGGTCGGTCTCGTACTTCTTCGCGGCGATCCGTGCGCGGTCGAGCTCGCTGAAGGTCTTCTCCTCGAAGCCGATGGAGAACGTCTTGAGCTCGCCGGTGTGGAACTTCCGCATGCACGCGACGAGGGTCGCGGAGTCGACGCCACCCGAGAGGAAGACGCCGAGCGGCACGTCCGAGACGAGATGGCTTCGTACGGCGTCGTCTACGGCGTCGCGAACTGCTTCGAGGGCGGTCTGCTCGTTCGCGAGGCTCGAATCCGGCGTGAGATCCAGATTCCAGTAGCGCTCGATCGTCGTGTTGCCGTTCTCGACGATCATGCGGTGTCCGGGGGGGAGCTTCCGCGCATCCCGAAAGATGGTCGCGGGAGCCGGGATATGGGTCAGCGTCAGATAGTCGTGCAGGGCCTGCGGGTCGATGGTCCGGTCGAGCCCCGCAGCGAGAAGGCTCTTCAGCTCCGAGCCGAAGAGGAGGCGTCCGTTCGCCTTCCCGTAGTACAGGGGCTTGATGCCGAGCCGGTCGCGCGCCAGCAAGAGTCGCCTCTTGGGAGCGTCCCAGATCGCGATCGCGAACATGCCGCGCAGCTTCTCGACGAAGGCCGTCCCGTACTCCTCGTAGAGGTGGACGATCGCCTCCGTGTCGCTGTGGGTGGCGAATCGGTGGCCCTTCCTCTCCAGCTCTTCGCGCAGCTCGCGGAAGTTGTAGATCTCGCCGTTCTGGATCACGGCGATGGTCCCGTCCTCGTTGAAGAGCGGCTGGTGTCCGCCTGCGAGATCGATGATCGAGAGGCGGCGCATGCCCATCGCGAGAGGGCCGTCGACGTGGAAGCCCTGGTCGTCCGGGCCCCGGTGGACGATGACGTCGCACATCGGACGAACGTCCGACTCGTCGAGGCGGGTGGTCGGGTCGAGCGCGATCTGTCCGGCGATTCCGCACATGGTGCCTTCTCCTCAGATCGCCGCCTGGTGGGACGCTTCGCGGCGCAGCCACGCGCGTGCGCCATGCAGGAGGTCGAAGCTGCCTTCGAGCTTGTGGCGAAAGTCGCGAAGGGAGTCGTCGTTCGCGACGAACGTGCGTCGCAGGCTGAACGGGTGGGTGTCTTCCGTCACGCATCCCTCCATCGTGGTGCACGCGAGGTCGTAACCGGCGTCGCGCACGGCCGTCTTCACGCGCGAGTCGAAGTCCCCCCGGGGGTAGCAAAACGTGCGGACACGAACCGAGGTGTGCTCCTCGATGCGATCACGCGACTCGGTGACTTGCCGCCGCAGCTCCGCGTCGTCGACCTCGGTGAGGTTCGGATGCGTGAGGGTGTGGGCCCCGAGATCGATTCCGTTGCGCGCCATCTCGTTCACCTGATCCCAGTCGAGCGGACGTACCCCGGCGCGGTCGCGGAGGACCGGGAGCTCCGCGGTGCCGATGTAGTCGGCGGTGAGGAACAGGGTCATCGGGATGGATTCGCGCTGCAAGATCGGAAACGCATTGTGGAAGTTGTCCGCGAACCCGTCGTCGAAGGTGACGATGACCGTTCGCTCGGGAAAGGAGCGGCGCGCGTCGAGATGCTCGCGAAGGGCGCCGAGGGGCAGCAGATTGTACCCGTCGGTGCGCAGGTGGCGCATCTGCTCCGCGAATGCGGCCGGGCGAACGCACGAGCGGTGCTCCTCGTCCTCGACGCGGTGGTAGTAGAGGATCCTCGCGGTTCCGGCGCGAGCGGGACGGACGCGGCGCGCCACTGAGGCCGCCTCCCCGGCCACGGCCCGGAAGCTTCGCGAGAGGCGAGAGCGAACCACTAGGCCGCCTCCCGCTGGGTCGCCGCCTGGAAGGTGCGGACGAGCTCGGCCACGGTCTCGGTCATGTCGAAATTCTCGACGACGCGCCGACGCCCCTCGCGAGCGAGCCGCTCCGCGCGCTCGGGGTCCGCCACGAGCCCCCCCAGGGCGTCGGCCAGAGCCTCGGGATCGCGTTCGGGCACGAAGAGCCCGCTGCGTTCGTGCTCGATGACCTCGTGGAGCGACGGCAGCTCCGTGCAGACCACGGGCGCACCCGCCGCGAGTCCCTCGAGGAGGATGTTCGGGATGCCGAAGTGGTCCTCGTGATGAGCGGGCAACGCCACCACGCCCGCGGTCTGGTAGGCCGGGATCAGCTCCTCCTGGGGACGATACCCGGGCAGGCTCACCCGATCCTGGAGGTGGAGCGAGCGGATGAGCTCTTCGAGCGCCG
This sequence comes from bacterium, assembly GCA_030430245.1. Classification (GTDB taxonomy): domain Bacteria; phylum Desulfobacterota; class Binatia; order UBA12015; family UBA12015; genus VGTG01. The sequence continues at coordinate 940 of JAUIFY010000349.1, read as the reverse complement.
CGCGCTCTTCTCCGTCTCCGATGATCTCGAGCCGGGCGTCCGATCCCCGGTCGCGCAGGAGTGCCGTCGCACGGATCAGGTCGTCGAAGCCCTTGCAGGTGCGCAGCGTTCCGGCGCTCAGCACGAGCTTCGTGTCGCGCGGCTCGCCCTTCGGGGCGAAGGCCGGAAGATCGACGCCGTGGTAAACGGTGCGGATCCGCTCGGCGTGGGCAGGCGCGATCTCGGCGAGGTAGCCGCGGTTGAACTTCGTGCAGGTGATCACGAAGCGCGCCGCCTCGATCTTCTCGCGCAGCATGGCGTGGTGGACGAAGATGTCGGTCGCGTGGCCCGAGAAGCTGAAGGGAAGGCCCGTGAGCTCGGAGATCACCATCGCGGCCGTGGCGGGATACGTGGCCCAGTTGGCGTGGATGTGACGCACGCCGCGGCGCCGCATCTCCTCGGCGAAGGCGAAGCTCTGCGGCAGCACGGCCATGGATTTCGCCAGGGCCGCGGGCATACTGCGGTGGCCGGCGGCGATCCGGGCGGCGATGCCTGTGGTCTGCGCCGGATGCCGCGCGAGGTGCGCGAGGGTCTTCCCGCCGAGGCGGGCGGTCGCCGGCGGGTAGACCGTTCGCTCGAGAAGAGGCCGCGCATCTTCGTGCACCTTCCAGCCTCTTGGCGCCGGAAGGAGCGAGTAGATGTCGAAGTCGAGACCACTTTCGAGCAGTCCGCGGAGCTCCCGGAGGAAGTACGCATCGACCTGGCGGGGGAACTGATTGACGATGAACGCGAGCATGGTCAGGCGGCGGCCTTCGTGCGGTCCGCCAGGGTCCGGTAGAGGCGTTCGGTATTTGCGACCATCGGGGCGACCGCGAACAGAGACTCGACCCGTCGCTGTCCGGCCGCGCCGAACTGCGCTCGGAGGTCGCTCGACTCGGCGAGGCGGGCAAGAGCGTTCGCC
>JAUIFY010000348.1 GCA_030430245.1 bacterium | reverse complement strand
CGACGATCTCCCGTTCGTCTCAGCCGGCGCCCCACCCTTCGTCGGCCGAGACGCCGAGATCCAGCGGCTGGCCCACGGGCTCTCTCGCGCCGACGCGGCCGAGCCGAGAATCGTCTTCGTCACCGGAGAGGCCGGCATCGGAAAGACGGCGCTCGTGGACGAGTTCGTCCGCTCGGCCGTTCGCCAGCCGCGGTCGAGGTGGACGGCTCGCGGCACGTGCGTCGAGCAGCACGGGTCGTCTGAGCCGTATCTACCGGTACTCGACGCCTTGGGAAGCCTCGCACGGCGACGCGACGCCACCGCCTTCCCCGAGGTGCTGCACCGCTTCGCCCCTACCTGGCTCGCCCAGATGCCATGGCTGAGCCCCGCCGACGCCGACGAGCTCCGACAGGTGCTCGGCGGAACCAGACCCGAACGCATGCTGCGGGAGTTCGCCGTCTTGCTGGAAGAGCTGTCGCGGGATTGCACTCTCCTTCTCCACCTCGACGACCTGCAGTGGGCCGACGCCGCCACGGTCGATCTCCTCTCGTTCCTCGGGCGTCGCCGGCAGCCGGCACGGTGCCTGATCCTCGGCACGTACCGGCCGGCCGAGGTGGCGGCACACGACCACCCCGTGGGCGGCGTGGCGCGGAGTCTGGTCGCGCACGGATTGGCGACCGAGGTCCCCGTCCACGGATTCACGGCACCCGAGATCGAAAGGTATCTCCGTACCCGCCTCCCCGGGCTCCGCTCCGCCAAGCGCCTGGCCAAGCCCATCCATCGACATACGGATGGGAATCCACTGTTCGTCTCCGCCACCCTCGACCACATGCGGTCGCACGGATGGCTCCTGGAGACCTCTCCGGGATGGACCGTGTCCACCCCGCTCGACCTGGATGCACTCGGAGTCCCCGACGACGCCCGCAGGCTGATCACCGACCAGCTACGGGCCCTGGCCCCGAGGGAGCGAGAGCTCCTGGCCGCGGCGGCCGTGGCTGGCAGACGCTTTCTCCCGCGAACCGTCGCCGCGGCTGCGGGTGTCCCTGCCGAGCGGGCCGAGGACTGCTTCGGCGCCCTCTCCCATGCCGGGCGCTTCGTTCGCGTGGCAGCCAGCGGGTCCGGTCGTCCACGCTTCTCCCCCCCTAGCTACGAGTTCGTGCACGAGTTGTACCGGCGCGCCGTCTACGACGAGATCCCGCCGACACGTCGGTCGGTTCTCCACCGCCACGTCGGCGACGCTCTGGAACGACTCCACGCGGCCGGGCTCGCGGGCATGGCGTCGGAGCTCGCACGGCACTACGAGCTCGCGGGCGACGCGGCGAAGGCCCTGGATTACCTGGAGCGGGCCGCGGCCGTGGCGCTCGAGCGTTTTGCCCCGCGGGAGGCCATCCGCTTGTACGAGGAAGCGATCGCGATCACGGAGGGGCTCGAAGGCGAGGCCGAGCGCCAGACGCGCGAGCTCTCGCTGCGTCTCGCGATGGCAGTGCCCCTCGCGAGCCAGTTCGGCTTCCCCTCGGACGCGCTTCTCCGGAACTGCGAGCGCGCGAACGAGCTCGCCATGGACATCGGCAGCGACGAGCAGCGGTTCGAGTCCGCCTATGCGCTGTTGCACGTGTTCACGACCCACGCAGATGCCGACCGGGTGCCCGGGGTCGAGCGACAACTGAAGGATCTCGCCGACCGGATCGGCGATCCTGTGGCGCGGATGCTAGCCGACTCCGCCCGACTGCGAGCGGCGGTGCTGTTCGGCGACTTCCGGAAGGCGAGCCGGCTGATGCGCGGCGAGCTCGCTTCGGCCCCCGTGGAGATCTCGCCCCATGGAGCGACGCGCTTCGGTGCGGATCCCATTGTCGGGGCGAGGTCGCACCATGCGATCGGGCTGTGGTTCCGCGGAGAGATCAAGGAAGCAATCCGTACGTCGACGGCGTGTCTCGCGATCGCGCGCGCCCCCTCGGCTCCGGAGATGACACGCTGCCTCGAGCTTCTCTTCGCGTCGCTCCTCGGGGTGCTCACACGCGATCCCGAGCTGGCGAAAACGCTCGCCGCGGAGGCCGAGGCACTGGCACGGACTCGGGGCTTCGATCTCTGGGAAGCCATCGCCGGAGGGCTGGTCGGGTGGGCTCGCATCCATACAGGGGAGCCCGAGCGCGCCATCCCTCAGCTCGAGCGGGCAACGAAGCAGCTCGCGCGGCTCGGCATGCGGCTGTTCTCGACGTCGATCCTCGCGTACCGCGCCGAAGCCCATCTCGCGATCGGTGATCTGCCCGCCGGCCTCGCAGCCGTCGACGAGGGCCTCCAAATCGCCGGGACGACGCTGGAGCGGATGTATTGGCCGGAACTCTGGCGGCTCAAGGCGGAGCTCCTCTTCTCCCCTGGGGTCGGCCGTCCTTCCGATGCCCGGACATGCGCGCGGCGAAGCCTGGAGATCGCCGAGCTCGCCGGCGCGCGATCCCTCGCGCTTCGCGCGGCGTCGACATGGGTCCGAGTCTCCCGAGGCCCGGAACGGGACGAGGCCCATGCGCGGCTCCGCCGGATTTATGGGTCGTTCACCGACCAAGTGGCAACCCCGGACCTGGTCGACGCCCGCGCGCTCTTGATGGTTGAGGGCGCGCCGCTCGCTGATCTCGGCCCGTAGATTTCCGGAAACCTTCGTCGGATTTTCGGGATTCCACGTCCACATCTGCAGTAGGGACCTTGCTCGGACATGAAGCCACGAGAAGCACCGCAACCGGAACTTCCCGCCTGGCGGGCGTTCGTCGTACAGCTCTCCAAGCAGTCGGGCGACCTCGGCGACGACCTGAGAGGCCGATTGGAGCATCTATCCTCGGGCCGGCGGACACGCTTCGAATCCGCAGAAGAGCTCGTGGCCGGGATGCACCGCATGCTGCGGGAGGTGGAGGAGTGAGCCAGCACCAGAAGGCCCCGACGTGGAGCCGCGCCCCGGCGCGCGCGCTGCGACGCCTGGTCGTGTCGGTCCTGGTCGCTTGGATCGTGCCGTCGATCGCCGTCGCGCAGGCACCGCGTATCGACCGCACCACTCCGACGAGCGACTCGTCTCGCTGGGCATTCGACTTCGCGCCGTACCTCTGGCTGCCGGCGGTCCAGGGCACGACACGGATCGGCGACGAGACCGCGCCGGTCGACGTGGGCTTCTCGAAGATCTTCGACCTCCTCGGGAACGGTGACCTTCTTGCCGGCGGAGGGCACTTCGAGGCCGAGTACGATCACCGCATCTCGTTCTTCCTCGACGCCTTCGGCGGGACCGCCCGCCCCTCGACCAACCTGACGTTCGGGTCCCAGGAACGGCTCTCCGGTGTCGCCGACCTGACCATGAACTGGGCCTTCTTCGAGTTCGGCCCTGCCCTTCGAGTCCTGGATTGGGCCGCGGATCCCGGGGCTCGTCCCATCGAGGTCGACGTGCTGGCCGGGGGGCGGCTGATGTACTTCTACGAGAAGATCGTCCTGCGGGGAGACGGCCGTTCCGGCTTCGAGCGCATCAACAGCGCATCGACGACCTGGGTGGACCCCTTCGTCGGAGGTCGGTTCTCCGTGCCGGCTGGTCCGATCGACATCCTGTTCCGCGGCGACATCGGCGGATTCGGGGCCGGGTCGGACCTGGCCTGGAATCTCATCGGGGGAATCGGCGTGGAGCTACCGTGGCGCCCCGGTGCAGCGCGGACGTCCCTCGTCCTCATCTACAAGGCTCTCAGCTTCGACTACGCGACGGGCAGTGGCTCGGGCCTTCGACGTTTCGATCTCGAGTTCCGCGGACCGGCGCTCGGGCTGCGATTCGCGTTCTGAGAACCCTCCACCAACGAGATCGGAGCACCGCAATGACATCGAGCCGAAGCCACGCCGGGCCTCTTCTGGCGCTCGTTTCTCTCGCTTGTGCCGGATGCCCGGCGATGGGCATCACCCGCGGCGCCGAGATGGCCGCGAGCTCGACGTTCGACGGCCGCTCCTACGAGCAGCAGGTCGCCGACGACGGCACGAAGGCGGACATCGAAAAGAATCTGGTCGAGGTGGCTGCGGACCTCGCGAGCGGGGTGAACGTCGACGTGTACCGGGGACGCGTCATGCTGACCGGGAGCGCGGAGAGCGAGACCGAACGAGGAAGGGCGACGGAGATCGCCCGTCGGAGCTCGGGCGTCGTCGTGGTGTACGACGACATCCAGATCGCACCGGGAGGGGGCCTCGTCGGCGACACGTCCGACTTCGTGACGAACAAGGAGTTGGGCGCCAACCTGCTCGCCGCCGATGGCCTCTCGTCGCAGAGCTTCGACCATCGCGTCGTGAACTCCGTCGCCTACATCCTCGGCCAGGCGGCGAGCGAAGATGAGATCGAAATCGCGCGCCGCACGGCCCAGGACACCCCTGGGGTCGAAGGCGTGGTCCTTCACATCGACCTTCGGGAGCCGTGATCCGCGGACGGCTGTTCTCCAGGACCCGCGATGTCTTCTCCACCGATCGCCTCCGCGCCGCCCGGGCCCGCACGGGCCCCCGGTAGCCGGGCTCTCCTGTCCCTTCTGTACGCCGTGTTCGCGCTCAGCGGGTGCACCTGGGCCATCGCCGACAAGCCCATGGAAGGGGCCTGGACTCCCGCGATCAACGAACCCTGGGTTGAGCAGATCCCGGATGGCCGCTCCGACGAGCTGCTCGTCTTTCTCGCCTTCTCGGGTGGCGGCACGCGGGCCGCTGCGTTCGCGTACGGAGCACTGAAGGAGCTCTCCGAGACCGAGATCGAGCTGGGCGGCAAGCGACGCCGGCTGGTGGACGAAGTCGACGTCATCTCGTCGGTCTCCGGCGGAAGCTTCTCCGCTGCCTACTACGGCCTCTACGGAGACCGGATCTTTCGCGACTTCGAGGCGGATTTCCTCCGGCGCGACGTCGAGGGCGAGTTGATCGCGCGGCTATTTTGGCCACCGAACTGGTTTCGCCTGGCTTCCGGCACCTACGGAAGAAGCGATCTCGCCGCTGCGTACTACGATGAGATCCTCTTCGAGGGTGCGACCTTTCGGGATTTCCTACGGCCAACCGCTCCGGCTCTCGTGATCAACGCGACCGACCTCGCCACGGGGAGCCGCTTCGGCTTCACCCAGCTCTACTTCGACCTGCTCTGCGCGGACTTGAAGAGGTATCCGGTGTCGCGAGCGGTGGCCGCGTCGTCGGCGGTACCGGTCCTCCTGTCCCCGATCACGCTCCGCAACTACACGCCCCAGTGCGACTACCGGCCACCCGCGTGGCTGGAGCAGGCATTGCACAACCCGGAGGACCCACGCCGGAGGGCCGAAGCGCGGGACCTCCTCTCGTACGAGGACCCGGAGAAGCGCCGATACGTGCATCTCGTCGACGGCGGGATCGCCGACAATCTCGGCTTGCGCGGTGCGTTCCAGCTCGTCTCGCTTCAGGACGACACCGAGGAGACGTTTCGATACATCGGCCATCCACATCCTCGTGTCATCCTGTTCATCTTGGTGGACGCGGAGACGCATCGCGGCGTCACCCACGCTGGCCGAGCTCGTCGACCGGGTCACCTCGGACCAGATCGACCACTTCAACTTCGAGACCATCGAACTCGTGAGCAACGCCTTCGAGGGTTGGGCGGCCGACCTTTCGTCCGGCCAACGACCCGTCCAGTTCGAGTTCGTCGAAGTGAGCTTCGAGGCCGTACGCGACGCGGAGGAGCGAGCCGCCCTGAACGACATCGGAACGAACTTCGCGCTGGACGACGAAGACGTCGACCTTCTGATCCGCGCGTCGCGTACCGTATTGCGAGGCTCCGATCGCTTCCAGGCGGCGCTGACGACGATCGACGGTCGAAGCCCTGAGCCCGAGCGGGGCCCCGGGAAGACACGCTCCACGCCAGAAGGTCCGCGGG
>JAUIFY010000347.1 GCA_030430245.1 bacterium | reverse complement strand
CGGCGATCGGGACGCAGGTGCCTCGCTGGGAGAGTGCCGACGCCACCCGCTCGCACTCCTCCTGCTTCCGGGAGGCGATGTACACCTTCGCGCCGTTCTCGACGAAGCCGGTGGCGATCATCTCGCCGATGCCTCGCGAGCCGCCCGTGACCAATACCGTCTTTCCTTCGACCGAAAACAGATCCTTCAAGACGAGACCTCCGCAGTTGGTTGTTTCTCGGCCTCTATCAAACCCGTTCCGGGGGCGACACCGCTCATGGTACGGCGTCGGATGAGATGGGGCGTCGGGTCGTTCGGTCCAGGGGTGCGCTCGCCGTGTTCGGTGGGCTGATCGGTGTGGTGCTCTCCATCGTGGTCCTGCGCGCGGTCGACCCCGAGGCACCCCTTCCCTCGTACGACATCGAGTCGCCGGGCGGTTGGCGGTACTTCCGGTCCGATGTGGACCTGGGCTACGGCCCGGTGCCCGGCGTGCGCGCCCGATCGTCCCGCGAGATGGACGGCGTGACGATCTACGACGTGCGCTACACGATCGACGAGCACGGACTCCGCTCGACACCGGGCAGCGGCGCCTTTGGGCCGGCGATCGTTTTCTTCGGCGGCTCGTTCACCTTCGGGGAAGGGGTCGAGGACGACGAGACGCTGCCCGCGCGCACCGCCGCGTGGCTGCGGGACGGAACGCGGATCGTGAACGCCGGGTTTCACGGCTACGGCCCGCATCAGATGCTGCGTTCGCTCGAGACGGGGCGCCTCGACGGGGTCGTGGCCGATGGAGTCGAGCACGTCTTCTATCAGGGGATCCCCGGTCACGTTCCGCGAGCAGCGGGACGCGTGACGTGGGACGTCGCGGGGCCTCGCTACGAGCTGAGCACCGATGGTGGGGTCGTGTTCGAGGGGCCGTTCCGGGGAGAGGTGGCTGCGACGGCGACCAAGATCCTGCATCGCTTCGCCCCGACCCGTGAAGTTCTGGAGAGATCGCTCGTCGCGGGTGACGCCGAACGCGAGTACGACGAGCAGCGGTACGTCGAGATCGTCGCTCGAGCGGCCGAGCTCGCGCGCGAGCGATGGGGAGCGCGCTTCACCGTCATCTTCTGGGACGAGCCAGGAGGCACGCTCGCGGACCGACTCGAGGCGCGTGGGCTCGACGTCCTACGCGTGAGCGACGCACTCGACGGCGTTCGCCGCGAGCGCATCGTTCTCGGGGTCGATCGCCATCCGAATCGCTGGGGACACTCCCGCATCGCGCGTGCGGCGGCGCGCCCGGTTCGAACGGCACGACGAACGAAGATGTGATAGGTCCGGTGGAGAGTGGCGGCGGTCGATGGGAGGGAGGGCGCCGGAGCGCCCCGAGACGGACGTCGTCTGGGCACGACGGCGCGGGCGCTTTTCGCGACCGGCGATCTGACGGTCAATACGGCGCTCTCCGCGCTGTCGATCGTCTACACGACGTACTTCCTGACGCAGATCGCAGGGCTTCGACCGGCCCTCGCCGGGCTCGTTCCGTTCGTGGGCCGGATCGTCGACGCCGTGACGGATCCGCTGATGGGGCGCATCTCCGACCACACGAAGCTCGCCGGGGGGCGACGGCGTCCGTACTTTCTGATCGGAGCCGTTCCGTTCGGGGGAGCATTTGCTCTCTTGTGGATCGATCCGGGCCTCGAGTCCCAGTGGGCGCTCTTCGCCTACTACGCCGCGATCTACTGCGTGCTGAGCGTGGCGTCGACGGTCGTCTCGGTTCCGTACCTGGCCCTGATTCCCGAGATGGCGATCGACTACGACGACCGCACCTCGCTGAACACCTTCCGCTCGATCGGTGCGATCTGCGGCGTCTTCTGCGCGATCGCACTGCGTCCGGTGGCCGGGGCGTTCGGCGGAGGCGCCCAGGGCTTCGCAGTCGCGGGGCTGGTCTACGGAATCGGCATGGCGGTGCCGTGGTTCGTCATCCAACGCATCACCTTCGAGCGCCCGGAGTTCGGGGCCCGCGCCTCGGAGACGCCTCTGCTCGAGAGCTTCCGAATCGCCTTGCGGCGGCGATCCTTCGTGCAGCTCATGGGGCTGTATCTGACCGGCCGCGTCGCGATGGATCTCGTAGGCGCGATGCTGATCCTCTACTTCACCTACTGGCTGGGGCGGGGTGCGGAGTTCGAGCTGGCCATGTCGGTTTTCTTGCTGACCACGATCCTCGTGCTGCCGGCGTGGCTTCGACTGTCGCTCCACCGCGACAAGGCGGCCGTCTTTCGGATGGGTTGCCTCATCTGGATGGTGGTTCAGGGTGCGCTCGTCTTCGCGATGCCGGACACGAGCGACGTGCTCCTCTATGGGGCGGTCTGCGCGGCGGGGATCGGATACGGGGTCGTCGACCTCATGCCGTGGGCGATGTTGGGCGAGGTGATCGACGAAGACGAGCTGGAGACGGGAGAGCGGCGAGAAGGACTCTACAATGGTCTCTTCATGTTCCTGCGGAAGCTGGCGGGAGCTCTCGTCGTGCTCGTCGTCCTGGGCGGGCTCGACCTGCTAGGCTTCACGAAGGGCGAGTCGCAGAATGAGGTCGTGCGGGTCGCGATCCTGCTGCTCTCCACGCTCGGGCCGGCCTCGCTGCTGGCGTTGTCGATCTGGCTCGCTTCGGAGTATCCGATCACACGCGCGACCCACGCGAGGATCCTGCGGCAGCTCTCCTCGCGGACCGCATCGCCGAGTTGAACGCGGGGCGCCGCAGGCCGGCCCCGGTTCCGCGTCGTGCGCTCGGCACGGGCGATCCCGCCCCGAGGAAAGGGGCTCGCGTTCGGCGAGCATTCCGTCCATACTCTTCGGTCTTTCCATGGCCGATCCCGTGCACGCAGAGGGGAAGACGCCCTGTCCATCCCCGACCTTGCTCCGAATGGCGCTCGGTGTGACCTACTTCTACTTTGGCTTCCTCAAGTTCTTTCCGGATCTCAGCGTGGCCGAGGTGCTTGCCGGGCACGTTCTGACGAGCCTGTCGTCGCATTCGATGGACGCGCGCTCGCTGCTCCTGGCGCTCGCGGTTCTCGAGTGTGCGATCGGGCTCGGCTTCCTCTTCAACGTCTGCTTACCCATCGTCACCGTACTCTTCTTTCTCCATCTCTGCGGCACGTTCCTTCCGCTTTTCTTGCTCCCCGAGCTGACCTTCAAGTTCCTCCCGTTCGCGCCCACCTTGGATGGGCAGTACATCATGAAGAACGTCGTCTTCGCGGCTGCCGGCTGGACGGTCCTGTCCCCCGAGCTCCGCCGCAGGTACACTTCAGAATGAGTCCACGAATCGAGAAGCTTCTCGCCGCCGCCGTCGTTCTCGTGATCGCGATCGGCGTCGGATCGACCTACGAACGCTACCGGGGCAGCGCCCTCAGCCGCGTACCCGAAGCGTACTCGCCGTCCGTGGCGCGGGCGGCCGTCGGGGCCAACGCAGCCGAGAGCAGCGAGGTCGATGCGCCGGCGGACGCGGTTCCGCCGACGAGGCGCGAGTCGGTGGCGCCGGCATCCGGCGATGCGCTCGCCGGCAACGCGCAGGAGCTGCTCATCTATCCGACGCTCGCCGTCGGGATGCGAACGCCGTTCGACCTCTGGCGATACTACGGCCGCGGCGTCACGTCCTTCGGGTCGCCTGCCATGCCCATGCGGTTCGAGCAGTGGATGGACTTCCACGCGAAGCAGAAGCCTGCGCTCATGGCCGACGTTCGGGAGTACATGGATGGTCGATTCGACTTCACGGGGGAGGCGATCCCCGGCGCCCACATGTCGGGTGGGAAGCCCATCATGAAGGGGCCGATCAGTCGGCTTCCCGCAGGCGTCGACTCGTTCGAGGAGCTGGCGGCGCTGTCACCGTCCGAGATCCGGGAGCGTGACCTGTTTCCGTTCAAGCCGCTCGCGCACCCTCTGCAGACGACGGCGCACATGTTGTTCCCGGAGGCCTGGGTCGAGGCGCACCCCGAGCACGCCAGGATCGACGTGGACATGGACATCCCGCAGGCCTATCTGCCGGAGTTTCCGCCGCCGATGTTTCTGACCACTCACAAGGAGCTCGGGGACGTGACCGGGGGACGGGAGGTCACCCTGGACAACTTCTTCGAGATCTTCGACGGGCTCCTCTCCCCCGAGCAAATGGAGGGTCTCAAGGAGCTCCTCCGACCGTCGCCGACGACGTGGTTCAACCACACGGACCATCGCGTGACGGCGGAGCCGAGCCGGGGCGTTGCGTGCTTCGATTGCCATGTGAACGGTCACACCAACGGCGCGATCGAGCTCGGACCGGACTCACGGCCGAACCTCGCGCGCTTGCGCGTGGACACGCCGACGATGCGCGGCAACTACAACCTGATGCAGCTCTCGTCGAAGCGATCGATCCGGAGCATGGATCACTTCTCGGAGGTGGAGGAGTATTTCGACGGCGATCCCGGGATGCAGCAGGCGATCGGCCCGCGCGCGGTGAAGCGGGAAGTCACCAACCGGATGGGCGACATGAATTCCATCCTGGACTTTCCGCCCGCTCCCAAGCTCGATCCGCTGATGCGGCTCATCCCGGAGCGGGCGACACCCGCCGAGCTACGAGGAGAGGCGCTCTTCCACGGCAAGGCGAAGTGCTCCGTTTGTCACAGCGGCCCCGCCTTCGTGGACGACTATCTCCACGACCTTCGAGTCGAGCGCTTCTACGTCGGCCGCCCCGAGGGGCCGATCAAGACGTTCCCCCTCCGGGGCATCAAGGACTCGCCGCCGTATCTGCACGATGGTCGGCTGCCGACGCTGCACGACTCGGTGGAGTTCTTCAACCTCGTTCTCGGTTTGCAGCTCTCCCCCGACGAGAAGAACGATCTGGTCGACTACCTCTTGTGCCTCTGAGCGTTCGCGTCGAGGTCGGCGGGTGGGCCGCGGCGCCCCGCCTTATCGACGGTCTTCCATCGGACGGCGCGTGCCGAGAACGTGGTCGAACCACGGACGCGTCACGCACCAATTCTGATTCTGGTCCTGGCCCATGTGGTGGTCGTAGTGCCACCGCAGGTGGTCGCGTGCCCACGCCGGATCGAGATGGGCGCGCTTGTGCTTGCGGTAGTACTCCCACGCAGCGTAGATGAGCGTCGCGCCGAACGTGGGCCACACGGGCACCAGGACGACGAGTGCCAGGAGCGCTCCGACGGCCAGCGCCGCCGCCTCCTTGCCCTGGGCGTGCCACCCGAAGACGGATCGCTCATAGTCGGGGTCGCGCATCTCGTTCTGCCGGCACGCCCGATGATGCTCGTGCCAGTGGAACGCCCAGAAGCTCTTCTTGCGCCGCCCGAGTCCGTGCAGGACGAAGCGGTGGACGCACCACTCGATCGCGTTGGCGACGACCAATCCGGCCGGGACGCCCAGGAGGGCCCAGATCACCCACATGGAATCATCGTTTAGCGGTTGGGAGCTCCGCGGCGCGAGGCCTTCGTTCCGGGTGTCCCGCGAAGCCGTCTCCGGGCCCCGGCCGGTCGGGCGCGTCGACGCCGCGGGGCGAGGGGGCCGGGGGCGGGCGTGGCGTCCGGAGAGGCGGTCGCCGACGGCCGCGCCAGTGGCAATCGACGGTGTCGCATGGTGATCTTTCCGGATGCGCGCGCCGTCTCTCGGGTATGCGCGGTTCGCCTGGGCCACGCTGATCTTCACGCTGTTCGTGATCCTGTGGGGGGCGTTCGTCCGGGCGACCGGTTCCGGCGCGGGGTGCGGGAGCCATTGGCCCCTGTGCAACGGCGAGGTCGTTCCGCGTTCGCCCGCATGGGCGACCGTCATCGAGTTCGGCCATCGGCTGACCAGTGGGCTGTCGCTGCTGCTGGTCGTCGGTTTGTGGTGGGGGGCGCGGAGTCGGTTCCCCGCGGGGGCGGCGACGCGCCGGGCGGCCGGCTGGTCGCTGTTCTTCATGGTGACCGAGGCGCTGATCGGGGCGGGACTCGTTCTCTTCGAGTACGTCGCCGACGACGCCCGGGTGGCGCGCGGCTTCTGGGTCGCCGGGCA
>JAUIFY010000346.1 GCA_030430245.1 bacterium | reverse complement strand
GAACGCTGACCTGCGTCTTCGGAGGCGGTGGAGGGGGCGTCTTCACCTCCCTGGCGATCGGCGGCGTCTTCGTCGGCGAGATCGTCGCGCAGCTGCTCGGGCGAACGGAGACCGGCTTCTTCCCCCTGCTCGGCGGCGCGTGCTTCCTCGCCGGCGGCTACCGGATCCCACTTGCCGGCGTCCTGCTCGTCGCGGAGTCGACCGGCGATCCAATGCTCACGGTGGTCTCGCTCGTCGCCGTCGGGATCGTGCAGATCATGATGGGGGACGACTCGGTCTCCGACGCGAAGCACGAGGCGCGGGACGTCAGCGGAGCCCCAGTCGCTGCAACGTCCGACGCCCCCAGTAGAGAACGAACCAAGGGAAGACGATCCAGGGCGCGTTCGCGAGCCCGAACTTGATCCACGTGTCGAGGAAGCTCGAGGTGTCGACGTTCGGCAGCCCCTCGAGGATCTCCCCGCCGAAGTAGAGGGACGTGGAGTACAGGTGCACGACCGCCATCGCCATGAAGAGCAAGACGGCGACGGCATCGGTCCCCCGCGATCGGTACCAGCGATAGAGCCCCACGGCGCCGAGGGTGCCGTTGGTGACGGACAGGATCTCCATCGTCAGCAGTGTGGGCGTGGCCTCGGCGTAGCGCATGTCGCCGCCGTCGATGTACGCCCACCAGGGATAGGCCCAGGCGGCGTCTCGCGAAACCTCGATCGACTCGTGCATCAGCAGCCAGACGAGCTCCCAGCTGAGATGGGTCGCGGCCGAGACGATGAGGAAGAGCAAACACATGGACTCGACGCGCTGGAACGCGGTCCACTCTCGAAGGCTCGGCAACGGCCAGCACGAGGTGGTGAACGACGCGAAGAGCCCCACCGAGTAGACGACGGCGAGCACATCGGCGACCTGGTTACGGTCCGCACCCAAACCGAAGACGATCCACGTCGCGACCGGAAAGGCCAGCACCACCGGCCCGAGGGTCAGGCCCCGTGCGATCCAGAGGTCGACGTGCCTGATCGGCCCCTCCCTCCGAACCGGAGTCGGTGCGGCGCTCGCACTCACGGGCCGACCCTCCCACAGACCGGGGGAGCCGACAAGGAAGTCCGTCGGCGGGACGAGGCGTGCCGCGCGGGAGTCACGGGGTGGGCCGCACGACCACGGTCCCGCCGTGCGGCACGCGCACCCGGAGCTCCGTACCGGCATGCGAGAAAGCGCTACCCGTCAGCGGTGCGCCGTCGAGGGTCGCCGCGTAGGACACGTCGGCGCTCACGCCGGGCAAGCCGCGCAGCGTGATCCGACGCTTCTCCGCGACGTCCGCGCTCACCTCGATCACGACGATGCTCCCATCCACGCTCGCCGAGACGGTCGTCGGGTCGTCGACCTCGATCGCTCCGCCGCTCGGGCCCGCGTCGAGGGTCGTTCCCTTCACCATCGCGAGACTCGCGGTGACGCCGGCCACGCGCCGGACGAGCGCAAGACGCGCATCGCTCGTCATCCCATCCGCCGTGAGCGAGGCGCCGCTCGTGGTGGCGATCACGTCTTCGATCGCGCCGTCCGTCACGCGAAACGCGGCGACGGCTCCGCTTCCGACCGGAGCGATCCCAGTGGCGGGCGTCACATCGGCGCGCGGGCGCAGGACGGTCAGGGTGTGGAGCGTGGTCGCCGTGGCCGAGACCCGTAGAGGCTCGAGCGTCTCCTCGACACCCCACGCAGGCGCATAGAGACCCGTATCGACGACGCCCGAGAGCGACGCACTGCCCGCGACGTCCACCGCGAGGTGCGCCACGGGCGACGTCGAATCCGGCCACGTGTAGTCGACGCCCAGGTGCGCCGCCGCGAGACTCCGAGCGCTCGCGTCCCCGCGCCCGCGCCACGTGGCGCCGTAGAGGTGGGGCCCCGCGCCGCCGCCCTCGAACCGGTCCACCACGACGCCGTACGCGTCGCCCACGAGACCGACCGTGCGCTCCACCGCGACCCCGGCCGCGAACGTGGGCAGCCGGGTGGTCACCGCATCGAGGATCCGGTGGGTCGCGCCACCCGCGTCCCGACTGTCCAGCCGCTCCCCGTACTCGACCGCGAGGGGATCCAGGAGATAGGGCGCGTCACCGTCGACGAGCGGGATGTTCTTCGACCCCGGCTCGAGATACGTCGCGCGGTTCGCCGAGCTCGTCACCTGCGGTCCGCCGCTCGCCGTGGGAAGGAGCATCGCGCCCGCCGCGTGCAACGTGACGTCGAGCGGGTTCTCCGTGTTGTGGCGCGAGGGAACGACCTCGTCGGCCGAGTGATCGAGCGCGGTCATGGTCGTGATCTGAACCGCGCCCGAGCTCCAATCCGAGCGAAGGGCGGCCGCGTGCGTGTCCCCGCCGAGGAAGGTGGTGAAGGGCTCGGTCGGAGCGACCGCACCGGTCGTGACGTCGACCACGAGAAAGCGCGTGACCGAGTGGATTTGCTGATTGTCGTAGTTGGAGGTGTTCTGGCCGCCGTTGTGCCAGGCCCACAGCATCGTCGGTGCCCGCGTGGGATAGGCCGCGGCCAGGACGTCGTGAGGAAAGGCGTTCGGCACTCCCTCCTCGAACGGGGTCGACTCGCCATCGGGCTGGCGGAGTGCGAGCGCGACGTCGACCAGCGGCGCGAGATCGTCGAACCAGTCCTCGCCCGCCGCGTGCCAGACGTGCCACGCAGATGAGGCGAGATTGTTGAGCGAGTAGTTCACGTAGTGCGGGCCCTCGGTGTACCACCCGGGCGCCATCACGACCTCGTGCAGCGACTCGTTCAGGTAGGTCATGCCGGCGGCCAGCCAAGACGGAGCCGAGGGATGGCCCGGCAGCGCGAGCGCCGTCGTCACGAGCGCGCTTCCGCCCTTGATCGCCCAGTTGTCGCGGTGCCCCGGGAACACCCCGAACGGGTCCCCGATGAGATTCCAATCGGCCACGTAGGCATCCGCCCACGCGGCGATGAGAGCCCGGATCGCCGTGTCGTCGCCGGCCGTGACGCCGGAGCCACGGAGGAAGTCGTACGCCTCCGCCATCGACTGCAACCGGCCCGAGTCCTGCAGAACGTTCAGGAGGTTCGGCGGCGGGTTGATGAACTCGTCGACCGAGTCGAGCGCCGTGCGATCCATCATGCCGCGGAGCGCGGTGACGGCGACGTCGCGATAGCTCGTGAACGCGCTGCCGCCGGGCGGCGTCTCCCCGAGAACGTGGAGCAGGCCGGCGGCCTTCGCGATCTTCGAGCGCGCGTCGTCCGACGCGGTGCCGAGCGTGGCGAGCGCCCCGTCGACCGTCGACCGAAAGCTCGCGAAGTACCCCGAGGTCTCCGGGTTCGCGACCCGCGCGACGAGCTCCGCCACTCTCGCCGGACTGCTGCCATCGAAGTACAGATGGGGCGCACCCGGCACGGGGGGAAGAGCGGGACTCGGGGAGACGACCAGGCCGGGACAGGCGACCGGCACACCGCTCTTCGCGACGAGCTTCGCCTTGCCGGCGCCGTTCGGGCCGGTCACCTTCACGTCGTCCGCCGAGAACGCGGTGCAATGGCGGTACACTTCGCCGTCGTTCACGATGGTCGTCACCGCACGGAGGCTCGCGCTCTCGGCGGCGAGTGCCGCGAAATCGATCGGCTCGTCGCCGATCGTCTTCGCGGCCAGCTTCACGAGCTTCCCCGGCCTCACCAGAACGCTTCTGGCGCCGGTCGGAACGCCCGTGCCGGCGTCCGGATTCTGGTAGCGGGCGAGCGATGCGTCGTTCTGGCGCCAGCCGTCGCCGCTCGGGCCGAGCCCTCCCGCCGGGATCGAGAACCCTCCCCGGATCGTACCGCGGGAGATCTCGAGAGCGGCCGAGATGCCGCCGACGTCCGTGGCCCCACCCTTCGCGATGCCGGCTCCCGTGGCGACGAAGGAGACTTTGTCCTTGCCGCTCGGCCCGCCATCGACGACGGCGAGCTTCTTTGCGGCCACCCCTACGTCCGTCGCGTGCGCGTGAAGAGGGATCCAGACGAGGAGCGAGGCGACGAGGAGTCGGAGCATGTCGTTCGAGTCTAGTACGACGCCCGCGCTCGGGGAAAGACACCCTGCAGGCGCCACGTCGGATGCGCCCCGGCCGGGGCGCGAGGATTCTCGAGCAAGGCATCGAGGGCGCGCTCGTCTCCGGCGCGGCGGCCCGAGCGGCTCGGGCGTCGCCACCGCGCGCGACTCCGCCGGGATCCCACTCTCGTGCAACCCTGCGGCGCCCGACGTGATACAAGGAGCATGATGATCGGTCGAGCCATGGCGAGAGCGGCCGTCGCGATTCTCGGCCTCGTATGGATCACCTCCTCCGAGGCTCAGACGCTGCGCCCCCAGGGAGGCTCGATCCGTCCCGTCCCCGAGTCCGACTCGCCGATCACGCGGAGCCCGACCGGCCCGCCCCCGTGGCGGCCGACCGGCCCGGCCCCCTGGAATCCCACCGGCCGGGAGCCGCTCGGGACCAGCCGGTCGCGACCGACCACGATTCCCGAGCCGGTCGTGCGCCGCGCCCCCGGCGCCGTCGTCGCGACGATCGAGGACCGGGGAGTGACGGTGCCGGTCTCCGCCAGCTTCTACTGCCAGGCCCACGATCGTGGGTTCGGCGGACGCGACCGGTTCGCGCAGCACGTCGAGCAGCTCCACGGTGTCGCGGTCGATGCGGTCGCCGGCGCCCTCGTCGACGACGGCGGCATTCTGGTTCTCCCCGCGCGCTGACATCCTCGCGCGCATGGTCTAGACTCGCGGACCGTCGGCCGACCCAGTCCCGACGACCGACGAGTTCACCGAACCACACTCACGTCTCCCCTGGAGGACACAATCGAATGCGCTCCCTTCTCGGATGGATCCTTGCGACCGTGATCGCGTCCCTTCCACCCGCGGCCGTCGCGACGGATCGCCTCCCCGCCGGGGGCGACGAGATCCGGATCACCGACGCGCGGCGGCTGCCCGTGCAGCGCGGGCCCGCGAGCCTCACGGGAACCGTGACGGTCGCGGGCGAGCCGAGGTCGGGCTGGAGGGTCGATCTCTACGAAGCGTCGCCGACCGGCGCGACCCGCCTCGGGACCACGACGACCGACGGCGACGGTGGGTTCCGCTTTCGCCGGTCCGCTGCCTGGAAGGGTTCGATCCTCTACCTCGTCGCCCAGCGCGACGAGGCGACGAAGCTCCTCGCGCTTCTCGGACGCGACGGCGAGGTCCCGCTCTCGCTCTACGTGAACGAGCTCTCCACGGTCGCATCGATCTGGGCGGCCGCGCAGTTCCTCGACGGCACGATGATCCGCGGCAATGCCGTCGGGCTACAGATCGCGGCGCGCAACGTGCCCAGCCTCGTGGACCTCTCGGACGGCGGACTCGGTGCCGTCGTCCAGGACCAGGTGAACGGGACCCGCACCAACACGCTCGCGACCTTCCATACCCTGGCCAGCCTGCTCACCGACTGCATCGACGACGGCTGCGGTGCCTTCTACGCACTCGCACACACGCAAGGCGAGCCCGTCCCGACGGACACGCTCACGGCCTTCGGCAACGTCGCGCGCAACCCGTGGAACAACGTCGTCGAGATCTTCGAGCAACGGCCCCCGGCCGATGCCGAGAAGTTCGCGGATCGCCCCCACTTCCTTCCGACGCTCCTCTGGGCGCCGACCGCGTGGACCCTCTCCCTCGTACACACGAACGGGGGCTTCCAGGCTCCGGGCGAGATCGACATCGACCAGGAGGGCAACGTCTGGTCGAACAACAACTTCATGCCCGGCTCCCAGTCCATCCTCTTCCCCGCCGGCTTCCAGGGGACGCACTCGTACGACGGGATCGCCGTGACCAAGCTCGCATCGAACGGAAGGCCGCTCTCTCCCCAGACCGGCTTCATCGGCGGCGGCGCGTTCGGGAGCGCGTTCGGTGTCGCCGTCGACGACGACGGCAACGCATGGATCCGCGACGTTCGCGGCCTCGAGCGCCTTGATGATCCTCCGGTTCGCGGCGCCGTACTCGGGGTCGA
>JAUIFY010000345.1 GCA_030430245.1 bacterium | reverse complement strand
CCGTCGACCTCCACGTCCCAGAGGCTGCGGCCGTCCGCCGCATCGATGGCGACCACCTGCCCGGAAGCGACACCGAGCCGTGAGCCGATGTACGCCGTTCGGTCGGGGGAGAGCGTGGTCGGCGCATTCAACGTGGCGACGTACACCACGCCGTCGGCCGCCGCGGGGGGAGTGAGCACCCCACCGAACGTGCCGGGCCAGATGTCCGTCGGGCCGTCGAGCGCTTCGAGGTCGTCGTTCTCGTGGCGCCCGACCGGCGTCTCCCACAGGAGCTCTCCGGTCTCGAGATCGTGGCCGAGGACCGTCCCCGCCTTGCCCGTGCCGATCACGTTGCGGAAGTGCCGCCCGCCGATCTCCACGTCGACCAACATCGTATGGACGAGGTCGCGATCGAAGAGGTCGTGCGGCGTGGCCTGACGGTACCACTGCATCTCACCCGTGTCGGCCGACAGCGCGACGACCGAGTTCGTGTACAGATTCGGGCCCGGACGACTGGTGGCGTTGGGGAACTCCGGCGTCCCGGGAAACGGCGCGGGATTCGCAACGCCCCAGAACATCCGCCCCGAATCCACGTCGATCGACGGCGGGTACCACGAGCCGCCGCCCGAGTTGATCGCGGGCTCGCCCCAGATGTCCTCGTCCGCGATCGTGTCGAACTCCCAGGAGAGCGCGCCCGTCTCGACATCGAACGCTTGCAGGATTCCGTGGTCCCCCCCGGCGTAGATGCCCCGGAGACTCACCGGCACCGTGCTCGCGTAGACCCGTCGCGCGAACACCGTCGGCTGGATGTCCACGCCGTCGGTCGCCGTCCGGGTGATCGGGAGGCGCCAGAGCTCGGCACCGTCCTCGAGATCCAGGGCGAAGAGCTCGTCGTCCGCCTTCACCGCGTAGAGCCGTCCCCATCCGACGGCGACGCCGTTCGGCCCGATCGCGAAGCCGCCGGGCTCGTGCTGCCAGCGAATCTCTCCCGTGCCGCGCTCGATCGACGTCACCCGGCCGGTGAGATCCTGGATGTAGACCACGTCGCCGAAGACGAGCGGCGTCGTCGACAGATTCCCGTAGGCGACGCCGCCGGGAAGCGGCACCTCCCAGGCGACGCCGAGACTCGCCACCGTGACCGAGTCGATCGACGAGTGGGTCGTCGCGCGCGAGTTCAGGTAGTCGCGGCCCGGAAGCGGCCAATCGTCTTCGAACTCCGCCACCTCGGGAGGAACGCCGGCGTTCGCCGGGCCGTCCGGCGCCGGTGCCTCGACCGCTCGATCCGAGCAAGCGAGGAGGAGCGCGAGAAACGAAACGGCGAAGAGCGATCGGAACCCGGGTGACATCGAGCCGCGAACTATCACACGCCGTGCATCGATACGATCGGAGGAGTCCCTGGGCACCGAAGCCCCACCGCTCGCGGCTTCTCGGACCGCAGGGAACTCCCACCGTCGCCGAATCGACTCGTCGATCCCGTCTTCGAACGAACCGACGAACATGACTCAGGCATCCGCGACGTAGACGATGCGCACCGGGGCGCTCGGCTGGCGAGCCCGCTCGATCGCGTCGGCGAGCTCCTCGAGCGACACTCTCTCGCCGAGCAGCGGCATCGGATCGAGCGTGCCTTCGATGACGGCGTCGAGGCAGTCGTACCAGTCGTTCGGCATGGGACCTCCCCCGATCTGGATGTTCACACCCTTGATGTGGCCGGTCGTCGTGTGGATCCGGTCCTCCGCCGCACCGCCGCAGCTCATGATTCGGGTGCCGATCTGACAGTTGTCGACGACGTCCGCGAGAACTCCGTCGCGACCGACCATCTCGTAGACGACCTGCACGGGTCGACCGGCCAGGACCATTCGATCGTGAACGTCCTCCGGTGCGCCCCACGCGACCTCGCGCCACGCCTCCCAGGGGGACGTCTCACGGGGATCGACCACGACGTCGGCGCCCAGATCTCGAGCGAGGTTGCGCCGGCTCTCCGCGAGGTCTGCCGCGACGATCGGACCGGAGCCCCGACGGCGAAGGCAGAGGACGACGCTCAGACCGATCGCGCCGAGGCCGAGAACGAGCGGAACCGATCCGGCCGGCGGCGTCTGCTCCGTTCCCAGCCGCGTGTAGTACCAGCCGACGGCCATCGCGTCGTTCAGAGCGATCCTCTCGGCGGGGAGGTCGTCCGGAACGGGCTTGACCAGGAACTCCGTGAGGAGGAAGTACTCCCCGAAGCCTCCGGGAGCGTCCGGAGCCATCCCGATGATCCGCATGCCATCGGCCCCGATCAGCGCCGGGGTGGACGTGACCCGGGTCCCGATCGGCCAGTTCCGGTGGGTATCGGGCCCGTACGCGACCACCTCGCCGCAAAACTCGTGGCCCATCACCACGTCCCGGTCCGGCGCATGCACCCGCATGCCAGACGGGTCGGCGCGCGAGACCTCCGGATGATCCATGTAATGATGGTCCGACGCGCAGATCGCGCAGGCCAGCGTGCGAACCAGGACCTGGCCGGCCCCGGGGGTCGGCGTCGGGATCTCCCGAAGCTCGAGCGTTCCATTTCTCAACGAGACTGCGCGCATGTGAGCTCGCCCTCCTCCCCTCGTGGCCCGACCGCCCTCGATCTGCGGCCGTCTCCTCCGAGGTCCCGCACACCCGGGTCGACGTCACGCAAGGAGCGATTCCCTTCCTCGCGCCGCGAACGCCGCGCGGAGCGTCTTGCAATCGTCGGGCGTCAACCGCCGAAGACGTTCTCCGGACACCGGTCGAAACCAGACCGGGTCGGCGCATTCCCAACGCTCGGCCCGAAGGCGGCGCTTCTGCACCTTGCTCGTCTCCGTCACCGGAAGTGCGCGACCGACGCGTACGTACCGTGGTCTCCACTTCGTGCCGAGATCGTTTTGTCCGGCGAGGAACGTGTCGAAGGCGGGGGGATCGAACGCCTCCGGCTCCCGCATCTCGAGGGCGGCCATCACCTGGTCGCCCACGACTTCGTCGGGGACCGCGTAGACCGCGGCCAGCACGACGCCGGGGAAACGTGCGAGAATCCCCTCGATCGGGGCCGCCGAGAAGTTCTCTCCGTCGACACGGAGCCACTCGAAGTCGCGGCCGGCGAAATAGAGGAATCCGTCGGAGTCGCGGTAGGCGAGATCTCCGGTCCAATACCAACCGTTGCGAGTCCGCTTCTCGTTCGCCTCTTCGTTCTTGTAGTAGCCTTCGAAGAGCGCGACACCACCCGTATTGACGAGCTCGCCGATCGCCTCTTCCGCGTTCTGCAGCCGCCCTCGTGCGTCGAAGACCGCGGGGGGACGTTCCTCGCCCGAATCGGGATCGAGAACCTTGATCTCCTTCGCCGCCCGCCCCAACGCGCCCCTCGGCATGCCATCCACTCGACGCACGGTGGCCCCGGTCTCGGTCGAGCCGTAGCTATCGATCACCTGGACGTCGAAGCGCCTACGGAACCGTTCGATGTCGAGCTCCGCACCTTCGTTGCCGAATACGAGCTCGAGAGGATTGTCGGCATCGTCCGACTGCTCGGGCTGAGCGAGGATGTAGGAGAGAGGCTTCCCCACGTAGTGGAAGTAGGTGCACCCGTACTTGCGGATGTCCGGCAACGCCGAGGACGCGGAGAACTTGCGGCGCAAGACCGTGGTGCCGCCGGCGACGATGGTGGGCCCCCAGCCCATGAACAGGCAGTTCGAATGGAACATCGGCATCGCCACGTAGGTGACGCTCCTCGAATCGAGCCTGGCGATCCGGACCACGTTTTGTGACGTGAGCGACAGCTTTCGCTGGGTGCAGATCACGGCCTTCGGCGCGCCGCTCGTGCCCGACGTGAAGATCAGGAGCAACGTGTCGTCGCCGGCCACCTCGACGTCGGGCATGGCGGCGCCCGAGAACGGCGCCAGTCGCGCGGCGTACGCGTCGGTATCGACCTCGAGAACCGGCACGTCGAGATCGAGTCCCTCGAGCAGCTGCCGATGCCTTGCGTCGGTGACGAGCCACCGACAATCGGTGTGCTCGATGTCGCGCGCGAGCTCGGCGCCCCGGCGGGTTGGATTGATACCGACGACGACCCCGCCCGACAGCGACGCCGCCGCGAGCCAGAACCAGAACTCCGGCACGTTCTCCAGGAGAACTCCTACGTGAAGCGGACCGTCTCCGCGCGCGGCCCGCAGGAACGCCGCACGCTCCGCGCCCGCCCGCACCGCCTCCCGATACGTCCAGGACCGATCCTCGAATCGGATCGCGGTGCCCTCGTCTTCGGCGCGCGCCACGACGAAGCTCCGAAACGGCACGCTCTCCATGCTCACTCAGGCTCCTTCGAGACCCAGCGCGTTGCACCACAGGCGTGTCAGCTGGTCGACCGCCTCGTCGAAGTCGTACTCCGCGTACCCTTGCACGAGCCACAGCTCCGCGAACCGCGCGACCATCGCTCCCAGAGCCATCGCCGCGATCGGCGGGGAGAGATTGCGATCGACGAGGCCCTCCTCCTGCAAGCGCCGGATGCCGCGCTCGGCCCGGTCGGCGAAGTGCTTCTGCGTCTCCGCCCGCGCCTCACGAACGTGCTCGTCGTAGCGGGAGACCTGCTCGATGACCCCCATGATCCGGGCCTCGGCGCGATACCGCTCGAGGTAGCGGCGGTTCGCGCGTCGGATTCGCTCGAGGGGCGAGACCGACCGCCCTTCGCCATCCTCCGGCGAGGCGGTCAAGACGCTCTCCTGTGCCCGTGCCAGCTCACGGAAGACCTGCTCCTTCGACTCGAAGTAGTGGTAGAAGGAGCCGTGAGAGAGGCCGGCGGTGGCAGCGATGTCCGAGATCCGCGCGTTCAGGAATCCGTCGCGCTCGAAGACTTCCTTCGCGGCCCGCACGAGACGCGCCCGCGTCTTGGCGCCCTTCTTCGAGCGCGGGGCCGCCGCCTCCAACGACGCCGTGGCTAGCTCCGGCATGCGCACGATCGACCGGCCGTGTGAGAACTCAGCTCCGCGCCGCCGCGATCTTCGCCGCCTGCTCGGCTCGCACGCGCAGAAACGCGAGGCACGTCGAATCCTCCGGGATCTGCTCGAGCGGCGTCGCGACGAGGTCCGGCGTGATGTTCGCCTCGTTCGCCTCCGGCCGAAGCGCGTCCAGGTCGAAGCCGTAGAGCTTCGCCGCGTTCTCCCCGAGCATCATCCGCACTTCGTCCGGGGGCACCTGAGCGAACGCCAGGCGCATGTTCTCACGCGAGTACGGATAGCTGCCCTCGTGGTGGGGATAGTCGTTTCCCCATAGGATTTTGTCTTTCCCTACGACGTCGCGGCCCTCGACCTCGCGCGGCCCCGGGAAGCTGGCGCCGTACCAGCAGTTGCGGCGCGCGTAGAAGCTCGGGGGCTCCTTCAAGGCAGGGTCCTTGGTGAGATCGATCTCGCCGAGGGTTCCCGTCTTCCAGGAGAACCACAGCTGGTCCATCCGGCGCAGAAGCGCCGGCGCCCAAGAGCAGCCGGACTCGGTCAGGCAATACTTGAGCCTGGGAAAGCGCTCGAAGGCGCCGCCCATGATGAGATGCGTGTACCCGCGCTGCACGTAGAACGGCATCTCCAGCGCCCACAGCACCTTCGACCCCTGGCCGTCGCAGTACGGCGGCGAGCCCTGCCCCGAGTGCTGGTTGATCGGGAGGTCACAGTCCTGGATCGCGGCCCACAAACGGTCGTAGTCCGGGTGATTGAGCGGCCGGAGCCAATGCTCGGCGGGAGACGGCAGGGGCAGGAGGACTCCGCCTCGCAGTCCGTTGTCGGCGATCCACTTCACGTCCTCGATCGCGTCGTCGATGTCGTTCAGGTGGATCAAGCCGATCCCCGCCCGTCGCGCGGGTGCCTCACGGCAGAAGTCCGCAAGCCATCGGTTGTGCGCGCGCGTCCCCGCCCGCGCGTGCTCGTACTCTTCGTTCGTGGCCGACGGAGAGATGTGGAAGGCGGTCCGATAAAACGGGGGTACGGTGTTCGGGAAGATCACCTCGCCGACGACGCCATCTCCCTGGAGGTCC
>JAUIFY010000344.1 GCA_030430245.1 bacterium | reverse complement strand
CGCGGGAGACCCTCGGCGCCGCAGCGGGAAGCGACCCCTCGACGGGACGGTCGTCCTCGACTTCACCTGGGTCGTCGCGGGGCCCGTGGCGACGCGCACGCTCGCCGATCAGGGAGCACGCGTCATCAAGATCGAGCATCGCAACGCGCCGGACTTCGGCACCCGCCGCGGTGGTTTGACCGGGAATCTGAATCGCGGAAAGCAGAGCGTGGTGCTCGACATGGATCGAGAGGAGGCCCGTCATATCGCACACGACCTCGCGGCGCAGGCGGACGTGGTCATCGACAACTTCTCCGCTCGGGTCATGTCCGCGTGGGGCCTCGATTACGATTCGCTTCGGCGTCGGCGGCCGGACGCGATCGCCGTTCGTCTCACGGGCTTCGGTCTCGATGGCCCGGCCCGCGACCGGGTGAGCTACGGACCGACCCTTCAAGCGCTCGTGGGCTACCCCCACATGATGCGGATCCCCGGCGGGGAGCCCGCGGGCTGGGGATACTCGTGGTCGGACATGGCGGCAGGATGGATGGGCGCGCTGGCCGCACTTGCGGCCCTGCGGCATCGCGAGCGGACCGGCGAGGGACGGCTCGTCGACGTCGCGCAACTCGAGACCCTCGTCGCGCTCCTCGGTCCGCGCGTGCTCGATCTGCTCGCGGGGCGGGCGGTCGATCCGATCGGCAACGACTCGCAGGAGGGGGCACGCTGCCCCCATGGCGTCTACCGATGTGCGCCCGACGCCGGGGACGACGATCGCTGGCTCGCGGTGTCGGTCGCGAACGACGCGATGTGGCGCCGACTCGTCGGTATCGTCGCCGCGGATGGTGGAAGGTGGGCCCGCGCGCCGGCGCTCGAGACGCTCGCGGGACGCGAGGCGCACCGGGAGGAGATCGACCGGCGGCTCTCGGCGTGGCTGCGGGCGCAGCCTGCCGAGGACGCGGAGGCGCGGCTCCAGGAGCGCCATGTGGCCGCCGCTCTCGTCGCGAACGGGTTCGATCTCCTGGCCGACGCGCAGCTCCGTCACCGGGGCTACTTCGAGGAGGCCGCGGCGCCCGGGGAGGAGGCGTACGAGTTCGACGGCATTCCGTTCCGGGCCTCCTCCCTGCCCGGCGGGGTGACGGCGCCGGGGCCCCTCTGCGGCGAGCACACGGATTCGGTACTGTCCCAGCTACTCGGGCTCGGGCCGGAGGAGATCCAGTCGTTGCGGGACCAGGAGGTGATCGGGTGAGTTCGGACGAGGTGAAGAGCTACGCGGAATCGGGCGTCGACGTCGTCGGTCTGGAAGGGGGCCTGGGAAAGCTCGTGGCGCGGCTCGCTCAGACGAATGCGTTTCCACGTCGCGGAAAACCGGTCCTGCCCAATGGGTTCTTCGCCAACGTCCTCGACCTGGGCGGCGGCATGGGGCTCGCCATCGGCACCGACGGCGTCGGCACGAAGATCCTCGTCGCGCATGCGATGCGGAAGTACGACACGGTCGGGATCGACCTGATCGCGATGAACGTGAACGACGTGCTGTGCGTCGGCGCCGAGCCGATCGCGCTGGTCGACTACATCGCCGTGCCCGGTACGGACGCGGAGCTGCTCGACCAGCTCTCGCAGGGGCTGGTCGAGGGAGCACGCCAGTCTCGCATCAGCATTCCCGGCGGGGAGATCGCCCAGGTGCGGGATCTCCTGCGCCCGCACCCTCCCGACGAGCGCGAGAGCTTCGACGTCGTCGCGACCGCGGTCGGTGTCGTGTCGCTCGACCAGCTCATCGTGGGACGGGACGTGGCGCCGGGTGACGTCGTCATCGGTCTCGCGGCGTCGGGCATCCACTCCAATGGCCTGACGCTCGCGCGCAAGGTCCTCGCCGACGGCCACGGGGCCGAGGCGTATGCCGAGAGGCCGCCCGAGCTCGGGGGGCGCAGCATCGGCGAAGAGCTCCTGGTGCCGACGCGCATCTACGTTCGAGAGGTGATGGCGCTTCTCGACGAAAAGTTACCGGTGCGTGCACTCGCCCACATCACCGGAGACGGGCTGCTGAACCTCCTGCGCATCGACGCCCGCGACATCGGCTTCGAGTTCGACGACCTCCTCGAGCCCTCTCCCGTCTATGGGCTGATCGCGGAGCGCGCGAAGCTCGACATGGCCGAGATGTACGCGACGTTCAACATGGGGATCGGCTTCTGCATCGTCGTGCCCGAGGACGTCGCCGATCGTGCGCTCGAGCTGGTCCGGGCGGAGGGCTCGACCGCGAAGGTCATCGGTCGTGCGGTGCGCGATCCGTCGCGTTCCGTGAAGCTCCCGACCGTCGGCGTCACGGGATCGGGCAAGACGTTCCATCCGATGTGAGGGGGGCGGCTACGCGTGAGTCGATTTCTGACGTGGCAGGTGGGCGACGTCCGCATCACGCGGGTGCAGGAGTTCGAGGCGCCCGGGATCGGGTTTCTCCTTCCCGACGCGACCCGAGAGAACCTCGCCGAGATCGACTGGATCGTCCCCTTCGTGAACGAGCAGGGAGACGCGGTCGGCTCCGTCCATTCGCTGATCGTGGAGGTCGCCGAGCGGCGCATCGTCGTCGACACCTGCATCGGGAACGGCAAGGACCGCCTTCCCTTCAAGCTCTGGCACCAGCGCCAGGGCCCGTTCCTCGACGACCTGGCCGAGGCGGGATTTCCCGTCGAGTCGATCGACACGGTCGCCTGTACGCACCTGCACACCGATCACGTGGGATGGAACACGCGCCTCGTGGGCGGGAAGTGGGTTCCCACCTTCGCGAACGCGCGCACGATCGTGACGCGTGCGGAGTGGGAGCACTGGTCGGCGAGCGACGTCGGCGCCATGAAGACGGTGATCGAGGACTCCGTGCGGCCACTGTTCGACGCAGGACGAGTGGACCTCGTCGAGCCGACGCACCAGCTCGCGGATGGGGTGGTGTTCGAGCCCACGCCAGGGCACAGCCCGGGCCACGTCGCGGTTCGCATCGAGTCCCGGGGCGAGCGGGCGGTGATCACGGGGGATCTCGTTCATCACCCGGCGCAGCTCGCGCGGCCCGGCTGGCGCAATCACGCCGACCACGACGCCGCCCGGGCCGATCGCACGCGGCGCGAGTTCATGGCGCGGTACGCCGATACGCCGACGTTGATCATCGGGACGCACTTCTCGGGCCCGACCGCCGGCCACGTGGTGAAGGACCGCGACGCGTATCGACTGCGCGTTTGAGCTCCGGCGGCGCGCTCAGACGTAGGACGGATCGACCTCGAAGCCCGTCTCCCGGACCCACGCGTCGAGCGCTTCCGCCACGGCATCGTCGTAGGAGTCGACGAGGAGTTGGATCCTGCCGTCGCGTACGCGCGCGTAGGACGCCCCGTGCAGGTCGAATGAGGGCAGTCCTTCCTTGCTGTACGTCACGACCCACGTCACGCGAAGATCGTCTTCTCCGGCGTGCGGGCCGTCCGTGATGGTGATCTTCCGGCCGTCGAAGCGGCGGTCGAGCCCATCGAGGGACTTCTTCATGCCGGCGAGGATCTCGGTCGGCCCGGTGATCTCGCAGCCGAACGCGTTCGACTCGATCCGATAGACCGCGTCGTCGTCGAAGAATCGCTCGAGTCGCGACCACTCGTCGTCGACGAAGCTCTTCTCGAAGTCGGCGGCATACGCGAGGAAGACGTCCAGTGCAGTCATGGGAACGGCTTAGCCGGGGTGGGGTGCCCGAGGCAAGCGCTCCTCCACGCCGGTCGCGCGGTCGTCTTCACGCATCAGAACGAGTACGAGAGCTCCGCGCCGTAGGTGCGCGGCGCCAGGTAGTACTGGACGGCGTAGCCGAAGCTGTTCACGACCGGCGAGACGACGTCGAAGTAGTGGACGTCGAGGAGGTTCTTGGCCCAGAGCGACACCTGAGCGCGATCGTCCATGAACTCGTAGCTGAGTCGCGCGTGCAGAAGGTTGTATCCGCGCTGGTGGGCAGACGCGAGCTCGGGGCCGAGGGCGTGAAAGCTGCTCTGGTAGAACCAGTCGAGCCGGGGCGTGAGCCAGCCCTGCATCGGACCTTCGATCGGGACCGCGAACGAGTACTGGGCCGCTACGTGGGTCTGGAGCTCGGGGGCGTTGTTGAACGACTCGCCGGCGCGGGAGATCGGATCTCCGCTGACTGCGCTGAACGACAGGAACTCGTCGTAGTCGGTGTAGAGCAGGCCGACCGAGCCGTTCATCTGGAGTCCCTCGAAGGGCAGGACCAGCGCTTCGATCTCGGCGCCCTTTTGTGTGGCCTCCGCCGCGTTCTCCGTCACCTGGTCGATGTCGATGACGCCGTCGCCGTTGATGTCGCCGGCCTCACGCTGCGTCGTGACCTGAATGTCGGAGTAGTCGCCGTAGAAGAGGGAGACGTTCAGGGTGGCACGCTTGTCCCAGCCGATGGTCTTGAAGCCGAGCTCGAAGGAGTTCAGAAACTCTGGCTGGAACTGATCGAGGCCTTCGAGGATCGGGTTGATGACCCCGTTGAATCCGCCGCCGCGGAATCCGCGCGAGTACGTGAAGTAGCCCATCAGGTGGTCCAGCCGTGCGGCGTCCAGCCAAGAGTCCGGGGCGAACAGCGCGAGGCTCGCCATCGGAGTCCATGCGGTGAAGATCGCGGAGTCGGACAGGGTGGACGAGGGTGTGTCTTCGCCGACGGTGAAGTTCTGGGCGTCCATGCCCTTCTTTTCCTCGGTGTAGCGCACGCCCGCGGTGAGGCTCATCCATTCCGTCGCGTCGACGGTCGCCTGCGTGTAGAGCGCCCAATTCCAGTTGTCGATCTCTCGGCGGTTCTCGACCTCGAGGTTGGTGGGAATGACGGCGAGGACCTGGGAGTCGCGCCCCTTCTCCCACAACACGAAGTAGCCGGCGACGAAGTCGATGCGGTCTTCCCAGGCCGAGCCGTTCACCTGCAGCTCGGTACTGATCTGCTGTTGGAAGCCGGGGCTGCCGTCGGCCGGGTCGCTTCCGCCCGTGCTCGAACGCCAGAGTGCGTTGGCGCTCGTCTGGTCGACGTCGACGCGCAGCCGGGGAATCTGCTGGCGCCACGACGTGATCGACTTCACGACGACGTTCTCGACGGGGCCGACGTCTCCCACGTCATACGCGGCGGTGCCCCACAGGCCGTAGCTCGCGACGTCGGCGATCTGAGCGATGTTCGAGCTGTTCTCGAAGGGGCTCGTCGCTTCACATGCCTCCTTCAGGCCGGGAACGAGTCCTCCGAGGGTCGTGTCCTGGACGTACACGCAGTTTCCCCCGCGCGACCCGTTGTGGTCCCTCGACCACGTGCCGGTGACGTCCATGGTGAAGTCGTCGAACGGGAGAAAGCGGAGCGTTCCGAGGAAGGTGAGCGAGTTGCGGTTGTTGTAGTTCACGTCCTGGAGGACGTTGTGCGTGAAGCCCGCGCTGTTGGTCGACGACATCGCGAACCGCCCGAGGATTTTCCCCGGAACGATGGGGAGGTTGACCATCGCTTGCGTGAAGAGGCCGCCGAAGTTGCTGGGCCGCAGCAGCGCGAAGCCTTCCAGCTCGTCCTTCGGCTTCACCGTCGTGATGTTGATCGCGCCGCCGACGGTGTTCTTGCCGAAGAGCGTGCCCTGCGGGCCGCGGAGGACCTCGATCTGCTCCACGTTGACCACGTCGATCAGGGTCCCGATGGTTCGGGGCAGGAAGACTCCGTCGACGTAGATGCCGACTCCCGGATCGAACGCGATCGCCGCGGCCTGCGGCGTGCCGACCCCGCGGATCACGATGTTCGTCGACATGCCCTCCGTGCCGGGCTGGAACTTCAGATTGGGTACGAGGGTCTC
This sequence comes from bacterium, assembly GCA_030430245.1. Taxonomy (GTDB): domain Bacteria; phylum Desulfobacterota; class Binatia; order UBA12015; family UBA12015; genus VGTG01. The sequence goes on along the minus strand of JAUIFY010000344.1, from coordinate 219 downwards.
GATGTCGTCGCGCCGCGTGACGCCCGCTTGTCGCAGCGTGCTCTCGCCCAGAGCCGTCACCGAGACCGGGGTGTCCTCCAGAAGCTCGGCGCTCTTCCGCGCCTGTACGACGATCTCTTCGATCGCGCCGGCCTGGCTCCGCGACAGGCCGCGCGCGGCGCCCGTTCGGCGGATCGACTCTGCCTGCGCCCCTTCGGCCGCCGACTCGCCCGCAACGCC
>JAUIFY010000343.1 GCA_030430245.1 bacterium | reverse complement strand
GACCGTCGCGCCGAGCCACAAGCCCGACGTCAGGGCCGGAGCACCTCGCGCGCCGCACGATAGTCGCGCGCGGCCGCGACGGTCGCGTCGTCGTACTCGTCGGGAGCCCGCAACACGTCCTCCGCCTTCAACCGGTAGCGCTCGACCCAGATCTCGGCCCAGCGGCACGACGCATCTCCGTCCGTGTCGCATGCGCGAGCCGCCTCGAGCACGCCAGGCGCGCGCTTGCGGAAGTCCGCGAAGACCCGCGCCTCGCCGGCCTCCGCGATCTCGCGGATCTCGCGCTCCGAGGCCGCGATCTCGGCCGCCGTCGGCGCGGTCGGGAAGAGCAGATCGTAGTACACGACCGACGCGATCTTCGTAGCGCCGAGGATCGCGATCAGCCTCATCAGGAGGACGAACTCCCGTGGTGCACGAAGACTGGAGAACATCGGTTCGGATGGGACCCCGCGGTCCGCATCCGAGAGCGTACCTCAGGAGCCTGGCTTGTTCACGACGTCGCGAAACTCCCACGCCGCGTCCCGTCGCACGCGAACGCCGATCCCGCGCCCCTGCAGTCGCTCGAAGCGGGAGCGAATCCAGGCGAGCCCGTCCTCACTGGTCCGCGCCGGCACCGCGACGTCGAGCCTTGCGCCGTGCCCCGCCCACATCGCGTCGGAGAAGAGGGTCTCGACCTCGTACGGGGTGAGCCAGCCGGTGCGCTCGCTCCGCATCGTCGCGTTGCCTCGCTTGTCGAGGCGGGCTCGAAAGGGAAACACCTTCTGCTCGTTCAACGTCACTTCCTCCGAACTTGTACGTGGTCCATCTGCACTGCGTCCGAACCGCCGACGAGCCGGAGCGGCCGCGGCGGAAGATCATCCAGACCGAAAGCGAGTCGAGGAGTACGGAGATCCGAAAGGAACGTGCAGGAACTGCGTGCGGGGAAAGGGAGCGTACCAGCCCCCGCCGAACGAATCCATGGCCTTTCGGCCGAAAACTCAGTCGGTGCGGTCCGAGCCCCCCCGACCGGCGGTGGCCGCCCTCGCCCGCTTCGCGCGAGGCGGGCTGGCCGGCGACTCCTCGGCCGGCGCCTGCTTGGCGACGGCTTCGGTGTCCGCCTTCTTCTTGGCCTTCGCGGCCACCCGCTTCTTCCTCCGGCGCTCGGCGTCGCGCCCCGCCGCCGCGAGGAACTCCGCCGAGCCCCCGACGTCGTAGCGACCGCGGACCTTGGGGACGTAGCGGAGGCGCATCGTGATCTTGTGCTGCTCGTAGTGCTTGACGCAGCGCCACCCCTTGTACGCGGGCTCGCTGCACACGACGCAGAGCCCCATCTCCCTGTGCCTACGCTGCCATAGGGTCTGGCGACTCACCTGGCCCTTCTTCTTCGCCATGCGGATCCGGTCCCCCGAGCTGTCTGAGTGAGACCGTCGGAGAGCCCGGCGGCCACGCGAGGGCGACATGCTGCCCACGAAGGGGTTCGGGTTCAAGTGCGCTCACGGCGGACCTCGATTTGACGGAGCTTCGCGACCGGTTTAGGGGTGCCACCATATGTCGTGTGTCTTTTGCCGCATCATCAGCGGCGAGATCCCGGCCCAGGTCGTCGCCCGCGACGAGGGCGCCACCGCGTTCCTCGACCTATCGCCTCTGGCGGATGGCCACGTCCTCGTGATCCCCGACCGCCACGTCGCTCGACTCGACGACCTCGACGCACCCGAGGCCGAGGCTCTCTTCCGATCGGTCGTGCGCCTCTCCGGACCGATTCGCGACGCCCTCGGTGCCGACGGCAGCACGATCGGGATCAACAACGGGGAGGCGACCGGTCAAACCGTCCCGCACGTTCACGTTCACATCGTGCCGCGATGGAAGAAGGATGGCGGCGGGAGCATCCACTCGATCTTTTCGGCGGGCAACCGACGCGACGTCTCCGAGGTCGGAGACGTTCTTCGCGCCGCGCTCGACGGGCGGTGAGCCGGGCGGCTCACCCCAGGTGAAACCCGACCGGAGCCACGCTCCGGTCTCACACCCTGTTGAAGGAGGGAATCTCGATGAACAAGCCTGCCAAAGGCGCCATGATCGCTCTCTCGGCCGCCGCGCTCTTCACGGCTGGCACCGCGCTCGCCGGTTCGCACGGCGATGCCGCCGCCGACGGAGGCGACGACGCGAAGGTGTCCTGTTCCGGCGTGAACGAGTGCGCCGGCAAGGGAGAGTGCGCCGCCAAGGGCAACGACTGCGCCGGCAAGAACAAGTGCAAGGGCACGGGCGTGGTCAAGCTCACCGAAGAGGAGTGCAAGGCCAAGGGCGGCAAGGTCGAGGGCTGAGCGTTCCTTGCGGACGGGGCGGAGTCCGCTCGGGCTCCGCCCCGCACCGTTCGATGCAGACGAGCGGAAATCTGGAGATCGGCATCGGGCTTCGCAGCGCGCACTTCGGCGAGCTCCTGGAGCGCCCGGCGCGCGTCGGCTGGTTCGAGGCGGTCTCCGAGAACTTCATGATGGACGGAGGGCGTCCGCTGCACGTGCTGGAGCACGTCCGCCGCGACACCCCGGTCGTGTTCCACGGCGTGTCGATGTCGATCGGCGGCACCGACCCGCTGGACGACGGCCATCTCTCGGCGCTGGCGGACCTGGCGAGCCGCTTCGAGCCCGCGTGGATCTCGGACCACCTCTGCTGGACCGGGGCCCGGCGCCACAACCTTCACGACCTGCTGCCGCTCCCGTGGACGGAAGAGGTTCTCGAGCACGTCGCCGAGCGGGTCGCACGGGTCCAGGATCGCCTGGCGCGGCACCTCGTCCTCGAAAACGTCTCGAGCTACCTGACATACGAGCACTCGACCCTCGGCGAAGCCGAGTTCCTCGCCGCGTTGGCCCACCGGGCAGACTGTCACATCCTACTCGACGTCAACAACGTCTACGTGAGCGCCTACAACCACGGGTTCGACGCCCGCGCCTACATCGACGCCATGCCGCGCGATCGCGTCGTACAGATCCACCTCGCGGGGCACACGGACATGGGCACCCATCTTCTCGACACGCACGACACGTTCGTCTGCCCGGACGTCTGGGATCTGTATCGCTACACGCTCGACCGTCTGGGGCGCGTCCCTACCCTGATCGAGTGGGACGGCAACGTGCCACCACTCACGACGCTGGAGGAAGAGGCCGATCGGGCCCGGACCATCTGGAAGAACGTGTTCGGAGAGTCGGGCGCAGGAGGGATCGGTGACGACCACACCTTCGCTGCGTGATCTGCAGCACGAGCTCGAGACCCTCTTCTCGATCGGCGGGGAGACGGACCACGCAGATCGGCTCGCGGACGCCGCCGGGCGCCTGCCGATCGGAGGCGACGACCGGCTCGCGCCGGCCGATCGCCTCGGCATCTACACCGGCATGATCTTCGTCCGCATTCGGGATGCGATCGCCGAGGACTTCCCCGCGACGCGTACCGCGCTCGGCGACGACGCCTGGGAGGACCTGATCGCGCGCTATCTGCGTGCGCATCCGACCGACCATCCGGACCTCCGCCTCGCCCCCCGCCACCTGCCGGGTTTCCTGCGGGCGACCGGGCCGGGCCCGCTCGCCGAGCTGGCCGAGCTCGAGTGGGCCCTGATGGAATCGTTCACCGCCGCGGACTCGACCGTCCTCCGAGCGACCACACTGGCGGACCTCGCCCCCGACGCGTGGCCGGAGATGCTCGTACGCGCCACACCGTCCCTGCGCCTGCTCACCCCACGCTCCGACGTCGATCGAAATCGCCGTCGTCTCCTCGACGGCGAAGAGGTCGAGCTCCGTCCGACCTCGCCCTACGCGCTGCGCGTCTGGCGGCGTGACCTGCGCGTCTTCCACAAGCGCATCGACCCCCTGGAGCACGGCGCCCTGCAGCTCTTGCGGAGCGGCGTCACGTTCGCCGATCTGTGCGCATGGCTCGCCGACCACGACGAGAGCGACCCGTCGGAGGTGGCCGTGAGGCTCCTGCAGGCCTGGCTCGCCGACGAGCTCCTCGTCGCGCCGTAGACCCGGTCGAAGGTCGATGCCTCCCCTGCTCCGCTTCGTTCTCGTCGCCGGCGCGGTGCTCGTCGCCGTCGTCGCGGGCATCACGCTCATCGCGACCGAAGGCCCCGAGGTTGTCGTCCTCTCGACCCGCGCCCCGGACGGCACGATGCGTCGCACCCGGGTCTGGGTCGCCGAGGCCGACGGCGCCGCGTGGGTCGAAGCCGCCAACCCCGAGCGCGCGTTCTACTCCGACATCCGGCGCAACCCTCTCGTGATGATGGAGCGCGACGGCCAGAGCCGGCCCTATCTCGCCAAGACGTTCGGAGGCCCCGAAGGCAACCAGCGCATCCGCACCCTCCTTCGCGAGAAGTACGGGTGGGCGGATTGGTGGCTCCAGCAGATGGTCGACACGTCGCGATCGATCGCGGTTCGCCTCGACCCGCCGCCGTCCGGCTCCGTCGCGCCGCGTCGCTGATCCCTCACAAGTCGCGCCGTCGAAGTCGCTCGAGGAGCCCGCGATTCATCCAGAGCCACGCCGTCGCCATCGCGACGGGGACGACCCTGCCGAAGACGAGATCGTCCTGAAGCGTGAGTGCGACGCCGACGACGATGCCCGGCACCGACCAGGCGAGGAGCCGTCGGTTCTCCGGGTGCAGCCGGTAGCCCAGAACCCGGTGGTGATAGAGGTACGTGGGCACGAGAGCCAGCAGGTTCGCACCGAAGTAACCCGCGGCGGCGGCCGCCGCGCCGAGCGACGGCATCAACGCGGTCGACAGCCCCGCCCAAAGGCCCCAATACAGGAGGGCTTGCACGACGAGAAACCGCAAACGCTCCCGGGGGAGGAGCGAGATGTTCATCGACTGCCGGGTCATCGCCACCAGCTCGCCGACCAGCTGCCACGCCACGATGCCCGCGGCCGCCAAAAACGCCTCGGTGAACAGCACGGGGATCCAGAGCTCGCGCGTCGCCAGCAATCCCAGGACTCCCGGCGCGAGCAGGGTGAGCACGATGCGCAGGAAGTTGTTCTGAAGGTGGAGAATCGCTTCCGGGTCCTCGATCCGGGTCGCCACCTTCGGCATCCCGTAGCCCCACAGGGCGGCGCCGATCAGGCCGAGATAGTTCTGGCCCACTTGCCACGCGACCTGGTAGTAGCCGTTCGCCTCGGTGCCGAGCTGGCGGAGGATCTCGGCGCGTACGAACACCGCCACGCCGGCGGCGGTCAGGCTCGTCACGGTCAGTGCGCCGGCGAGGCGCAAGAGCCGACGCACCACGTCACCGTCGAACCGTGACGGCCGCAGCGTGAGCCCGAGCGGCCGAGCGATCCGGCGCCAGAGCAAGACCCCGCCGAAGACCAGGATCACGCCCTCGATGACCGCGAAGGAAGCGACCGCACCGGCGACCCCGAACGACGAAGCGAGGATGGCCATCGCGAGGATCGCGCTCGTCGCCTCGACCACGGCGATCAGCAGAAACGTCCGGTAGTCGAGCGTGGCGGCGAACGTGCGCGCGATCATCTTCGCCGGCACCGACAACGCAACCGTCGCTCCCACCAGAACGACGAGCACGCTCTCGGCCGGATTGCCGAAGGCCCACGCGGAGACGCGCTCCGACGCCAGCGCGGCCGCACCGGCCATCACGAGAGCCACGACTCCGACGAGCGAGACCGTCGTCACGATGAGTCGGTCCAACCCGTCGCGATCTCCGCGACCGTGACACTCCGCGACGAGCTTCAGATAGCCGCTGCGCGCCCCGAGCGTGACCAGCGGCAGGTCGGCCAGTGCCTCGAGCGGCAGCGGCCGGCCGCTCGCGAGCGGGTGACCGGCACGACACACGAGAACGTAGCGGTCCTCCAGCAACGGGGTGATCTCGATGTCCGGGTCCGGCGCGTCGGTGCGCATGTCGATCCCGAACTCCGCCTCGCCGCGGCGCACGTAGCCGACGATCTCCTGCTCCGAATCGTCGAACACGCGCACGCTCACGTCCGGGTGCGCGGCGGCGAAACGCCGCAGCGCGTCGGGCAGCACGTAGGTGGCGACCGAGATCAGGCTGGCGA
>JAUIFY010000025.1 GCA_030430245.1 bacterium | reverse complement strand
CAGACCATCGGGGACGACGACATCACGACGTCGCTCGAGGCCGAGTGCGCGATGTCGGTCACCGACGTTCTCGAGCGACGCGTTCGAGCGAACCTCTTCGCGCCGGACAACGGGCTCGCGCACGTGGAGCGCGTGGCGGAAGTCGTGGGCCGGCGCCTGGGCTGGAGTGACGAGCGTCGTGGGCAGGAGGTCGCGGGCTATCGCGCGCGCATCGCCGAGGACGTCGCGTGGAGAGAGGAATCCCGATGAAGACGATCGAGCTTCTCGAACGGGCGCTGCCCGAAGGACGCGTCCGGCGCGACGACGAGACGCGTCGCGCGCACGCGCACGACTACTGGGCGTTCGAGGCGATCCACGACGTCGCCGGCAACCCGACCGAGGCGCCTCCCGCGGTCGTCTTCCCCGAGTCGACCTCCGAGGTCCAGACGATCCTCGAGATCGCGGACGCGGAGCGTACGGCCATCGTCCCGTACGGACTGGGCTCGGGTGTGTGCGGCGGCGTGCGCCCCGGCGGCGAGGCTCTCGTCGTCGATCTCTCGCGCATGGCTGCCCTCATCGAGCTGAACGCGGAGGCGTGCACGGCCCGCGTCCAGGCGGGTCTCAACGGCGCGGAGTGCGAGCGTCTCCTGGGCGAGCGCGGGTTCACGCTCGGACACTTCCCGCAGTCCATCGCGGTCTCGACCGTCGGCGGCTGGGTCGCGACGCGGGCCTCGGGCCAGCTCTCGACCCGGTACGGCAACATCGAAGATCTCGTGCTCGCGCTCGAGGTCGTGCTGCCCGGCGGACGGGTCGTCCGGACGTTTCCCGCCCCGCGTGCCTCGACCGGGCCGGACCTCCGCGAGATCCTCCTCGGATCGGAGGGCACGCTCGGCATCGTGACCGAGATCGATCTGAAGCTCTCGCCGAAGCCGGCCGTCGAGATCGGCTTCGCTGCGCGGCTCCGGTCGTGGGAGGACGGGCTCGAGATCACGCGGCAGCTCCTGCAGGCGGGCTGGCGTCCCGCCGTCCTTCGGCTCTACGACGGGATCGAGGCGCAGCGGAACTTCAACGATTGGTTCCCGGAGCGCGAGCCACTGCTGCTGGTGGCGACGGAGGGATCGGAGGCGATGCGGGGAGCGCTCGAGCTGGAGCTCGCGGCGGCGCGCGACGCGTGCACGAGCCGCGGTGGCGAAGACCTCGGCGCGGCTCCGCTCCGGCATTGGCTGGGCAACCGCAACCACGTGCCCTCGTGGGAAGATCTCCTCGGCAACGGCCTCGTCGTCGACACGATCGAGGTCTCCGCGACGTGGGATCGAATCGGCCCCCTGTACGGGAAGGTCGCGCAAGCGATCGCGGCGGTCCCGGGCGTCCTCGTCGCGAGCGGGCACACCTCGCACGGGTACACGACCGGCGTGAACATCTACTTCACCTTCGTGGGCTCCGCGAAGGAGGAGCAGGAGCAGGAGCGCATCTACTCGGGAGCCTGGGCCGCCGCCATGGAGGCGACGATCGCCTGTGGGGGCAGCATCGCGCACCATCACGGCATCGGTCGCGTGCGCCGCGACTACCTGCCGCGTGAGCTCGGGGACACCGGAGTCGAGGTCCTGCGCAGCGTCAAGAAGGCGCTCGACCCGAACGGGATCATGAATCCGGGCGTTCAGATCTGACGCCCCGCCCGTCCCGCACCGACCTCGCCCGGCGGCGCGATCGGGCCCGTGTCGAATCGTCGCGTCCGTCGCCACGCCCGCGAGACGGACGACGGCGTGGATCTGCCGGTCCGGGCAGTGGTCGCCCGGCGCGTGCCCCGGGCGGCGCGGTCTACCCTCCGGCCGGCGCCGCCGATTCGGCGCCGTCGCTCGTGTCGAGGCCGAGGGCGCGGCCGGTCTCCTGGAACCAGCGGATGGTTGCCAGCTCGTCCTCCAGGATGGCCGAGAGGAGCGCGCATGTCTCGAGGTCGTCCTCGATCTGCGAGAGGACCTCGCGGATCGGCGCGACCGCCGCTTCGGCGTCGGGGATCTGCTTGAGGAAGTCCGCGACCTTGTCGGCGTCGGCGACGTGCGGCGATCCCAGGCGTGCCCGTGCCGACTCGCGGAAGCTCTCGGGCAGGGTCGCGGTGGGCTGGGCGCCGATCTCGCCCAGACGCGCCGCCAGGACGCGGCCGTGCATCGCCTCCCGCTCGCAGACGGCGCGGAGACCGCCCCGGATCGCGGGATCCTGGGCCACCTCGGTCCATAGCGAGAAGATGACGCCGCCGAAGGCCTCGCCCGCACGGAATTCGTCGAGGAAGTGCACGAGCATCTCCCGCTCGCTCGCGAACGTCTTGTCGCGAACCCGGTAGACGCGCGCCGGCGCCGGCGGTGGCGCGGAGGCGGCCGGGCCGCCGTCTCCGAGCTGGATCTCGCGCATCTGGTCCTCGAAGATCTCGTCCGAGATCAGGCCCTTGCGGTAGGCCTTCAGGAGCTGGCGGAGTTCGAACTGCTTGTCGATGGCGGCCATGATGCGTCTCCCCCTGCGCGGCCTGCGTACGGCCCCGATCCAACGGTGTGGATCGGCGGGCCGTGGCGTTGTCTTTAGCCGGGCGCCTTCTCGCTCGGGCCCGCGTCGTCGAAGGAGAGAACGAGCTCCCCGTCCTTCACGTCGGCCGTCACGTGGCCTCCCTCGCGGAGGCGACCGAACAGGATCTCCTCTGCGAGCGGCTTCTTGATCTCCTTCTCGATGAGTCGAGCCATGGGGCGCGCACCGAAGAGACGATCGAAGCCCTTCTCGGCGAGGTGGGTACGGGCGGCGTCGGTGAGAGCGAGTGTCACGTTCTTCTCTCCGAGCTGCTCGTGGACCTCCGTCAGGTTCTTGTCGACGACCTTCGCGATCGCCTCGGGCGCGAGCATGTCGAAGATGACGATCTGATCGAGCCGATTGCGGAACTCCGGGCTGAAGGTGCGATCGATCGCGGCCTTCGCGTTGCTGGCCGACGCCTCGCCCGTGAAGCCGATCGACTTGGCGTTGATCTCCCGTGCCCCGGCGTTGGTCGTGAGGATCAGCACGACGTTGCGGAAGTCCGCCTTGATGCCGTTGTTGTCGGTCAGTGTGGCGTGATCCATCACCTGGAGAAGAACGTTGAAGAGATCCGGGTGCGCCTTCTCGATCTCGTCGAGAACCACGACCGCGTACGGGTTCTTGCGCACGCCGTCGGTGAGGAGGCCGCCCTGGTCGAATCCGACGTATCCCGGAGGTGCGCCGATCAACCGCGAGACCGTGTGTTTCTCCATGTACTCGCTCATGTCGAACCGGAGCAGCTCGACTCCGAGGATCTTCGCGAGCTGGCGCGCGAGCTCGGTCTTGCCGACGCCGGTCGGACCGGCGAAGAGAAACGAGCCGATGGGGCGCTCGTTGTGGCCGAGCCCGGAGCGCTGCATCTTGATGATGCCCGCGAGCTGCTCGATCGCGTGATCCTGGCCGAAGATGACCTTCTTCAGCTCGGGCTCGAGCTGCTCGAGCTGCTCGCGATCGCGCGTCGTGACGTTCTTCTCGGGAATGCGCGCGATGCGGGCGACCATCGCTTCGATTTGCGGCGTGTCGACCGTCCGGGTTCGCTTGTCGTCCGCGAGAATCCGGTCCGCGGCGCCGGCTTCGTCGATGACGTCGATCGCCTTGTCGGGCAGGTGGCGGTCGTTGATGTGCTTCGCGGAGAGCTCCGAGGCGGCCTCGAGGGCGCCGTCGGTGTACTTGACGTCGTGGTGCTCCTCGTAGGCTGGGCGCAGGCCCTTGAGAATGTCGACCGTCTCTTCGATCGAGGGCTCGCGGATGTCGATCTTCTGGAACCGTCGCTCCAGCGCGCGATCGCGCCCGAAGCTTTGCTTGTACTCTCCGTAGGTCGTCGCCCCGATGCAGCGAAGCTCGCCGCTCGCGAGCGCCGGCTTCAGGAGGTTCGAAGCGTCGATGGTGCCGCCGCTCGTCGCGCCGGCGCCGACGATGGTGTGGATCTCGTCGATGAACAGGATCGCCCCGGGCTTCTCCTCGAGCGCCTTGATGACCGCCTTGATCCGCTCCTCGAACTGGCCGCGGAACTTCGTTCCCGCGATGAGCGCCCCCATGTCGAGGGCGTAGATCGTCGCGTCGCGAAGCGACTCGGGAACGTCGCCCTCGTGAATCCGCCGGGCGAGACCCTCCACGATCGCGGTCTTTCCGACGCCGGGCTCGCCGACGAAGACCGGGTTGTTCTTGCGCCGTCGCGCGAGGACGTGGATCGTGCGCTCCAGCTCTTCCTCGCGGCCGATCAAGGGGTCGATCTGGCCGTTCGCCGCCTTCGCACGGAGGTCGGTCGTGTAGCTCTCGAGGGGATCGCGTACCGGCGCTTCTTCGTCGTCGCCGAGCGGAAGCTCCTCCGCCCCTCCGGGAGCGAGGTCGTCTCCGTCTTCGGGACGGACGCCGCCCACCCCATCGGGGTCTGCGCCGTGGGAGACCCAGCGAAGCACCTCGAGGCGTGTGAGGCCCTGCTGCTCGAGGATGTAGAGCGCGTGACAGCTCGGCTCCCGGAAGAACGCGACCAGCACGGCCGGTCCGTCGATCTCGGTGCGTTCCGCGTTGAGGGCGTGGACGGCCGCGCGTTGCAGCACGCGTTGGATCCCCGGCGTCTCCTGGGGAGTGTAATCGATCGTCGGCGGAATCGTCTCGAGACTCTCGGCGAGGAACTTCTCGAGCTCGCGCCGCACCTCGTCGGCGTCGACCTCGAGTGCGGCGAACATCTTCCGCACCTGAGGGTTGTCGAGAAGCGCGAGCAGCAGATGCTCGAGCGTCAGGTACTCGTGACGCCGCTTGCGCGCGTCGTCGATGGCCTGACGCAGCGAGGTCTGGAGCTCAGTCGTGATCGACGGGGGTGTCATTCCTCCGGCTCCATCGTCGTGAGAAGCGGGAACTCGTTCTGCTCGGCCAGATCGGTCACCTTGCGCACCTTCGCCTCGGCGACGTCGTGCGGATAGACCCCCGCGACGCCCACTCCGTTGTTGTGCACGTGCAGCATGATCTGAACGGCTTCGGTCTCGCCTCGGTGAAAGACGGTTTCGAGGACCCACACGACGAACTCTCTCGTCGTGTAGTCGTCGTTGTGTAGGAGAACTTTGTAGAGCTTCGGACGTTCGACCTTCTTCTCGGTCCTGGTCCGCGTGACGACTGCGGTATCGTCGCCTTTTTCGGGGCTCGCCATGGGACGCGAAGAAAAGCCTAACCGTCCTCCGGCATCGCTGCTAGAGCGTTTCGGGCACGGCGCTCCGCTAGAGAGTGCCCAGGTCCGCCATGTGCTCGGCCGCGAGGACCGCCCCCTTGGCCGCTCCCATTTTCGTATTGTGGGACACGAGGATGTATCGCAGGCCGTGCTCGTCGAGGCGGATCCGTCCGATGGAGGTGGTCATGCCGCCGCCTGCGTCGCGGTCGAGCCGGGGTTGAGGACGGTACGGATCGTCGTGGAGCTGGATCATCCGCTCGGGCGCGGACGGGAGGCCCCGGGCACAGAAGTCCCGTCCGTACTCCTCGAAGGCGGTGCGCACCTGCCCTTCCGACGGATCGCCCGCGAGCTCGACGTGCACGGCCTCGGTGTGTCCCTCGAGAACGTTGGCGCGCGTGCAGGTCGCGCGCACCAGTGCTCCGTGGGGAACGAACGCGCCGTCGCGGATCTCGCCGAGGATCTTGCCCGTCTCCTTCTCGACCTTCTCCTCCTCGCCCGAGATGAACGGGATGATGTTGTCGAGGACGTCCATCGCCGGCACCCCGGGCGAGCGCCCGGCACCCGAGAGGCCCTGCATCGAGGTCAAGATCACGCGCTCGATGCCGAAGGCCGTGAGAAGGGGCTTGAGCGTCACGACGAGTCCGACGGTCGTACAGTTCGGCAACGGGACCACGAACCCCTTCCAGCCGCGGCGCTCGCGCTGGGACGCGATGATGTCGAGCTGCTCCAGGTTCACGCCCGGAACGATGATGGGGACGTCGGGCTCATAGCGGAATGCGGACGCGGTGGAGAAGACGGGCCGGTGAAGCGCGAGCCTCGGCTCGAGCTCCCTGGCCGCGTCGCTCTCGATCGCCGTGAAGATCACGTCGACGCTTTCCGGGTCGAGGTCGGCCGCGTCCTGCACGGTGAGCCGCAGGACGTTCTCGTCCGGCGGGGAGTCGCAATACCAGCGGCTCGCCCCGTTCGGCTCCCGCAGGGCATCGGCGTAGCTCTTGCCGGCGGAGCGCGCGGACGCGGCGACGGCCGTGATCTTGAACCAGGGGTGGCCCCGGAGGGCCTCCACGAACTGCTGACCGGCGACTCCGGTCGCGCCGATCACGGCTACGCTGAACTCTCGTTGGACTGCCATGACGTCTCCTTGGATGCCGCGGCGGAGCGCGCGGCATCCGATGATGCTCGGGTTCGGGTCTGGTGTTGTCAACGGCCCGACGCGACGGCGTCTCCACGTCCATCGACTTGCATGCGTTTCGAAGACGGGGTGGATTGGCTCCATGAGCAACCCATCGGCCGGGCTCCGCTGCGGGCTCTTCCTTCCGCTGGTCGGCCTCTCGTGGGAGGAGCTCCGGACGCGAGCCCGGCAGGCCGAGGATTCGGGCTTCGAATCGTTCTGGGTCGACGATCACTTCTGGTTCCCCGGGGCTCCCGATCGTCCGCATCTCGAAGTCTGGACGGCGCTGACCGCGCTCGCGATGGCGACCCAGCGGATGCGCCTCGGGCCGCTCGTGATGTGTCACTCGTATCGCCCCCCGGGATTGCTCGCGAAGATGGCGTCCAGTCTGGCCGAAGTCTCGAACGCGCGTCTCGTCCTCGGCATGGGCGCGGGCTACATGGACGACGAGTACCGGGCGTTCGGCTATCCGGTCCCGTCGCCGCGCGAGCGCGTGGAGCAGCTCGAGGAGACGCTCGAGATCCTGCGTCTGACGTTCACGCGCGACCGCGCGTCGTTCGAGGGGCGCCACCACGTCGTCCGGGAGGCTCCTCTGGTCCCCAAGCCCGCGCGGGGGGCCCTGCCACTGCTACTCGGCGGATCGGGCGATCGCTTCCTGCGGCTCGTCGCCCGCTACGCCGACGTCTGGAACTGCCCCAATCCCGCCTGGCGCGAGCTCGGGGCGCGGCGGGAGAAGCTGGTGGCCGAGTGTGAGCGGATCGGGCGGGATCCGGCCACGATCGAGGTCTCGGAGCAGGTCGTCGTCGTCGTCGGTCGAAGCGACGACGAGGTTCGCCGCGAGACCGGGCGGGCCCGGGACGCGCTCGGAGAGTTCGCGCGCTTCGATGGCGACGTCCACGTCGGTCGGCCGGAGCAGGTCGCAGAGGCCCTGCTCGGGCGCCGCGCGCTCGGCGTCGAGACGGTCCTGGTCATGTTCGGAGACTGGGGAAGCCGGGAGCAGATCGACCTGTTCGGACGCGAGGTGTTGCCGCTTCTGACATAGCTTCCGCCACGCCGATTGCGCGGGGTCCGATCCTGGAAGAGCGTCGCGCTCCATGGGACTCAAGCACGTCGTTCTCGCCGTCCTCGTGCACGCGCCCGCGCACGGGTACGAGGTCCACCAGCGGCTGATCGAGACGCTCCCGGTCGGCCGCCCGTGCGACAGCTCGCGCGTCTACGCGATCCTCGGTGTGCTTCGCCGCGAGGGTTGGATCGAGGGCCGGCCGGAGCCGCTCGCGCGCGGCCGGGTTCGCACGCGGTATCGCCTGACCGAGGATGGCGTTCGCGCCCTGCGCGCGTGGCTCGAGCGACCGCGCGCCGCGAGCACGCTCCTGAGGCGTGGGTTTCTCGTGCGCCTCGCCTACGCGAGCGGACTCGCGCGAGACGAAGCGTGCGCCCTCTGGACGCGCACCGTCCGGTCCATCGAACGACGACGGGAGCGAGCCGACACGAGCGTACCGGACGAGGCCCCGCTCGCTCGGTTGCTCCGTGTGCGGGAGCTCGGGCAGCTCGACGTCGAGCTGCGTGCGGCCCGGGAGATGCTCGACCGCGCGGCGGGCGAGATCAGCTGCTCTCGGCGGCCTTCGCCGGCGTCTCCGCCGTTTCGGTCGTCTCGGACGGATCGGTCGTCAGCATCTCGATGAACTTCTCCGCGGCGGGGGAGAAGTGCCGGCCCTCCTTGTGGATGATGCTGAGCTGGCGCGCGAACGTCTCGTCGTTGAAGGGGATCGCGACGAGCGACTTGTTGCGCACCTCGGGGCGCACCGCGGGTTCGGGTGCGATGGAGATGCCGGTCCCCACCTCGACGATTCGCTTGATGACCTCGATGTTGTCGACCTCGGCGACGTAGTGCACCCGAAGGTTGTGCTTCTGGAGGGCGCGCTCGATCGCCTTGTGGGTCGGGATGTCCTTCTCGAAGCCCACGAAGTTCTGGCCGTCGAGCTTTCGGATCGAGATGGAGCGGTGCTTGGCGAGCGGGTGGGACGGGTTGCAGATCATCACGAGCTTGTCTTCCCGAAACGGGATCAGCTTCACCTGCGGGCGCTTGCTCGGGTACGCGATGACGCCGACGTCGAGCGTGCCCGCGAGCACGTCCTCGTAGATCTGGTTCGACTTCTTGTACTCGAGCCGAACGTTCACGTTCGGGTAGGCCTTTACGTACCGCTTGAGCTCTTCGGAGAACTCGTACAGTCCCACGGAGTGAACCGTCGCGACGCGGACGGTGCCGGCCACGATGTTCGCGAACGCCTGCAGGCGCCCCTCGAGGTCGTGGTACCGCGAGACGATGTCCTTGCTGATCTCGTAGAAGATCTCACCGGCCGGCGTCGGCCGGACGCGTCGCTTCGCGCGCTCGACGAGCTTTCGCCCGTAGCGGGTCTCGAGCGTGCGGATCTGCTGCGAGACGGCAGACTGGGTGACGAAGTTCTGGGCCGCCGCCACCGAGAAGCTGCCGGTGTCGACCAGGTCGCAGAAGACCTTCAGGGTCTCGATGTGCATGGCTAATGGTTCGCGGGATGAGCGGCTGGGCTAATACGTGAGGCGCTCTAATCGTCCGAGCACGTGTCATTAGCGTTAACACGCCTTCCCGGGGTCGCAACGCGCGCCGGAGTGACGCGTCGCGACATGATCTACCGCAGCTCTCCAGGGGCGCCGCGGCAGGGGCCGCGCTTCGGGGAGAGGGGGGTTGGGCCCCGCCGGTGGGAGGGGGGAGACCGACGGGGCCCGGGGTGTTGGGGACGCCGTGCTGCATTGCAGCGTCCGTGCCACGCCTGGGGTTTCTGGATTCCGCCCGAGAATCGGTCGCCTTCGCCGATCGGGTCGGCGGGGTGTGTCACCGCGGCCGTGCCGACGAGGCACACGCGGCGCACGGGGTGTGCCGCTCGGGGCACACCGCTCTGGTGGGCGCGCCGCAGCAGATGGGCGCGCCGCAGCGCTCAGGACGAGAGCTGTCGCGGTCGGCGCGCTTTGCTGACCACGAGAACTTCCTGTCCGTTCACACGGACGCGTCGCCCACCCTTGTTGAACGACGGAGTCGGCGCGGCTGCGAAGAGCTGGTCGCGCGACGCGGCCATCGCATCCAACGCGCGGCCCCGGTTCTCACGCCACTCACGCAACTCCTTCTCCAAACTGCTCTCCATGGGACACCTCCTGCCACCACCACACAACATCCACGTCCGGCCCCTCGGGCCGGGCGTCCTGGGAGATCGAGTCGAGTTCTACTTCCACGTATGCGCTATCCGGCGAAGGTTTCAAGCGATCGGGCCCTCGCAGGATTGCGAAGTTTCCGAAGCGCCTTTGCCTCGATCTGCCGGATGCGCTCGCGCGTGACCGCGAAACGCTGTCCGACTTCCTCCAGGGTGAAGTCGGACCGCTCGCCGATTCCGAACCGCATGCGCAGGATCTGCTCCTCGCGCGGGGTCAGGGTCGCGAGCACCTTGCGGGTCTGCTCTTCGAGACTGATCGCCATCGCCGCGTCCGCCGGCGAAACACTCTGGCGATCCTCGACGAAATCCCCGAGCGCGCTCTCTTCGTCGTCGCCGATCGGCGTTTCGAGCGAGACCGGCTCCTTCACGATCTTCAGGACCTTGCGGACCTTGTCGACCGGCATCTCCATCTGCGTCGCGATCTCGTCCGGGGTCGGCTCGCGGCCGAGCTGCTGCACCAGGTAGCGCGACGTGCGGAGCACCTTGTTGATCGTCTCGATCATGTGCACGGGAATGCGGATCGTCCGTGCCTGGTCGGCGATGGCGCGCGAAACGGACTGGCGAATCCACCACGTCGCGTACGTCGAGAACTTGTAGCCGCGCTGGTACTCGAACTTCTCGACGGCCCGCATCAGGCCGATGTTCCCCTCCTGGATCAGGTCGAGGAAGCCGAGACCGCGGTTCGTGTAGCGCTTGGCGATCGACACCACGAGTCGAAGATTCGCTTCGATCAGGGCGCGCTTTCCTTCGGACGCCTTCCATTCGCCGCGACGCAGGCGGTCGACGGCTTCGCGGAGAGCTTCGGTCGTCATTCCGACCTCCTTCTCCACGAGCTGGGCGTGTTGCTTTCCTTCGCGCACGTTCTGGGCGAGGTCGATCACCTCGTCGGCCGGAATGCGCAGGGAACGGCTCACCCCCGTCGCGCTCGCTCGATCCGTCGTCTTGACCCTGCGCAGGAGCTTCAGAAGCTCGTCTTCGCTCTTTCCGCTGCGGCGCTTGACGTTGCGCATCAGCTCGCGGGGGCGGTCGACGAGGGCGACGGCCTCCTTCAGCTTCTCGGCGATGTCCTCGATGTGCTTGCGGTTGAGCGGCATCGCGTAGAGCGCCGACTTGATCTTCTCGGCGAGCGCTTCTTCCTTCTTTGCCAGCTTGTCGAGGTCGGCGGCGCTCCTTCGTCCGCGTCGGGACTGCTCGAGTCGGCCGCGCTCGGTCGTGAGCTTCTTCAGGCCCTTCAGGTGCTTCAGGAACGCGTCGATGCGTTGCTGGTCGCGATCGTCCGGCTCGTCGCCCTTCTCGTCGGAGTCCTTCGGTTCGTCGTCGTCGCCGAAGGCCTCCTTGGCGCTGATCTCGCCGCTCTGCAGTCGCTCGGCGAGCATCACGATGTACTGCAGCGCGAGCGGGATCGAGAAGATGGTCTCCTTCACCTCGTTCTCACCGGACTCGATCTGCTTGGCGATCGTGACTTCTTCCTCGCGCGAGAGGAGCGGAACCCCGCCCATCTCCTGGAGGTACATCCGCACCGGGTCCGAGGTGTCGGTCGTGGTGCCGCTCGTCGCGGTGGAGGCGGCCTTCGTCGTGCGCTTCGTGGCGGGAGTGGGCGTGCCGGAGGACTCGGACTCCTCGCTCCACTCGCTGGTCTCGTCCTTCTCCTCGTCGAACTCGACCCCGGCCTCGGAGTCGCTGCTCTCGACGACCTCGATGTCCATCTCGCCGAGCATCGACATGACGCCGTCGATTTCCTCGGGAGACGCGAGCTGCTTGGGCAGGCCCTGACTGAGCTCGTTCGACGTCAGAAAGCCGCGCTCCTTGCCGAGATCGATGAGCTTCTTGAGCTTCGGGTCGTCGCGCTTGTCGACGGAGACGAGCGCGACCTCGGCGGACCCCGCTTTCGAAGACTCCTTCTTCGTCGCCTTCTTCTTCGCGGTGGTCGTCTTCGTCACGGCGGCCTTCGTGCGTGCCTTGCTCGCGACCTTGGCCGAGCTTCGAGTGGACGAGCTCGCCTTCTTCGGCGCGGCCTTGCGCGGGCGGCTCTTCTTCTTTGCGGAGGCGGAAGACTTCGTCTTCGCTTTCGCGGGCGCCTTCTTGGCTGGCGCCTTCTTCTTCGCCGCTCGGGCGGGCGTCTTGCTGCGACTCTTGGGCACCCTGGGCAGGACCTTCAGGACACGCTCGCGGTTTGCATTTCCACTACCTCCGTAGGCACCGACGTAGGGTACCGACGTGCACCGGATGGGGCTGAGGTAATTGCCGGGCAGTGGGGAGTCAAGGTACGACTCGCCCACTTCTTGTAGTTCTCGGCCGCGAGCCGCACTCGCTTGAGCGTCGTCACGGGCTCGAGCGCACTCCCTGGGCGGTCAGCTCGGCTTCGGGGCCCACGACGACCTGCACGAGGGCGTCCGGGTGGAGGTACTTGCGCGCCGCGTCGGCGACGTCTGCCACCGTCACCGCTCGGATGCGATCCCCGTACGTCTCGATGTAGTCGTCGCCGAGCCCGAAGTACTCGATTTGGGCCAGGAAGCTGGTCAGCTTCGACGTCGAGTCGAGGCTCAGGGGGAAATTCCCGGTCAGGTAGTCCTGGGCCGCCTCGAGCTCCTCCTGCGTCACGCCCTCGTCGTGGATCTTGGTGATTTCCGCGCGAACCAGGTCGATTGCGGCCTTCGCGCTCTCCACCTTCGTCTGGAGCGAGACCTGGAACGCTCCGGGAAATCGGTTCGAGCCGAAGCTGCTGTGGATCGAGTAGGCGAGACCGTTCTCGTCGCGAACCGTGTCGACCAGGCGCGACTGGAAGCCGCCTCCTCCCAGGATGTGGTTCATGACGCGGATCGCGAAGAAATCCGGGTTCTTCCGGTCGACGCCGATCTGACCGATCATGATGTTGGCCTGCGTCGTCGGCATGTCGAGGATGCGCTCTCGCGCGGGCGGCGCCGTCGCGGGCTTCGGCTCCGAGGGCGACGTTCCGCGCTTCCATGAGCCCAGCTTCTTTCTCGCGACCTCTTCCATTCGCCCGGGTTTCACGTCGCCGACGATCGCGCAGATCGTTCGTTCGGGTACGATCCAGTTCGCGTGATACCCGAGGATCTCGGCGCGCGTGATCGCCTCGACCGACTCCGCCGTGCCGTGGGCGGGGTGCCCGTACGGGGCCGCCCCGAAGAGGGCGCTGCGGAAGCCGCGGCTCGCGACATAGCCGGGGTGCTCCTCCGATGCCTGGATCTCTCCCAGGGTATCGGCGCGCAGCCGTTCGACGGCCTCGTCGGGGAACGTGGGCTCGCGGAGGCTCCGCGCGACGAGGTCGACGCCGGTCTCGAAGTCTCGCGAGAGCACGCTCGCCCCCACGCTGACCCAGTCGGTGGCCGATCCCGTCGAGAACGAGCCGCCCAGGGAGTCGATCTGCTTCGCGATGTCCTGCCCCGAGCGCCCCTGGGTCCCCTCCTCGAGGAGCGCTCCGGTGAGCGCGGCGAGGCCGGGGCGCGCGGCCGGATCCACCCGGGCACCCCCGTCGACCAGGCAGTCGATCGAGACGATGGGAACGGCGGGCTGCTCGGAGAGGACGAGTCGCAAGCCGTTGTCGAGGGTCGCTCGCGTGACCTCGGGGCGGCTCGCGCGCGCCGGCGTGGGGCTCGCGATGGCGGCCGCCGCCAGAGCCGTCAGGAGGGCTGCTCGGAGTCGTCGCTTCATGATGCGGGGGCCTCCGCGGGTGCGGGTTCCGGCTCGGCGGGCAACAGGATTCCGGTCGTGCGGTTCTCGTCGACGAGCCACGTCCCGGCGACTCGCTGCACGTCTTCGGCCGTGACGGCCCGTACGCCCGGTAGGTACTCGTCGGCCTTGCGCCAGTCGCCCGCCAGCTCGTAGGTCCCCAGGATCATCGCGCGGTAGAACATCGAGTCCTGGGAGAAGACGAACGACGATTCGATCTGGGCCTTCGCGCGCTCGAGCTCCTCGTCGGAGGGGGGCGCGCTCCGAAGGGCCTCGATCTGCGCCAGGAGGGCCACCTCGAGGTCGGCCGGGTCGACCCCGGGCTGCGCTTGGGCCGTGAGCGAGAACGTCTTGTCGTCGATCGCCGTTCGGGCGTAGCTGGCGCTGGCGTCGAGAGCGAGACGCTCGGTCTCGACCAGGTCGCGGTAGAGGCGCGAGCTCTTGCCCGCGCTCAGAACCACCTCGAGAACCTCCAACGCCGCGCTGTCGGGGTGGTTCAGATTGGGGACGCGATGATGGATCGCGATGAAGGGCAGCTTCGCCGGTCGCTCGACCGTGACGCGTGCCCCGCCCCGCGGCGCCTGCTCCCGCGCGCGGACCGGTGGGGCGTCGGGGCCGCGCGGGATCGGTCCGAAGAGCTCGGCGATCCGGTCCCCGAGCCGCGCGGCGTCGAAGTCGCCGACCGCGACGAGGAAGGCGTTGTTCGGTTGGTAGTACTGATCGTACTGCCGCTTCAGGTCGGAGAGCTTCCAGCCCTCGATGTCCGAGCCCCATCCGATGACGGGCTGGCGATAGGGGTGCTCGAGGAACGTCAGCGCGCCCAGGGTCTCCAGCAGATACGAGATCGGCTGGTCGTCGACGCGCATGCGGCGCTCTTCCATGACGACCTGTCGCTCGGGCTCGAAGAGCTCCTCGTTCAAGACGAGATTACGCATGCGATCGGCTTCGAGCTCGAGCTCCACGTCGATCCGGTCCGCCGCGATCTTCGCGAAGTACGTCGTCCCGTCGTCCGACGTGAACGCGTTCTCGTCGCCGCCGTTGCGCGAGATGATGCGCGAGTACTCGCCGGGGCCGTTCTTCTTCGTGCCCTTGAACATCATGTGCTCGAGCATGTGGGAGAGCCCCGTCGTTCCGGGGAGCTCGTTCCGGGCGCCGACGCGGTACCAGACCTGCACGACCGCGACGGGTGCTTTGTGATCCTCGAGCAGGATCATCTCGAATCCGTTGTCCAGCGTTCGTTCCACCACCTGCTCGCCGTACGTCATCTCGCCGAAGGCCGGCGCCGCGGTGAGCAGGAGGAGAAGAGCGACCAGTCTCATCGGCGGGCTCTCCCGCGACGCATGGCGTCGGCGATCTCCTCGACGATCGCCCGCGCGGCGTGCACGGGATCGTCTGCGTTTCGAATGGGCGAGCCGACGACCAGGTAGTCCGAGCCCGCGCGGATGGCGTCTCCGGGCGTGGTCACGCGCTTCTGGTCCTCGACGTCGGAGCTCAGCGGCCGGATGCCCGGTGTCACGATCGTCAGACGACGGCCGCAGGCCTTGCGGATCTCCTCGACCTCCAGCGGCGACGCGACCACGCCGTTCATCCCGGCTTCGCGTGCGAGCTTGGCCAGGCGGACCACCTGGGACAGGACGCCGGAGCGTACGCCCACCATCTTGAGGTCTTCGCCGGACAAGCTCGTGAGCACCGTGACCGCGAGGATCGTCGGGCGCTCGAGGTTCTCGCGCCGGCAGGTCTGGCGAACCTGTTCGGCCGTCATCCGCATCATCTCGAAGGATCCAGACGCGTGGACCGTGAACATCTTCACCCCGAGCCGCGTGGCCTCGAGCGACGCGCGCGCGACGGTGCGCGGGATGTCGTGGAACTTGAGGTCGAGGAACACCTGCTGCCCGCGCTCGCGCAGATGTCGAATGATGTCGGGCCCGGCGTGCAGGAAGAGCTGCTTGCCGACCTTGAACACGCCGACTTCGCCCGACAAGAGGTCGATGAGGTCTTTCGCCTCGGTCGCGGTCGGCACGTCGAGCGGGAAGATCAGGCGCTCCCGAGCGCGCTCGAGCGGACCGGGGCGGGTCGCCGCGGTCTTGCTCAACCGATCTTCTCCACGAGACGGGCCGGCGCTTCGCCGATCGGGATCTCTTCCACCGTGCCATCGGCCCGGTGCTTGAGCTCGACGATGCCCTTCTCGAGGCCCTTCTTCCCCACGGTGACGCGCAGTGGGATTCCGATGAGGTCGGCATCTTTGAACTTCACGCCCGCGCGTTCGTCGCGGTCGTCCACGAGCGCTTCGTGGCCTTTCTCGCGCAGCGCCGCGTCGAGCTTCTCCGCGGTCTCGACGACGGCGGCGTCGGTCAGGGACACGGGGATGATCTCGACCGGGTACGGCGAGAGCGGCTGCGGCCAGATGATGCCGTCGTCGTCGTGGCTCTGCTCGATGGCCGCGGCCATCGTGCGCGAGATGCCGATGCCGTAACAGCCCATCTCGATCGGCTTGGTCTGCCCCTCGGCGTCGAGGTACGTGGCGCCCAGCGCGTTGCTGTACTTCGTGCCGAGGTAGAAGACCTGGCCGACCTCGATTCCGCGATGGATCGCGTAGGTGCCCTCACCACACCGCGGGCAGCGATCGCCCGCGACCGCTTCGCGCAGGTCGGCGAACGTCACGCCGGTCCCGAAGTCACGCCCGTGCTCGACGCCGACGAGATGCTCGTCGTCGCTGTTGGCGCCGCTCGCCGCGCCGCGGATCCCGTGGAGGGAGAGGTCGGCGACGATGGGGGCGTCGAGTCCGACCGGCCCTGCGAAGCCGACCGAGGCTCCGGTCACCTCGTGCACGGTGTCGGCTTCGGCGAGGCGAACCCATTCGCAGCCGAGCGCCGCGCGGAGCTTCGCCTCGGAGAGTGTCTGGTCGCCGCGCACCAGGGCGGCCACGGGGCTTCCATCGTCCTTCTCGAAGATCAACGTCTTGATGAAGCGATCGACCGGAAGGTCGAGGTACGACGAGACGTCCTCCACCGTGCGCTGGCTCGGCGTGGCGACGCGTTGCAGCTCGACGCTCACCTCTTCGGTGAGAGCGTCCGGCGTCGGCTCGCCGAGCGCGGCCAGCTCCACGTTCGCCGCGTAGCTGCACGCGCTGCAGGCGGCGATCGCGTCCTCGCCGGAGTCGGCGAGCACCTGGAACTCGTGGCTCAGACTTCCACCGATCGCGCCGGTGTCCGCTTCGACCGCGCGGAACTCGAGGCCGCATCGCCGGAAGATGCGTTCGTATGCCTCGAACATGTGGCGGTACTCGCGCTCGCAGTCGGCCTTGTCGGTGTGGAACGAGTACGCGTCCTTCATGAGGAACTCGCGGCCGCGCATGAGACCGAAGCGCGGGCGAATCTCGTCGCGGAACTTCGTCTGGACCTGATAGAGGTTCAGCGGCAGATCGCGATACGAGCGAACGGCGCTGCGCACCACGTCCGTGATCACCTCTTCGTGGGTCGGGCCGATGCAGAAGTCGCGCTCGTGGCGGTCCTTCAGCCGCAAGAGCTCCTTGCCGTAGACGTCCCAGCGCTTGCTCTCCTGCCAGAGCTCGGCCGGGCACACCGCGGGGAGGAGCAGCTCCTGGGCGCCCGCGCGGTTCATCTCTTCGCGGACGATGTTCTCGACGTTCTTCAGGACGCGGAGTCCGAGCGGTAGGTAGTCGTAGATCCCTCGGGCGATCTGACGGATCATGCCCGCGCGGACCAGGAGCTTGTGGCTCACGACCTCCGCGTCGGTGGGATCGTCCTTCAGCGTCGGGGCGAACAGCGTCGAGAAGCGCACCGCGGTCGTCTACCTCGCCCGCGTTCCTCGTTCCAGTTGACTCGACGGCCGTGGAGGCGCGGGGGCCGTCAGGCGAGGCGCTGGGAGCGGGAATCGGGCGGATCGCGCGGGACGGGAGAGGGCTCCCGATGTGGTGCCGGTCGAACCTCGAGCGGCACCACGAACCGGAACGCGGACCCCTCGCCCGGAATGCTCTCCGCCGCGATCGCCCCCCCCATCTGCTCGACGAGCTGGCGCACGATCGCGAGCCCGAGCCCGCTGCCCAGGTGCGCGGACGCCCGGGCCTGTCGCCAGGGCTCGAAGAGCTGGTCGAGGTCGGCCGGCTCGATCCCGATGCCCGTGTCCCGCACGGTGAACGCGATCCGTCCCGGGGGCTCGCCGAGCTCGATGTGGATCTCGACGCGTCCCGCCCGCGTGAATTTCAGGGCGTTTCCGACCAGGTTCACGAGCACCTGTCGCAGCCGCGGAGCGTCCCCGTGCACCGTCTCCGGCACGTCGCGACCGATCGCGCTCTCGAGCGCGATGCCCTTGTCGACGGCCTGCGTCTGGAAGAGCTCGATCACCTCGTCGAGCCACGGGCGCAGTCGGAAAGACGAGGGCGACAGCTCGAGCTGGCCGGCCTCGACCTTCGTGAGGTCCAGGACGTCGTTGAGGGTCTGGAGGAGGTTCAGCCCGGCGCGGCGCACCCGCTCGGCGAGCTCGCGCTGCGCGTCGTCCAGGTCGCTCTCGAGCAGGATGTCGGTCATGCCGAGGACGGCGTTCATCGGCGTGCGGATCTCGTGACTCACCGTCGCGACGAAGTCGCTCTTGGCCCGGGTCGTCCGTTCGAGGTGGGCGACGTCGTTGCGGAGCGACTCCTCGAAACGCCGCCGCTCGGTCGCGTTCTCCAGCCAGAGGAGCGCGAGCTCCTCCCCGCCGTGCCGCAAGCGGCGCCGCGCCACTTCCAGGCGCAGCGTCCGACCGCACGCGCCCCACGCTCGGGTGGGACCGCCGCCGCAGCCATCGGGGAAGAGCTGACCCGCGTGGACGCCGACCATGCCGCCCGGGGCGCTGCCGAACATCTCCTCGGCGGCGGGGCTCGCGAGCGCGATGCGCTCCTGCCGGTCGAGGACGAGCAGCGGTCCGGGGAGTGCGGCGACCAGGCGCGGAAGCAGGGAACGAAGCGGATTGGGGGGTGCCTCGGCGCCGTCCCCGCTCCCGTCAGGGAAAGGAGGTCGGGCCATTGGGGATGCCGCTATACCACCCTGCCGTGCCCGATCAACTTCATTCGTCGGGGACGCCGCCGAGAACCGCCGGTCGCCGGCGCCAGGTCCACTCGCTCGCGGCGCGGAGAAGTCGCGTCCCGTCCCGGGTCCGAGCCGTTTGGACCAGGACCGGCGCGGTCGCGAGATCGCCTCCGACGACCCAGGTGTCGACCCGGAGGACGGCTCCGAGCCGGGCATCCCCCAGGTACTCGAGATCGAGCGTGCGGAGGCGGAGCGCCCCGCCCTCGTCGAGCATGGCGCCGAGCGTGCGGCCGCGCGAGGCGAAGAGCGCGAACGCCGCGTCCTCGAGGAAGTCGGCCCAGACGGCGTTGTTCACGTGCTCCATGTGGTCGAGGTGGCTGGGCCGCACCTCGACCTCGAGCTCGCCGTGCGGAGGGTGTGCGGGTGGCTCGACCCGGGGGGCGCGCTCGCGCGCAGGGACGTCGGGCGTTCCGAACAGGGCCCGCTTCATCTCGTCGGGGACGGAGACGGGACGGCCCGTCGCCACGTCGCAGTAGACCCAGTCCGTCGTCGCGGTCGCCGCGCTGGCTGCGCCGACAACCGCGTGCCCGGCGCGACGTCCGACCTCGTAGCGTCGGAGCGACCGGGCGCGGCGGAAATCCTCGACGTGCGTCTCGATCTCGATCTCGTCGCCGCCGCCGAGGGGAGCCCGCCGCTCGAGTCGCGTGCGCCGGACGATCCACACCCGCCCATCCGCGTTGTACCGAGCGGGATCGAAGCCCCCATCGGCGGACGCCTCGACGGCCGCCTGCTCGAGATCCCCCAGCAGCGCCGAGACCTTCAGCTCGCCCAGGAAGTCCACGTCGGCGTGCGAGACGCGCGTTCGAAGTCGGAAGGTGCGGATGCGCACCGAAGAGCAGCCGGTCGCGCCGAATGCAAGTTGCGCTCTCGGCCGGAACCCGGAAGGAAGGGGAGGTGATCCGAGCGCGAAGGTGGTCCTGGACGCGAGCCCTCGGGGCTCTCCTGATCGTGGCTTGCGCGGCCGCCTGCGGCTCGAGCGACGACGACTCGACCGGCGGTGGCGAGCCGGAGCCGGGACCCACGGCGGCGCCGACCCCCGGGCCGACCGCGACCCCGGAGCCGACCGCGTCGCCCGCGCCGGCGGGGCCTCCGGCGCTTCGTCTTTCCGAGGTCGCGGCCGATCTCTCGTCGCCGCTCTACGCGGTCTCGCCGCCGGGGGATCCGCGACTGTTCGTGGTCGAGCAGACCGGAACGATTCGCGTCTTCGTGGACGGAGAGCTCCGCGCGGAGCCGTTCCTCGACGTCACGCCTCTGGTGCGGTTCGGCGGCGAGCGGGGGCTCCTGGGGCTCGCTTTCCACCCGAGCTATGCGACCAACGGCCGTTTCGTGATCAACTACACGGCCGATCCGGATGGCGAGACCGTCGTCGCCGAGTACGTCGTGTCCGAAGACGATCCGAACCGGGCCAAGCCCGACGAGGTCGCGCGCTTCCTCACGATCGAGCAGCCGTTCGGCAACCACAACGGGGGGATGGTCGAGTTCGGCCCGGACGGCCTGCTCTACGTCGGCATGGGCGACGGCGGCGCTGCGGCCGATCCGCTCGGCGCCGGCCAGGATCCGCAATCGAAGCTCGGCGCCATGCTCCGGATCGACGTCGACACCCACCCCGTGCCGCCCGACGGGAATCTCGAGGGCGCGGACCCCGACGTGTGGGCGATCGGTCTGCGCAATCCGTGGCGGTTCAGCTTCGACCGTGCGACTGGCGATCTCTACATCGCCGACGTCGGACAGGACCTGTTCGAAGAGGTGCACGTCCAGGCGGCTGGTTCCGGGGCCGGCAACTACGGTTGGAACGTCATGGAGGGGCTCCACTGCTTCGACCCGCCCGAGGACTGCGACACGACCGGTCTCCTGCTGCCCGCCGTCGAGTACGGGCGCGACCTCGGCTGCTCGGTGACGGGTGGCTACGTCTACCGCGGCGACGCGATTCCGGACCTGCGCGGCTGGTACCTCTACGGGGACTTCTGCAGTAACCGCGTGTGGGCGATGCGCTGGGAAGCGGGCGAGGTCCTGGAGCATCACGAAATCACCGCGGAGATCGATCCCGATGGCGTTCTCGGGGGGATCTCCTCGTTCGGACAGGACGCGGATGGAGAGATCTACGTGCTCTCGCTGAACGGCGCGATCCATCGGATCGACGCCGACTGAGCGCGGAACCGTCGCACCCGAAGTTGACCGAATTCCGAACCATACGTAAGGAGCGCCGGACGTGAGGACGTCCCGATGAAACGAGTGGGTGCCTTGCTGCTCGCCGCGGCTCTGGGCGCGGCCTGCACGACGGCGCCGGAGACGCCGCCCGCCGCCCGCGAGGCGGCGCCGCCCGAGCCCGTCGTCGCGGCGCCGGAGCCGCTCGACGGCGACGTGCTCGTGGCGCAGATCAAGCGGCACTTCGAGGCGAGCGGCCAGATCCCGTCGGACGTGAGCATGGAGCTGCTCTCGATCGAGGATGCGGAGGTCGGGACCCTGAAGCGCGGCCACCTGCGGCTGTGGAAAGACGACCAGGAGCAGGAGATCGACTTCCTGGTGTCTCCCGAGGGGCGGTGGTTCCTCCGCGTCGAGCCCGTCGACCTCACGGTCGACCCCATCGCCCAGGTCGTCGAGGCGATCCGCATCGGCCCCGACGATCCCTTCCTCGGCGAGGAGGACGCGGAGGTGACGATCGTCGAGTACTCGGACTTCCAGTGTCCTTTCTGCGCTCGGGCCGAGACGATCCTCCAGGACGAGGTGCTCGACGAGTACGGGGATCGGGTGAAGCTCGTCTACAAGCAGATGCCTCTCGTCTCGATCCATCCGTGGGCCGAGACGGCCTCGACCGTCGGTCTCTGCGTCCTGCGACGCTCGGGCAACGACGTGTACTGGAGGTATCACCGCGCGGTCTTCGCGAAGCAGGCGGAGGTCCAGGCCGACACGGCGGCGGGGCAGCTGCTCGCGATGGCGCAGGAAGCGGGCGCCGATGCCGACGCGGTGAAGGCGTGCTTCGAGTCCGGGGAGACCCAGGAGGTCATCGCCGCGACGCTCGCGGAGGCCGAGACGCTCGGGGTGAACTCGACTCCGACCTTCTTCATCAACGGTCGTCGCCTGTCGGGCGCGCAGCCGCTCGACGCGTTCAAGGCGGTGATCGATCCGGCCCTCTCGGCCGAGCCGTCGGAGGACGGCTGAGCGCCGGTCGGCCGGTCAGCGGGCCGAGCCGCGGAGCTCGCCGTAGAGCTGGAACAGCTCCTTGAAGGCGCGTGCGATCACGCGCGGGTTGCCGCCCGACGAGGTCCCGGTCTCGCGCGGGAGGTGTCGGACGGGCCGTTCGACGATTCTCTGGCCCTTGGCCACGAGGCGAGCCAGCAGCTCCGCGGAGAACATCGCCCCGCCGGAGACGATCTCGAGATCGTTCAGGGCCTCGCGGCGAAACAGCTTGAACGCGCAGTCGACGTCACGGACCGGCACGTCGAGCAGGGTGCGGATCAGCCAGTTCCACGCGTGTGCGTTCATGATCCGGATCGCGTTGTCCTGCCGATCGACGCGGTACCCGACCACCACGTCGTAGTCCGAGAGGAACGGGATGAGCTCACCGAGCTGTCGGACGTCGAACTGCCGGTCGCCATCGGTGAAGAACGCGTACTCCATGACGCCGCTCGTGAGCCCGGTCCAGACCGCCGCGCCGTATCCCCGGTTGACCTCGTGCCGCACGACGCGGACCCTCGCGTCGCGCTCCGCGATCGCCGAGGCGCGTTCGAAGGTGCGATCCTTGGACCCGTCGTCGACCGCGATGATCTCGAAGCGATCCGCGAGATCGGGTAAAGCGGCGAGAAGGCTCTCGATCATGCCGTCGACGTTGTCCTCTTCGTCGTGGGCGGGAAACGAGGCCGAGAGGCTCGGGAGCCGGGTGAGGGGCGAGGAGGCCATCTAATGCACCGTGCGACGATGGCTCGGACGATGCCAGTCCGCGAGGAACCAGGAGGCCACGGCAGGACGCTGATCGACGCGCTGTGCGCGACGATCCTCGCCGTGGGCGTCTACTGGCTCGCCAACGACGGCTCGTTCATGTTCTTCAACTACCACCTGCACCTCGCCGTCTCGTTCCTGGAAGGCCGCCTCCACATCGCGAACCCGCCATCGTGGCTGACGGAGTTCGCCTTCGCGAACGGCAAGCCGTACGTCTATTTCGATCCGTTCCCGGCGGTCTTCCTGCTGCCGTTCGCGTCCGCTTGGGGGCTCGACGTGAATCTCGCCAGAGTGTCGATCGGGGTCGGCTCCGTCAACGTCGGGCTGATCCGGCTCGTCCTGGGACAGCTCGGAGTCGCCCGTAGCACGGCCAACTGGGCGACGCTTCTCTTCGGTGTCGGGACCGTCCACTTCTACGCGGCCCAGTACGGCAACACGTGGATGCTCGGACACCTCCTCGCGATCGCCGCCCTCACGTTGGCCTGGCTGGAGGCGACCCGCGACGCGAACCCGTTCCTTCTGGGGCTGTTCTGCGCGCTGGCGGGGACCAGCCGTGGGCCGGCGCTTCTGGGCACGCCGGTGTTCCTGTTCCTCGCGCTCCGGCGTCGCCCGCGCTTCTCGACGCTCTTCGAGTTCGGGCTCCCGCTCGCGCTGACGGCGATCGCGCTGGGGTTCTACAATCACGCGCGGTTCGGGGACCCGCTCGACAACGGCTACCTGCACGCGAACCAGGCGCTCCTGAACCCGGAGCACGGGTCGTTCAGCTGGCGCTACCTCGGCAAGAACCTCTATCAGTACTTCGGCCTCCTCCCGGGTCTTCAGGCCACGTGGCCGTACCTGACGGTCGACGATCACGGGCTCTCGCTTCTGGCGACGACGCCCGCGGTGCTCCTGCTGCTCCGCCCCGGATGGAGCGATCGGGCGCGCGACGCGCGCCTGCTCGGTTGGCTCGCGATCGCGGGCTGCGTCGCGGTTCAGGGCGTCTACATGATCTACTTCTGGGACGGATGGCGGCAGTTCGGGAGCCGCTACACTCTCGACTACGCTCCGTTCCTGATCGTCGCGCTCGCTCTGCGGAACGATCCGCGCGCGGGCTCGCGGCGCTGGCTCTTCCCCGCCCTCGTGCTCGTGAGCGTTGCCGTGAACGTCTGGGGCGTCTGGTTCTGGCACACGCAGCGGCCGTAGTTCGGCCGAATCGACTGGCCGCCCGGACTGGGTTAAGGCGTCCTTCCATGAGGTATCTGGACGGCCCGAAGCCGCGCTTCTTCGCGCACCGCGGAGGGGCACTCGAAGCCCCCGAGAACACGATCGAGGCCTTCCGCGCCGGGCTCGACGCCGGCGCCGACCGGCTCGAGCTCGACGTGCACGCGACGTCCGACGGTCACGTCGTGGTGATCCACGACGAGACCGTCGATCGCACCACCGATGGGTCGGGCCTCGTTCGCGAGAAGACGCTCGCCGACCTCCAGGCGCTGGACGCGGGAGCGCGCTTCGTCGCGGACGACGGGACCCGGCCGTTCTCCGGACGCGGCGTCGTCGTGCCCACCCTCGCGGCGGTGTTCGAGGCGTTTCCCGGTGTCCCGCTCAACATCGAGATCAAGCAGAACGCGCCCGCGATCGAGGCGGAGGTCCTCGCGGTCCTCGATCGATTCGATGCGCGCGAGCAGGTGCTCCTCGCGGCCGAGGTGGGCGAGATCATGGAGCGGATCCGACGCGTGGCGCCGGACGTGGCGAGCGGGACCTCGGTCGAGGACGGCGCCGAGTTCCTCGACTACTGGGCGCGGGGGCGACTCGACGAGTACACGCCCCGGGGGATCGCGTTCCAGGTCCCTCCGACCTTCATGGACCAGCCGCTGGTCACGCGGGAGTTCGTCGAGGTGGCGCACGCACACGGCGTCGAGGTCCACGTCTGGACGATCGACGAGGCGGACGAGATCGAGCGTCTGATCGGCCTCGGCGTGGACGGAATCATGACGGACCGGCCGACGGTCTGCGCAGAGGTCTTCCGCCGCCTGGGGCATCGCTGAGTCGGGGTCTCCCGGTTCGGCGTCGAACGTCGACCATTCCGGGGTGTCTTCGGTCTTGACAATTGGTTGGACCAATGGAACATTGGGACACTCGTGAGTCACGAGAAGACCCAAGAGCAGGCGTCGGAGAAGGTGCTGCCGTTCCGGCCCCCCACCCGCCGGCGCCTCCACGAGGACGTCGCCGACCAGCTCCGCGACGCCATCTTCGACGGACGCTTCGTCGTCGGCGAGAAGCTTCCCCCCGAGCGCGAGCTCGCCGAGGAGTTCCAGGTGAACCGCACCTCGGTTCGCGAGGCGATCAAGGTGCTCGAGGGATTGGGGCTCGTCGCGGTTCGCCAGGGCGACGGGGTGACGGTCCGACCCCGGACGGAGGCGTCGTTCGACGCCCTGCCGGCCATGATCTTTCACGGCAATCACATCCACCTCGCGCTTCTCTCGGAGATGGTCGAGGTGATCGCACCGATGCTGCTGGAGATGGGTCGCCTCGCGATCGAGCGACACACCCCCGAGCAGCTCCAGGAGCTCCAGCGGCTCCGCGACCAGCTCGCGGGGACGGACGAGGATCGACACGCGGTCTTGCGCGACATCGTGGTCCTGCTGTCCGACATGACGCGCAACACGGTCTGGCAGATGATCGCGCGGCGCATGCGTGCGTTCCTCGCCGCGGCGCCGATGGACGTGGCGCGGCGGCGGTACGGCCGCGATCCCGCGCGTCACCTGCCGCGGATCGACGCCTGTCTCGCCTCTCTCGAGCGCGGAGACCGCGATGCCGCCGTGCGCGAGCTGCAGGGAATCATCCGACAGATCTACGAGGCCATGTTGCACGACGCGCACAACGCCGAAAACGGAGGGCACACCGAATGAGCGACTTCGAACTCGAGACGAGCACCCAGGAACCGCCGTTCGATACGGCCATGAAGGTCATCTACCAGTGGAACTACGATCCCGAGGTGGAGGAGCTGAGGCGTCTGTACGTCAAGGCGGCCGAGGCCCAGTGGGTGTCCGAGCGCGATCTCGACTGGGATCGCGACATCGACATGCACCTCTTCGAGACGACGCCTCTCGGGCTCGGTCTTCCGGTTCAGGAGACGTCGTACTGGCGCGGTCAGACGGAGGAGCGTCGTCTCGAGCTCACGCGCAAGACCGCGGCGTTCCGTCTGAGCAACTTCCTCCACGGAGAGCAGGGAGCGCTGATGGTCGCGTCCCAGCTCGTCAACGCCGTTCCGCACACGGATGCCAAGTTCTACGCGGCGACGCAGACGATGGACGAGGCGCGACATGTGGAGGTCTTCGCCCAGTACATCGAGAAGCTCGACGAGATCCAGCCGATCGCCGCGCCGCTCAAGAAGGTCCTCGACGACACGCTTCAGACCGGGGATTGGCTGAAGAAGCTGGTCGGCATGCAGATCGTGGTCGAGGGGTTGGCGCTCTTCAGCTTCCGCGAGATGCGCAGCCTGACCGAGGAGCCGCTCCTGAAGGATCTCCTCACCTACGTCGCGCGTGACGAGTCGCGGCACCACGCGTACGGGGTCCAGTACCTCGAGCGGTGCGTGCCGGAGCTCGGCAAGGAGCAGCGGGAAGAGCTCGAGGACTTCGCGCTCGAAGCGGCGCGCACCCTGATCGATGCCCGTCGCTCGACGACGCTGTTCGCCTCGATGCTCGAGGTCTGGTCGAACGCCGGACTCGACGCCACCGCCCTGCTCGAATCGGCGGCCAAGGAGATCCCCGACCTCCTCTCGAAGCAGAACAAGAAGCGGCGGCTCGGGCCGGTCCAGGGCTTCGTGATCCCGACGCTTCGTCGCTGCGGGCTCCTGAGCGAGCGTGTCGCCGAGCACTACCGCGAGATGCTCGCGGCGAACCTCTCCACGGGGGTCGTCGGCGAGGATCTGGAGGAGTTCCTCTCCCGGATTCCGGACCTCCCGGAAGACACTGCCGCCTGGGTCCTGAGCGAGCTTCAGGAGGACGAGCGCGAGCTCCCCGTCTCGCGGGGCGGCGCGCAGCCGGCCGTGTAGAGCGGGCCTCCTGCGCCTTCGGTTCCGACGAGATAGCCGCGGCCGTCGCGGTGGTACGCGACGGCCTCCGACTGCGGCTGCCGGCGGGTGGGCAGGGGCTCGGGCTCCGCTTCGAGCACGTCCTCCAAGCGGGTGGCCCCCGGACGGCGGAGCTCCCAGAGCTGGCCGTACGTGCGCAGGAGGATCCGCTCGCCGCTCGGGTGGACGTCGACTCCGGTGGTGAGCCCGGCCGCCGCGGCATCGGGATCGATCTCCCGGATCCGCTGGGCCGTGGCGGTGTGGCCCGTCCGAAGCCCCGTCAGCCGGTACACGATACCGAGCGAGTTCGGCTCCTTCGTCCAGAGGAACACGGCGCCCGATCGCGGATCGACCGCGATGGCTTCGACGTTGTGCGGGCGGTCGGGCC
Organism: bacterium; assembly: GCA_030430245.1. GTDB lineage: Bacteria > Desulfobacterota > Binatia > UBA12015 > UBA12015 > VGTG01. The sequence continues at coordinate 8,641 of JAUIFY010000025.1, read as the reverse complement.
AGCGAAACGGGAGCACGTCGACGGTGCGTGGCCGATCGTCGAGCGTCGGCGGCTCGGGCAGGCGATAGATCCGGGCCTCGTGGTGCCGGTAGCGGTTGTCGCCGACGTCGCCGAGGTAGACGCAGCTCTCCGAGGCTCCCGTGTCGCAGGGGCCGACCGCGACGTCCTCGATGTCGCGGGCGCGCGCGCCCTCGAGGGGAATGCGCGCGCGGATCCGGCCACCGGCCTCGATGGCGAACAGCTCGAAGTCGTTTCCCGAGTCGTTGTGCGCCCAGAAGACGCCGTCGTGGAGACGGCTCGCGGCGAGGCCCGACAGCTCGTGGAGCGCGTCGGGGACGTCTCCGGTCCGCTCGGGACGGTCGTACTGCACGCAGCGATCGGAGTCCGGGGATGCCTCGCTCGTGCCGGGGAGCGCGGCACTCACGCCGGCCGCAACGAGGACGCAGACGAGCGCTCGGGCCACGGGAAGCAGCCAGACGGTGCGAGCCCTCGTCATCGTTTCGACGGCGCTTCTCGCGCGCGGGGTGACTCGTCGCGCTCGTACCGCCACCCATCGGCGACCATCCAGAGCCGATGGCGCGGGCCCGGGACGTTCGCGTCCGTCGCCTCGTAGCCGGCGTCGCCGTGGTAGAGCGCGACGGCGCCGCCGTCGACTCCGGCGATGCGCGTCGCGAAGCGCTCCGGCTCGTTGCTCCGCGCCCCGTCGAGCGCTTCGCCGACCGAACGGCAGTGCCGGAGCTGCTCGAGCGTGATCCACGTCGGCGGTCCGAGCTCGATCTCGCCCGCGTTGCGGCGCGCGAGCGCGTCGGCGGGCCGGAGCCATGCGTGGTCGCGGATCTCGTGGTCGTCGATCGTCACCGCGTCGGTCGTCGCCTCGGCGACGAAGAACCACGTGAGGTAGCGCTTCGGCGCGATCGCGGGCGGCGTCCAATGCGAGAACGGGATCAGACCACCTCCGTCCAGGGAGAGGCCGACCTCTTCCATCGCCTCGCGCACCGCGGCGCGGCGGGCGGCTTCGATCTCGCCCTCGACCCCCGCGCGATCCTCGTCGTCGACGCGGCCGCCCGGGAAGACCCAATGCCCGCCCGCGAACGCGATGCGCGAGTCGCGTCGGACCATCAGCAGCTCGAGTCCGTCGCGCCCGTCGCGCAGCAGCACGACCGTCGCCGCGTCCATCGTCGCGCCGGCCCTGCTCAGGGCTTCGCCTCGGGGCCGATGTCGCACGGCCGGATCTCGGTCAGCGAATGGGTGATGTGATGCGCACCGGCGAGTCGCTCCGGGTCCAGACCGGGGTCGGGCAGTCCGACCACGAGCATGCCGGCCGCGCGGGCGGCTTCGACGCCCGACGGGGCGTCCTCGAACACGAGGCAGGTCTCGGGGGCGGCGCCCAGCTCCTTCGCGGCGAGCAGGAAGATGTCCGGCGCGGGCTTCCCCCGCGCGATCCGCGGGTCGTCGCCCAGCACGACGCAGTCGAACAGGCGGAACCACTCCCCGTGGCGCCGGGTCTTCAGATCGAACATGTGCCGGTGGGAGCTCGTGGCGACCGCCATCGGCACCCCCCGCTCGGAGAGCCCGCGTACGAGCTCGACCGCGCCGGGCATCGGCTCGGCCTCGGGCATACGAGTCTGGAAGGCGGCCTCGCGCTCGCGCAGGTACGCTTCGGGCTCGATCGGCAGGTCGAGCGTCTTCACGAGATAGCGGGCCGACTCGATCGAGGGCCGACCGACCATGTTGCTCTTGATCGACCAGTCGAACGTCTTCCCCCAGCGTCCGACGATCTCCTGCGTGACGTCGGTGTAGATCTGCTCCGTCGCGAGGAGCACGCCGTCCATGTCGAAGATCACGTACATGGGACGCCGCGGGAGGAGCATGGCATTGAGATCGCATGCCGCTCGGGGCCCCGCCACTCCGCATGGCCAGATCCTGGCGTTTCCAGTAGAGAACCCGGATGACCCGGTTCGGACACCCGCTGCTCGCCCTCGCGGCCGTGGCCGCGATCCTCGGCTTCACACGGCCGGCGGAGGCGATCGTCGTCGACCGGATCGTGGCGACGGTCGACGGCTCGCCGATCACCCAGTTCGAGCTCGAGCGCTTCATCCGCCTGAACGGCGGTGCCGATCCGAACAACGTGAGCAAGGAGGACCGGGCCAAGGCGCTCGAGCTCCTGATCGGCGAGACCCTCGTGCGCCTCGAGAGCCGGCGGCTCGGCCTGTCGGTCTCGAAGGAGGACGTCGACCTCTACATCGAGGAGATCAAGCGCGGGAACAATCTCGACGACGCGTCGCTCGCCGCGGCGCTCGCCCAGCAGGGCTTCACGGTCGAGACCTACAAGACGCAGATCGCGAAGGAGCTGTTGAAGAACCAGCTCATCATGCGGCGGATCCGGCAGGACGTGAATGTCACGTCGGCGGACGTCCAGAAGTTCTACGACGACAACAAGGACATGTTCGCCAAGGCGGGAGCCGTCCACATCCGGCAGATCTTCTTCGTCCTTCCGCCGAACGCGTCGGAGACCCAGCAGCAGCAGGTCGCGGCGGCAGCGCAGATGGCCCTGCAGGACCTGAACGCCGGGCAGTCGTTCGCCTCCGTCGCCAAGAAGTACTCGCAGGGCCCGGAGGCGTCGGACGGCGGAAGCCTCGGTTGGATGAAGAAGGGCCAGATGATTCCGCAGCTCGAGGAGCTCGCGTTCGGCCTGAAGAAGGGACAGGTCGGCCCGCCGGTGCGAACGGGCGCCGGAGTCCACATCCTCACCGTCGACGAGATCGAGGCGAGCGACTACGTTCCGCTCGCCGACGTCGAGGCGCAGATCACCGAGCGTCTGTACGCGCAGGCGGTCGAAGAGCGCTTCCAGGACTACGTCGAGAGCGATCTGACCGAGGGACACGCGATCGTGCGGCGCCTCGAGCCTCCGGGGAGCGCGGCGGCCGCCGGTTCGTCCGCGAGCGAACCGTCGTCGGAAGACGATGGCGACGAAGACACTTCCGGTTCTGGCGATCACGCTGGGTGATCCAGCCGGGGTCGGGCCGGAGGTCGCTCTACGAGCGCTCCGCGGACGGCGGCTCGCCTGTCGGCCGCTCCTGTTCGGCGATCTCGGTGCGACGCGGGATGCCGCGCGTCGGCTCGGCCTCGCGACACCCATCGATCCGGTCACCGTCGACGAGCTGGAGCAGCGTGGGGTTCCGACCGGGCGCGGACTGAGGCTGGTCGCCCCGGGGATCGAGAAGCCGGTTCGTCCGCTGACCGCCGCCCAGCGCCGCCCCGGTCGGCCGGGCCGCGCGACCGCTCGGGTGGCCTACGAGTCGATCCGCACCGCCGTCCACCTGGCGCGCCGCGGCGTCGTCGACGCGCTCTGCACGGCGCCCGTCAGCAAGGAGTGGTTCGCGCGCGCCGGCGTCGCGCGGACGGGTCACACCGAGATTCTCGGAGAGCTCTGCGGGGTCGGGGACGTCCGCATGATGATGGCGGTGGACGACCTGCGCGTCGTGCTCGCGACGATCCACCTTCCGCTGCGCTCGGTCGCCGAACGGCTGGACGCACGCGGCATCGCCGACACGATCGCCATGACGGCCGACCATCTGCGCCGCTGGTGGCGCATCCGTTCCCCCCGGATCGCGGTGGCCGCACTCAACCCCCATGCGGGGGACGGCGGCGTCTACGGCGATGAGGAGTCGCGGGTCATCACTCCGGCGATCCGCCGTCTGCGCCGCCGCGGTCTCGAGGTCACGGGGCCGCATCCCGCCGACACCCTCTTCTCGGCGCTCGGTCCGCCGGCCGATGCGATCATCGCCATGTACCACGACCAGGGCCTCGTCCCGATCAAGCAACGCGACGTCCACCGCGCCGTGAACGTCACCCTCGGCCTGCCGTTCGTCCGGACGTCACCCGATCACGGAACCGCCTACGATCTCGCCGGGACCGGGAAGGCCGATCCGAGCAGCATGCGTGCGGCGCTCGAGATGGCCCTGGAGCTGGCGCCGGTCCACGCGGTGCCGCGTCGGCCGACTCGACAATCCGGAGCCCGATCGGCAAGGAAAGGTTCGCGATGAAAATGACCCCGACGATCTTCCGCGAGTACGACATCCGCGGCATTGCGGGTGAGGAGTTCGACGCGGACTTCGCCTGGGCGCTGGGCCGGGCGTTCGGCTCGCGCGTGAAGCGCCTGCACCCCGACCGCGAGGTGAAGGTGGCGGTCGGCCGCGACTGCCGCCTGACGTCCGACTCCTACGCCGACGCCCTGATTCGGGGCCTCACGGAGTGCGGCGTGACCGTGCTCGACATCGGCCAGTGTCCCACGCCGCTCATGTACTTCTCGCTCTTCCACTACCCCGTGGACGGCGGCGTCGAGGTCACGGCGAGCCACAACGCGTCGGAGTACAACGGCTTCAAGATGTGTCTGGGTCGCGAGTCGATGTACGGCGACGCCATCACGTCTCTGCACGACGAGATCGAGGCCGGGACCTTCGTCGACGGCCAGGGGCGTGTGGAGACGGTCGAGGTCCTCGGGCCCTACTTCGACTACTGCAAGGACCAGTTCGGGGTCCTGCCGCGAAAGCTCAAGGTCGTCGCGGACGCGGGGAACGGCGCGGGGGGTCCGGTCGGTCCCGAGGTGCTGCGGAATCTCGGTTGCGACGTGATCGAGCTGTACTGCGACCCCGACGGGCGCTTCCCGAACCACCACCCGGATCCGACGTTGCCCGAGAACCTCGAGGATCTGATCCGCACGGTCGACGCGGAGGGCGCCGACCTCGGCGTCGCCTTCGACGGGGATGCCGACCGGCTGGGCGTCGTCGCGCCGGGCGGCAAGATTCTCTGGGGGGACGAGCTTCTGGTGATCTTCGCGCGCGAGATCCTCTCGCGTCGGCCGGGAAGCGTCGTCATCAGCGAGGTCAAGTGCTCGCAGCGTCTGTTCGACGAGGTCGAGCGGATCGGCGGCAAGCCGATCATGTGGAAGACCGGCCACTCGCTGATCAAGGCCAAGATGAAGGAGACCGACGCGGTCGTGGGCGGGGAGATGAGCGGCCACATGTTCTTCGCCGATCGCTTCCTGGGCTACGACGACGCGGTCTACGCGGGCGCGCGACTGCTCGAGATCCTCGCGCGGTCCGACGGTACGCTGCTCGATCTGTTGGACGGATTGCCGCCCGCGTACACGACGCCCGAGATCCGCGTCGACTGTCCCGACACCGTGAAGTTCGCGGTCGCCGACAGGGTGACCGAGATGCTGCGCGCCGATTGGCCCGTGAACGACGTCGACGGCGTCCGAGCCGACTTCGGCGACGGCTGGGGGCTCGTCCGTGCCTCGAACACGCAGCCCGCCCTCGTCCTCCGCTTCGAGGCGAGCAGCGAGAAGCGCCGGGACGAGCTTCGGGCGATGGTGGAGGAGGTCGTCGCCCGGGCTCGAGCCGAGATCGAGTCGGCCTGACGGCGGCGGTCGTATCCCTTCCCGGCATCCCACGATCGGGGGATGCGCTCCGGCGGGCCCACCGCGTATGCTCCGTCACGAGAACGACGGATGACCGCCCGAGAATCCACGAATCCGCGATACTCCGTCCTCCTGGTGGAGGACGACGAGCCGACCCGCGCCCACCTGGCGCGGGCCATCGACGCGCATCCCCGGCTGGATCTCATCGCCGCCCGGGGGACCGTGACCGAGGCGCGAGACGACCTCGTCGCGGGCAAGCCCGACGTCCTCCTGACGGATCTCGGGCTGCCGGATGGCAACGGCATCGAGCTGATCCGGTTCGCGCGGGAGGCCACCCCGGGCTCGCAGATCATGGTCGTGACCGTCTTCGGCGACGAGAAGAACGTGATCAGCTCGATCGAGGCGGGTGCCAGTGGGTACCTGTTGAAGGACGGGACGTCCGAGGCGATCGGCGAGTCGGTGATGCAGCTCATGGAAGGTGGATCTCCCATGAGCGCGCCGATCGCGCGACGTCTCCTGGAGCGCTTTCGAAGCGATGCGACGACCGACCCGCTGCTCGGCGCGGAGGGTGATTCCGAGGTGATGCGCGCCCGCGCGACGCTCACCGCCCGGGAGACCGAGATCCTTCGGTTGATCGCCAAGGGGTTCACCTTTCCGGAGATCGCGTCGCTCCTCTCCATCTCGGCCCACACGGTCACCTCGCACGTGCGCCACATCTACGAGAAGCTCGAGGTGAACTCGCGCGGCGAGGCGGTGTACGAGGCGGTCCAACGCGGCCTGATCCGAATGGACGACTGATGGACGGCGCCCCCGCGCTCCGCTAGCGGTCTGGAGGAACCATCCACCGACCCGCTGGGCGCGAAGGGAGCATCTGCCATGGAAGAAGTCTGGATCGTCGAAGCCGTCCGTAGTCCGATCGGTCGCCGCAAGGGTGCGTTCGCGGGGATGATGCCGGCCGATCTTCTCGGCGCCGTCCAGAAGGCGGCGATCGATCGTTCGGGCGTGGACCCCGCGCAGGTCGGGCAGGTCGTCGGTGGATGCGTCTCCCAGGTCGGCGAGCAGTCGTTCAACATCGCGCGCGTGGCGTGGCTCGCGGCGGGGCTGCCGCTCGAGGTCGCGTCGACCACGGTCGACAGCCAGTGCGGCTCGTCACAGCAGGCGACATCGGTCGCGGCCGGTCTGATCGGGTCTGGCATCGAGGACCTCGTCCTCGCGTGCGGAGTCGAGATGATGACGCGCGTTCCGCTCGGCTCGAACATGAAGGGCGGATTCCCGATGACCCCGTCCTACGTGGAGCGGTACGCGCCCACGTCGCAGTTCCAGGGCGCCGAGATGATCGCCAAGGACTATGGCGTGACTCGCGAGGATACCGACCGATTCGGTCTCCGAAGCCAGGAGCGCGCGGCGAAGGCGTGGGAGGCCGGCCACTTCGACCGCGAGGTGACGCCGATCACCGCTCCCGTCGTCGACGACGAGGGCAAGCCGACGGGCGAGATGCGCGAGGTCGTACGCGACGAAGGCTTGCGCGAGACGTCGCTCGAGAAGCTCGCGAGTCTCAAGGCGGTCGAGGAAGGTGGAGTGCACACCGCGGGTTCGTCCTCGCAAGTCTCGGACGGTGCGGCGGCCATCCTGTTGGCCTCGCCGGCCAAGGCGAAGGAGCTCGGCCTCCGGCCGCGCGCGCGGATCTCCGCCACGACGCTCGTCGGCTGCGACCCGGTGAAGATGCTCGAGGGACCGATTCCCGCGTCGCGCAAGGTGCTCTCGCAGACCGGCCTCTCCGTCGATCAGATCGACACGTTCGAGGTGAACGAGGCGTTCGCGACCGTCGTCCTCGCGTGGGAGAAGGAGCTGCAGCCGAACCCCGAGCGCGTGAACCCCAACGGCGGAGCGATCGCTCTGGGGCATCCCACGGGCTGCACCGGAGCGCGTCTGATCACGACGGCGCTGCACGAGCTCGAGCGCACCGGGGGCAAGCACGGTCTCATCTCGATGTGCTGTGGCGGCGGCCTCGGCACCGGGACGATCATCGAGCGTCTCTGAGTTCGGGACCCTCATCGAGGGTCGACGAGCCTCGTGGTGCGGATTCTCGTCCTTGCGGCGGTCGTGGCGGCGATCGCCCTCGCCGTGGCGTCGCCGCGGCCGGAGCCGACGCCGCCTCTGCGTCTCGCAGACGGCCGGCTCCCGAACGTCCTTCTCCTGACGATCGACACGCTTCGCGCCGACCATCTGGGCCACGTCGCGTCGGGGCCGAGTGACCTGACGCCGTCCCTCGACGCGCTCGTCGATGCCGGTACCGTCTTCCTCGCGGCGACCACGCCGGCCCCGACCACGCGGACGGCGACCGCCTCTCTCCTCACCGGAGCCTACCGCGGGACCCACGGCGTCTACACCAACAGCTGGTCTCTGGGGTCGAACGTACCGGTCCTCGCCGAGAGCCTGGCGCGTGCGGGCTACCGTACCGCGGCGTTCTTCGGCAACGGCATCCTCTCGTCCGAGTACGGCTTCGGGCGGGGCTTCGAGACGTACGAGTCGTTCGCGGACTACCCGGGCCGCGGCTTTTCGAAGGACGAGGTGGGCGTCGCGCGGGCCGTGGAGTGGCTCGAGTCGTCGCCGGCGGAGCCCTGGTTCCTGTGGGTGCACCTGATGGACCCCCACGGGCCGTACGATTCCGCGCCGAAGTCGGTTCGCAGGGACGTGGCGCGCGACGACCCGCGCCCGGAGCGCGTTCTCGAAGCGGTCCGCCGAAACACGGGGCTCGGAGTTCTGCCCCGGTATCAAGCGATTCCCGGCGTCCGGCGCGCTTCGGTCTACCGGTGGCGCTACCGGGCCGAGGTGCGCCACTCCGACGCGCAGGCGGGAAAGCTCCTCGCGGCACTCGACGACCTCCATCTGGCGGGTTCCACCCTCGTCGTCCTGACGGCCGATCACGGCGAGGGGCTCGGCGATCACGACTACTTCTTCCAACACGGTTGGCTCGCCGACGAAGGGTCGATCGCGATCCCGCTGGCGATGCGGCTTCCGCGGCGCATCCCGGCCGGAGCGCGGATCGAGTCGCCCGTGAGCCTGGTCGACGTGGCGCCGACGCTCCTGGCGGGGCTGGGGCTCAGCGCCTCCGCCCTGGCTGTGAACGGCTGTGACTCGCCCCAGCAAAAGGCTGGGCCCACGCCGAGCGTCACTGCCGTTCCTACTGGGAGCGACGGGGAGCGCATCCATCCTCCC